>JANNHO010000107.1:0-27096 GCA_031404435.1 Acidimicrobiaceae bacterium | reverse complement strand
AGCTTCGCTGACCCGCCGGGCGACTTCTTCTCGCGCATACTTGCGCATTTTCAGGCCGAAGCCCATGTTGCCGCGCACCGTCATTTGCGGGTACAGCGCGTAGTCCTGGAACACCATCGCGATGTCGCGTTCGCGAGGTGGCAGGAACGTGACGTCGGTATCGCCGATGTGCACGCTGCCGCCGTCGATTGGTTCGAGGCCGGCGAGCATCCGCAAGGTTGTGCTCTTGCCGCAGCCCGACGGCCCGACCAGTACCAGGAACTCACCGTCGGCGATGGTGAGATCGAGTCGGTCCACAGCCGGTCGCGGACTGTTGGGATAGAAGCGACTGGCGCCAGTGAAGGTGACGGTGGACATCAGGCCCGCTTTCGGTTCGTGCCGAGCGGCGTCGCGTTCGCCGGGGCTGGGTGTTGGGAGGTGGCGTTCGGGGAACCGTTGTGCGTGGTACCGAGTTGATCGGTCACGGCCCCCTCGGCTGACGCAGGATAGGCCGTGGTCGGCCCGGCGAACTGTGGATCAGTGATGACCAATCGGGCGACCTGTCCTTCGAGCGCTGCGCGGGCTGCAGCGGGAAGGCCTGCGTCGGTGATCAACTGGCCCGCCCGGCGCAGGGGGGCGATGGTGCTGAGGCCGGTGACGTTCCACTTGGTGTGGTCGGCCATCACGACCAGCAGGTCGGTCGCTTCGATGAACGCCCGGTTGGTGTCGGCCTCCATCAGGTTTGGCGTGGTGAACCCGGCCCGTTCACTGATGCCGTGCACCCCCATGAACACCGTGTCGAGGTGCAACGTGGCCAACGTGGCGACGGCAACGGGGCCGACGAGCGCATCCGAGGGTGTGCGCGTTCCGCCGGTCAGCACCACGACCCGATCGTCTCGATGATGCTGGTGCAACACATCGGCCACCTGCACCGAGTTGGTCACGACGGTGAGCTCGTCGATGTCGACAAGGTGATACGCGAGTTGCCAGGTGGTAGTCCCGGCCGTGATTCCGATCGCACTGCCGGCGCGCACCCCGGCCGCCGCGGCCATCGCGATCGCGTGCTTTTCGGCCATGTTGCGCTGCGATTTGGCTTGGAACCCGGGCTCCTCGGCGCTGTGCTCATCCCGCAATGTGGCACCGCCGTGCACTTTGTCGAGCACGCCTGCATCCTCGAGCAGGTCGAGATCCCGGCGCACCGTCATGTCGCTCACGCCCAGCAGCGCAGCGAGATCGCTGACTCGCACGGAGCCTCGCCGACGTACCTCGGCGGCAATGACTTCGTGGCGCTGCCGGGCGAACGCCTTGGCACTGCCGGCGTCCAACGCTCCGTCGAATGCTGTGTTGTCCGTGGTCACGCGGTCACCTCCATGGCGGTCGTTGTGTGGTGCACCAGAAGGTCGATGGCTCCGACGGCTGGGAAAGCCCGCTGCGAATCGTGGCCGATTGTGGTGAGAAAGTCAACATCAGAATGATGATTCGCACACGATCGATGTTCGAACGGTGCAGTCCAGGGCGGATGTTTGGAAACGTGTGTGGGAAAATCGAACAGATGGCCTTGACATGGCGGCGCAACCGTGGCACATTTCGTGAGCCCGCACCGGTAGTTCGACGGTCCAGGTTCACATTTTCCAATTGAGGGGGAGCAGTGTCCAACCACTACGAATCATCGCCGAGCCCGTCCGCGGTCGGCTTCTCGATCTTGTCGCGCCGAAGCCTGTTGGCTGGTGCGGCAGGCATCGCCGGTGTCACCGCGCTCGCCGCGTGCGGTAGTGACGAGGAAGCCACGCCGGCACCGGCAGGCACCGATGCACCGGCAGGCACGGATGCACCGGCAGGCACGGATGCACCGGCAGGCACGGATGCACCAGCCGGCACCGACGCACCGACCGGCGACGCAGTGACGTTCGGCTCGAACTACTCCGACGAAAAGCCCAAGGCCGGCATGGCTGCGGCAATCGCCGCAACGGGGTTGGACGTCGCCATCAACACCATCGAGCACAACCCGTACCAGGAGAACTTCAACACCTACATCCAGCAGCCCGACGATGTGATGTGCTGGTTCGCCGGCTACCGCTTGCGCGCCTTCGCCAGCAAGGGCGTCGTCGGTGACATCAGCGATGTGTGGGAGGGCCTGCCCGACATGAGCGAGGGCTTCAAGAGCGCTTCGTCGGGCCTCGACGGCAAGCAGTACTTCGTCCCGATGTACTTCTACCCATGGGCGATCCACTACCGCAAGAGCCTGTTCGAAGAAAAGGGCTATGAGATCCCGGTCACCTGGGACGAGCTCATTGCTCTCTGCGACAAGATGGTCGCCGACGGTCTGATCCCGTTCTCTGCGGCCAACGGTGGCGGCTGGCCGCAGATGGGCATGTTCGACATGATCAACCTGCGCACCAATGGCTACGACTTCCATGTGTCGCTGATGGGCGGCAATGAGAGCTGGACCGACCCGAAGGTGAAGCAGATCTTCACCAACTGGGCCACCATCCTCGACTACTACCAGCCCGATGCCAACGGCCGTGAATGGCAAGACGGCGCGACGGCCCTCGGTAACAAGGAAACCGGTATGTACCTGTTGGGCACGTTCGTCACCAGCAACTTCGACCCGGAAGCCGATCCCGAGGCGCAGGCGATCATCGACGACATCGATTTCTTCGCCTTCCCCGAGATCGACCCCGCGCATGCGCAGGATGCGGTCGAGGCCCCGATCGACGGATTCATGATGGCTGCCGCCCCGAAGAACGAAGCCGGTGCCAAGGAACTGCTCGGCGCACTCGGTCAGGCTGCAGCGATCGACGCCTACATTGCCGTCGACCCGTCGGTGGTCGCGGCCAACGCCAAGGCCAACACCAGCGGCTACAACGCGTTGCAGAAGAAGTCGGCCGAGCTCGTCGGCGCGGCGAAGTACATCGCCCAGTTCCTCGACCGTGACACCGACCCCGACTTCGCCTCGAATGTAGTCGGCAAGGGCATTTCCGACTTCCTCGCTGCTCCCGGCGACATCGACACCATCTTGGCGACGATCGAGGAGCAGAAGGCCACCTACACCTTCGAGTGACAGACTGTCACCATGTCAATCGACAGTGCAGTGTCACCGGATAGGGCTTCCCCTGAAGCACCAACGACGGCGCCCCCTCGGGGGCGCCGTCGGCGCTTTTCACAACTGAGCCGCGCCGACAAGATGGTGCTCGGGCTGATGGTCGGTGTGCCATCCGCGTTGCACATCGTGTTGGTGTGGATCCCGGCGATCCTCACTGCGATCTTGTCGTTCGCCGAGTGGGACAACCTGGAACCGGTGAGCGACGCCCGTTTCGTCGGGTTCCGCAACTACTGGCAGATCTTCACGATCTTCGACAACGTGTTGTTCCCGGCACTGTTCAACAACTTGGTGCTGGTGGTGTGGTTGTTCGTGTGCTCGGCGGTTGGGGTGCTGTTCGCGTACCTGCTCGACAAGAGCGTTCGTGGCACGCGCTTCTACCAGAGCACGTACTACTTCCCCGTTGTGCTGTCGGTTGCCGTGGTCGGTTTCATCTGGAAGAGCGTGATGTTCTCGCGCGATGCGGGGCTTTTGAACATGGTGTGGCCGGGCGGCCCGATCGACTTCATCGGCGACCAGACGAAGATCTTCGAGATCGATCTGCCAGGGCTTGATTTCTCGCTCGGGTTGTCACGCAACTTCGCCGCACTGCTGCTGGCCATGGCCTGGCGCCACATTGGCTACATCATGGTGCTCTACCTCGCTGGGTTGAAGAGCTTCGACCCGTCGCTGCGCGAAGCGGCCGCGATTGACGGCTGCAACGAGTGGCAGATCTTCAGGCGCGTGATCTTCCCGGCGTTGAAGCCGATCAACGTGGTGGTCGCAGTGATCACCGTGATCGAATCGCTGCGGGCGTATGACATCGTCGCCGCACTCAGCGAACCACGTGGCACCGAGGTGATGGGAACAGTCGTCACCAACAGCCTCACCGGCGAAGGTGGCGGCCGGGTCGGGATCGGCTCGGCTTACGGCATGGTGCTGTTCGTGCTGTGCATCGGGTTCATCATTTGGTACGTCGTCAACAACTTCAAGGAGGAGAAACGGTGACCGCTGTTGTCGCTCCCGAGTCTGCGCCAAGCGTCGACGATCGGCCGATGGCCACGGCCGGACGCGACGGGGTGATCGTCGGTATCCGCCGTGGCCCGCGTCTTGCCTTGCAAGCGTTTCTGATTCTTGTCGCCGTGGTGTGGTTGATCCCGATGGTCACTGCGTTCTACGCATCGTTCCGCTACTTCGAAGCCGACACCAACGTCAATGGCGTGTTCTCGCTGCCCGAGACGATCACCCTCGACAACTATCGCGATGCGTGGAGGGTGGGCGAGATCTGGAGCCACTTCGGTAAGACGTTGTTTATCGTCATCCCGTCGTTGGTGCTGATCCTCACGCTGTCGAGCATGGTCGCGTTTGCCTGCACCCGGTTCTCGTGGCGGTTCAACCTGTCGTTCCTGATCCTGTTCACCGCCGGCAACCTGATGCCCCAACAGGTCATCTTCCAGCCGGTGTTCCAGATGTTCAAGAAGATGCCGTGGCCCGACATCTTGAGCGATACCAACACCGGAAACCTGGTCGGCACCAAGGTCGGGGTGATCCTCATCCACGTCGCGTTCCAGACCGGGTTCTGCACGTTCGTGCTGTCGAACTACATGAAGACGATCCCCAAAGAGCTCGGCGAGGCAGCGATGGTCGACGGCGCGAGCGTGCCACGGCAGTACTTCCAGATCATCCTGCCGTTGTGTCGGCCTGCGTTCGCCGCGCTCGGCACGCTCGAGTTCACCTGGTTGTACAACGACTTCTTCTGGGGTTCGGTGATGCTCACCCAGGGCGCCGAACGACCGATCACGTCCTCGATCCTGGTGCTCAACGGGCAGTACTCCAATGACTACAACCTGATTGCCGCGGCATCGATGATGATCGCCCTCCCGACGTTGGCCGTCTACCTTGCACTGCAGAAGCAGTTCATCAGCGGCCTCACGTTGGGGGCCAACAAGGGGTAGACCATGATCCATCTCCGTGGCTCCGGCGACGGCACGGGCACCGATGTGGTGCTCGACGACTCCAGCGGTGTGCCCGTGATCGTGTACTGGGGCGCGCCACTCGGTGATGTCGACCCTGCGTTGGTGCTCGCCGCGCTGGAGCGACCGGTCAGCCAGGGCATGCTCGATGTCGTTGCGTCTGCGTCGGTTGTGCCCGAACACGGCAGCGGTTGGCAGGGCAGGCCGGGCCTTGCCGGGCACCGCCGCGGCGGGTCGGCATGGTCGCCCCGGTTCCAGTCCGCCGGCACGGTGCCGGTGCTGGCCGGTGCGGCCGGTGTTGTCGTGTCGGCGGTCGACGAGGTGGCCGGCCTTCGGCTCGACACCACGATCACGCTCGGTGACGTGCTCACGGTTGGCTGTGAGCTGACCAACACCGGCGACGGGTTCTACCTCCTCGACCAGTTGACGATCACCCTGCCGGTGCCCGTCCACGCGGCCGAGTTGCTCACCTTCACCGGGCGGTGGACCCGCGAGCTCCATCCGCACCGGCGGCGCTGGGACGAGGGCTCGGTGTCGATCGAGAATCGCCGCGGCCGCACCTCGCACGAGCACGTGTCGCTCGCGTTCGCCGGCGAGCCCGGATTCGGCGAGTGGCGCGGCGAGGTGTGGGGCGCGCATCTCGCCTGGAGCGGTAACCATTCGCTGCTGGCCGAGTGCATGGCCGACGGGCGCCGCTACTTGCAACTCGGCGAACTGCTTCATCCGGGCGAGGTCGTGTTGCGCCCGGGCGAGAGCTACCGCACCCCCGATTTGATCGCCGTCCACTCCGTCGATGGGCTCACCCCGGCGACGTGGGGGTTTCACCGCTCGCTACGCGCCGCCCCCGCACATCCGGTCACGCCGCGACCGGTGCTGATCAACACCTGGGAGGCGGTGTACTTCGATCACGACACTGCCCGGTTGCAAGAGATGGCAACGGTCGCTGCGTCGCTCGGAATCGAGCGGTACGTGCTCGACGACGGGTGGTTCGGTTCGCGCCGCGACGACCGTCGTGGGCTTGGCGACTGGTGGGTGTCGTCGGAGATGTACCCGAACGGGCTGGCCCCGCTGATCGACCACGTCACGTCGCTCGGCATGGAGTTCGGCATCTGGGTCGAGCCGGAGATGGTCAGCGCCGACAGCGACCTGTACCGGGCCCATCCCGAGTGGGCGCTGACCACCGACGGGTACCCGCCGGTTGAAGGCCGCCAGCAGCTCGTGCTCGACATCGGCCATCCCGACGCGTACGTGTACATCCTCGATCACCTCGACGCGTTGTTGGGCGACCACGACATCTCGTATGTGAAATGGGACATGAACCGGGATCACGTGCAGGGCAGCGGTGCCCGTGGAGCAGCGGGGACGCATGCGCAAACGGTAGCGCTGTACCGGTTGCTCGACGAGTTGCACCGACGTCATCCCGGTGTCGAGATCGAGAGCTGCGCGAGTGGTGGGGGCCGTATCGATCACGGAATCCTGCAACGCACCAGCCGGGTGTGGACCAGCGACTGCAACGACGCGCTGGAACGCCAGACCATTCAGCGCGGTGCGTCGATGTTGATCCCGCCCGAGCTCATGGGCGCGCACATCGGCCCGCCGCGATCGCACACCACGGGGCGTACGCAGTCGTTGGCGTTCCGTGCCGCGACCGCACTGTTCGGCCATCTCGGTGTGGAGTGGAACGTGGTCGCGCTCACCGATGTCGAACGCGCCGACCTCGCCTCGGTGATCGCGCTGCACCGGCGGTTCCGGCCGCTGCTGCACTCGGGTGATGCGGTGCGTTTCGATCCGGTCGCCAACGGCATCGGCGAACCTGATACTCCGGCGTCGCTGGCGTGGGGCGTGTACGCAACCGACCGCAGCGAGGCGCTGATTGCGGTGGCCCAGTTGCGCACGGCGATGAGCCTCACCCCTCCTCCGCTGCGCCTGCCCGGGCTCGATCCCGATTCCACGTACGTGGTCGAGTCGATCGATCTGCCGCACGCCGGCCGGGTGCCCGCCCGCCGGCAGCCCGCCTGGACGAGTGCCGGTATCGCGCTCACCGGCCGCCAGCTCGCTGCCCACGGCATCCAGATCCCGATCATGAACCCCGAATCCGCCATCCTCCTCCACCTCCACGCCCGCTAACCAAAAGATCTGGGCCGATTTCGTCCCGGTTTCCGAAACGAATTCGGCCCAGATCGTGGAGGCAAGGGCGGCTAGGGTGCTCGTCGAGGTCGATGGGGAGGAACAGGGTGCGTCACCGCGCGTGGGGGTTGCTCGTGCTCGTGCCCGCCGCGCTGTTCGCGATGGTCGTCGTCAGCGCACCGTTTGAATCGTTTCACTTCGACCTCAGCACGGCCGGCAGCCCTGGCCGTTTCGCCGCCGTCGTCGTGCGGGCCGGCCGCTCGGACGCCCGCGGCTCGCTGTGGATCGACAACGTGTTCGTGTTGTCGTGGCTGCTGATCGTGCCGGCACTGTTACGGGCGGGTGTACGGCGGTGGGCCCCGGAGCGGCGGCGGGAGTTCGGGATCTGGGTGCACATGCCGCTCGTCGCGCTCGCCGCCGGAGAGGCAGACATCGTCGAGAACGTGCTGTCGCTGTTCCTCGCCGGCAAGACTTCGCCCCCGGCCGCGCTGACGCTCACTGTGGCCGCCATCGCCTGGGCGAAGTGGGCGCTGTACCTGGTCGCGCTCGTCGGGGTCGTCGGACTCGTGATCGGCCCGCTCCTCGCGCCGGTCGTGCGCCCGGTGATGCTGCGCCTTGCTGGTCTGCTTGACCGAGGCGCCGGCAGCCATCCCGTGCCCGTGGCGCAAGCCACCGCCGGTGACACAACGGGTGTTGCGCCATCCGGCGACGGTGGAAGGTCGATCGGGATCTGCGTGTCGGGTGGTGGGATCCGTGCCGCGAGCGTGGCGATCGGCGCACTTGAGCGGCTCGACGAGGGGCGTGCCGATGGGCCGTCGTTGTTTGCCAGGTCGCGCTGGCTGGTGGCGGTGTCGGGAGGCGCGTTTGCCGCCGCCGGATGGAGGGTCAGTCGTCGGCCCGGCGGGGCCGTCGGCCCACTGCCGGGCGCGGCGCGTGACGGGCTTTTCGATGCTGGGCATCCGTGGGCTGCCACGGTGCGCGCCCGACGCCGGTTCCTAGACAACGGACGCCTGTCGCTCGTCGGTGGGATCGCCGGGCTGTTGACCCGAACCATCATCGTGGTCGGCGCAATCATGTCGGCGGTGTACCTGGCGGGCTTCGTCGCTGGGCACGCGGTCGGTTCCACCGCACTGCATTCGGATTTCCCGTTCGTCGCCGGGTCGGCCACGGACGTATTGGGACTACGCGATCTTGTTCCGCTGAGGCTGGTGCTTCCCGGTATGGCGCTGTTGGTCGTCGCCGGCATGTTGGTGCTGGCGGCGTTAAGTACCAACGACGCCGGCCGGCGGGCGAAGCTGATGCCGGTCGCAGTAGCCGGTGCGAGCGCGGGGGTTGTTCTGCTGGTGCTGTTGGTTGGCGTGCCCGCCGGTGTGGTGTACGGCCGCACCGTGCTCGGCGAGTTGGTGTTCGCCCGCGGCAAGGTCGACACCGGCGAGGCCGACGGTGGCGCTGGCATCCTCGGTGCTTTGTCGGCGATCGGACTGATCGGCGCGTTGACCGGGGTGATCGTGGGGCAGCTGAAACGGCGGTGGATGCGCCTCGGCGGCGTGCTGCTCGCAGCCGTGCTGGTGCTTTTCGCGGGCAAGGTGGCCGACACCTTCGCATGGGATTACGACGGCGTCTGGCGGTCGTGGCCGCTGCCGTTCGGAGATGCCAGGTTGGCGGTGTGGCCGGTGGCGCTGGCGTGGTTGCTGTTCACCGATTCGGTCGCCTCGCACCGGCTCACGCTTGGCGGGGTGTACCGCAAGCGACTCGCCGCCACGTTCACGCTCGCCGATGGCGATACCGCACCGCTGCTCCCACTGGACTACGCCGATGAACCGCTGTGGCCCGCGTACGCGCAGGCCTCCGGCCCGGAGCTGATCGTGGCCGCAACGGCACACGCCTCCGCCGACACGTTCTGCGGCCTGCCCGCGTACGGGTTCACGTTCCGGTCCTCGGCCGTCACGATGCACGACCGGGTCGACACCACCAGCGCGTCGGTCCCCACATCGCAGTACCCGACCGGGTCGTGGTGGGAGGGGTACCCGCGGGGCTGGCTGGTCACCCGGTCGATGGCGCTCAGCGGCGCTGCGTTCGCCTCGGCAATGGGACGTCAGGCGCTCGGGACAACAAACGCGCTGCTCGTCGCGCTGAACCTGCGGCTCGGGTCGTGGGTGCCGAACCCGCGCTTCGCCCACTGGTTTGCCGACCGCTCCTCGGCACCGCGGGTGCACCTCGGCTATCTCGCGAAAGAACTGTTCGGCCGGTACCGGCCCGACCGTGACGCATTCGTGTACGTGGCCGATGGGGGCCACCGGGAGAACCTCGGGTTGGTCGAGTTGCTCCGCGAGCGGCCCGACGTGGTGTTCTGCGTCGACGCCAGTGGCGACCGGCCCGACTCGTTCCAGACGTTGCACGAGGCGATCGAACTGGCCATCGTCGAGCTCGGCATCGACATCGACATCGACCTCACCAGGCTGCGGCGAGGTCGAGGGATGCCGCTCGACTCGGTGGTCGTCGGCACGATCAGGTACCCGGATGCCATCCCGGACGCTCGGCCAGCCGTGCTGGTCTACGGCAAATCGCAGTTGTCGGAGGTGGCCGTTGCGGCGCTGTTGCAGTACGGCGCGATCGAGGACCGATTCCCCGACTACAGCACCATCGACCAGTTCCTCACCGAAGCCGAACACATCCAACTTGTCGCCCTCGGCCACCACCTCGGCGAGCGCATGGCCACGCTGTTCGACGTCCCCGCACAGGATGCGCCGGCCCCGGCGGCTTGAGTGGCTGCAATCAGCGGGTGCCGGGTGACTGCGACGGGATCCCCGGGTTGGGGGTGTCCTGGCCGCACCCTGCGGGGGAACCCGTAGCATCACGTGGGTGTCTGACCGGATCACTGCCGCCGATGTCGTCAAGGTGGCCAAGCTGGCCCGTCTCGACCTCACGCCCGACGAGATCGTGCGCACGACAGCGCAGCTCGACGGGATGCTCGAGCACTTCGCCGACATGGATGCACTCGACCTCGATGCCGTGGTGCCGATGACCCAGCCGTACCCGTTGCACAACGTGTTCCGCGACGACATGGTGGTGATCGGGCTCGACCATGACGAGGTGCTCGCCGCGGCGCCACGCTCGGAAGACGGCCGGTTCTGGGTTCCGCCGATCATCGGGCTCGATTCGTGACAGCGGTCCCCACTTCTGCTGCAGCGATCGCCGCCGGTGTTCGTTCGGGGTCGTTGAAAGCTGTCGATGTGGTCGAGGCCCACCTGGCCCGCATCGCCGACCGCGAGGGCGAGATCCACGCCTTCAATGTCGTGCTCGCCGACCGGGCCCGTGCCGGTGCTGCGGCCGTGGATGCGATGGTTGCCGCAGGAGGCGACCCGGGCCCGCTGGCCGGAGTGCCGATTGCGCTGAAGGACAACATGTGCACCCGGGGCATCCCGACCACGTGCTCGTCGAAGATCCTCGACGGGTGGAAGCCGCCGTATGACGCCACGGTCGTCACCAAGCTCGCAGCGGCCGGGGCGATCGCCATCGGCAAGACCAACCTCGACGAGTTCGCGATGGGCTCGAGTACTGAGAACAGCGCGTTCGGCCCCACCCGCAACCCACACGACACGTCTCGTGTGCCAGGCGGTTCCAGCGGTGGGAGCGCCGCGGCGGTTGCGGCCGGGTTCGCCCCGGTCGGCATCGGCAGTGATACCGGCGGCTCGATCCGTCAACCGGCCGCGCTGTGCGGCGTGGTCGGTGCCAAGCCCACGTATGGCTACGTCAGCCGCTACGGGCTGATCGCGTTCGCCAGTTCGCTCGACCAGATCGGGCCGTTCACTACTACCGTCCACGACAGCGCGCTGCTGCTCGACGTGATCGGCGGCCACGACCCGATGGATTCCACCTCCATCCCCGTTGCCCACGCCCCACTCACGGGGGTGCTTGACCGGGGCGTGAAAGGCCTCCGCATCGGCCGCATCACCGACCTGCCGGCGGGTGCCGATCCCGACGTGACCGAACGGCTCGAGGCCGCGTTCGATGCGCTGCGCGAGGCCGGAGCGAGGATCATCGATGTGCAGGTGCCGGCGTTTTCATACGGGCTCACGGCGTACTACCTCATCGCCCCGGCCGAGGCGAGCAGCAACCTCGCCCGTTTCGATGGGGTGCGTTTCGGGCTGCGCGTCGATGCGCTCGACACCAACACGATGTACAGCGCCACCCGCGCGGCCGGTTTCGGTGACGAGGTGAAACGGCGGATCATGCTCGGCACGTATGCGCTGAGCGCCGGCTACTACGACGCCTACTACGGTCGGGCGTTGAAGGTACGCAAGCTGATCCACGACGACTTCGCCCGCGCCTACCAAGATGCCGACGTGCTCCTCACGCCGACCTCGGCCAGCGTTGCGTTCCCGTTCGGATCGAAGGGCGACAACCCGCTGGCGATGTACCTGTGCGACGTCTACACGATCCCGTCCAACCTGGCCGGCCACCCCGGTATGAGCGTGCCCTTCGGCACCGGCGCCGACGGCTTGCCGGTTGGGGTGCAGGTTCTGGCCGGCACGCTTGATGAGGCGACGATGTTCCGCGTCGGCGCCGCACTTGAACGCTGTGCACCTGCAGTGACATCGGCGGTTGCGCTGCATGGGAGCGCCTCGTGAGCGCCGGCGCGCGCGTTGATCCTCGGGCCGAGCAGGTACTCGAGTACGGCTACCAGCTCGTGGTCGGCCTCGAAGTGCATGTCGAGCTCGATACCGCGACCAAGTTGTTCAGCGCCAGCGCCAACCGGTTCGGTGACGACCCCAACACCAACATCGATCCGGTCACCCTCGGTCTGCCCGGCGCATTGCCCGTACTCAACCGCCATGCTGTCGAGCTGGCGATGCGCATTGGGGCGGCGCTCGATTGCACCATCCAGCCGAGCACGTTCCACCGCAAGAACTACTTCTACCCGGACATGCCCAAGGCGTATCAGATCAGTCAATACGACCAGCCGATCAACATCGACGGGCACCTCGACCTCCCGGGCGGCAAGCGGATCGGGATCGAGCGGGCGCACCTCGAAGAAGACACCGGCAAGAGCACTCACGTCGGCGGATCGGGTGGGCGAATCCACGGCAGCGACCACTCGTTGATCGATTTCAACCGGGCCGGCGTGCCGTTGGTGGAGATCGTCTCGCGCCCCGACCTGCGCACCGCCGACGAGGCCCGCCAGTACGTCAACGAACTGCGCGCCATCCTCGTTGCCATCGGGGCGAGCGACGCGAAGATGGAGGAGGGCAGCATGCGCTGCGACGCGAACGTCAGCGTGCATCAGCCCGGTACCCCGTTGGGCACGCGCTGCGAGATCAAAAACGTCAACAGCGTCCGCTCGCTTGGCAGGGCGATCGACTACGAGGCCCGCCGCCAGGTCGATCTGCTGGCCAGTGGTGGCATTGTTCGCCAGGAAACACGCCACTGGGACGAGACCGATGGGCGCACGCACACCTTGCGTACGAAGGAAGACGCCGACGACTACCGATACTTTCTCGAGCCCGACCTGGTGCCGATCGTTCCCTCGGCCGAGTGGATTCAAGCGGTGCGCGATGCGCTGCCGATGCTGCCGGCCGCACGGCGGGCTCGGCTCAGCGAGGCGTCCGGTTCACCCGCTTATAGCGAGGCCGTGATGGCGGCCATCGACCGTGGTCAGGACGCCTACGTGCTCGCCGTCGGCCACCTCGGCGGCGACATCGGCAGAGCGCTGGTCCATGTGAAAGAGGCGTACGCCGAACAGGGGCCGTCGCCGACGGTTCCGGCGCAGGACCTGGCGCTGCTGACCACGCTGGAAGTCGACGGCAAGCTCACCGCCACGCAGGCCAAGGCCGTGCTGGCCGAGATCGTCGCCGCCGGTGGTGGCGATGCCGCCGCGATCGCTGCGGCGAAGGGCTTCGAGGCGATGGACAACTCCGCGCTCGAGTCGGTCGTCGATCAAGCCATCGCCGCCGATCCCGAGGCGTGGGTCAAGTTCTGCGCTGGTGAAGGCAAGGCGATGGGTGCCCTCGTGGGAGCCGTGATGAAAGCCACCGGCGGCAAAGCCGACGGCAAGGTGGTCACCGCAGTGCTCAACCAACGCCGCGCAGCCCAGCCCTGACCCGCTGGAGATTTCGACCAACCGCTCGTGCGCTCGGATTGGCGGGGTCAGAGACGGCCGGAAGTGATGAGGTCGATGGCGCTGCGGCAGGTCCGGTCGAAGGCGTCGGCGGCCATGTGCAGGTGGTGTTCGGGGGTGTCTTCTTCTTTGGTGTGGCTCAGCCCGGCGATCGACGACGAGAAGATCATCACGGTCGGGATCTCCCGGGCCATCTCGCTGGCATCGTGCAGGGCGCCGCTCGGCAGTTCGACGTCGTGGCCCTCGACCTCGCGTACTGCCTGCCGGGCCGCGTCGAGAAGTGCCGGATGGAACGGCATCGGCGGGATGCGGAAGATGTGCTCCCACTCCACGGTGCAGCCCTCGGCCTCGGCCGCTGCGGTTGCGGCGGTGTGTGCCTCGTCGAACATCGACTGCAACGACGCCGCCGAGATGTGACGCATGTCCATCGTGATCCGGGTCTCACCGGCAACAGCGGTGACGACACCCGGCCAGCACGCTGCGTGGCCGACGGTGGTGACACCCTCGTGCCGCTCGCCGATCTCGGCGATCGCGAGTGCGAACCGGGCCGCGGCACGGAAGCTGTCGCGGCGCATCGCCATCGGCATCGTTCCGGCGTGGGCTGCCTGACCGCGGAAGATCAGCCGCTCGCGCTCGATCCCTTTGGTTCCGGTGACGGTGCAGATGCCGAGGCCCATGTCTTCCAGGATCGGGCCCTGCTCGATGTGCACCTCCACGTACGCCTTCACGTCGGCCATGCGGGTGCGGGCACCGTCGAGGTTGTCGATGTCGACGCCGTGGGAGGCAAGGACCTCGGGAAGTTTGCCGCCGTCCTTGTCGGCCAAGCCGCGCAGCACCTCGATATCGAGGGTGCCCATGCACGCCGCCGAACCGAACAGGCTGCGGCTGAAGCGGGCACCCTCCTCGTCGGCCCAGTCGACCAGCGCAACGGTGACCGGTGGCGTGCCCTCGATTGCCAGTGCGCGCAGCAACTCGAGCCCCGACATCACCCCGAGCGCACCGTCGAGCCAGCCGCCCTTGGGCACGCTGTCGAGGTGCGAGCCGACGACCAGCATCTCAGGACGCTCGCCGGGCAGCACCGCCCACAGGTTGCCGGCCGCGTCTTCGTCCACGTCGACCGGAAGGGTGGTCAGCGACTCGCGCAGCAGCGCCCTGGCAGCCAGCCAATCCGGGGTCCAGCACAATCGACGGCTCCCATCCGGTCCGCCCGTGTGCTCGGCAAGGGTGCGGAGATCGGCAACGACGCGTTCAGGACGAAAGCTGCTCATGCCCCGAACTTACTGCGCCCTCGAATCAGCCGTCGCGGAAGTCAGCCGTTGCGGAAGTCAGCCGTCGTAGAAGTAGGGGGCGTGGAGGCCGGCCAGGTCGCGGCGGCGAGGAGTGTCGGCCCACTCGATGGATTCGGGGGTGAGGTGGTTGACCTCGGCGGTCGTGCGGATTCGCTGGGCAATGTCGCGGCGGCCGTAGTGGGCCTGGATGAACAGCCGCCCGGAGCCCCCGGATTCGGCCGCGGTGCCGCGATGCCAGGCGTCGCTGGTGAACATCGCCACATCACCTGCGGCACCATCGAGCAACGCCGGGGGCCGGCCGTCGAAGGTAAGGTCGGGATCGCGCAGCGAGGCCATCGGTGCCAGGCGACCGGACCGGTTGCTTCCGGGCACAATCGCGGTCGGGCCGTCGGCGACCGTGCAGTCGCGCAGCAGGATGTGCGCACCGATCACGAACACCGGATACGGGATGCGGTCGTCCCAGGCAACATCGGCGGGGCGGGGGATGTGCGGGCCGGCATCGCAATGCCAAGGACCACCGGCGAACTTGGGCGGGTTCCGCCACAGCGTGTTGGCGATCACGTGGCAGTCGTCGCCGAGCAGCGGTTCGATCGCTTCGAGGATGCGCGGGTGCCCGATCGCGTGATGGGCGAGCGCGCTGCGGTTGAGCATCTGGTAGCGGAACTCGTCGCGGTCTGTGCGGCCCCGCTCGGAGGGGACCTCGGTGAACACGCGCTCGGCTTCCGTGACAAGTGCGGCGATTTCGTCGCTGGGGAGTACGCCGCGCAGCACCGTGTAGCCGTCGCGTTCCAGCTCGGCGCTCGCCGCCGGAGCCGACTCCGGCGAAAGCAACGCAAGGTTCTTCCCGACGCGTCGGATCATGGCCCGACCGTATCGAACGGGCGGTGCCGCCGGGATGCTGAGCGGCAAATGGCGTGGTTCCCCGCGCGAACGGGTGCGATGATGCTGGGCATGACGATCGAGATCCGCACGCCCGATGAGAGCCATTGGGAGGAGCTGTTCTTGGCAGATGCGCGCGGTTTCGGCTACACCCCGGAGCCGGGTGACATCGACCTGCGGCGACCGATCATCGATCTGGCCCGGTTCCGCGTTGCCGTCGACGCTTTACGGATCGTCGGCGTCGCCGGATCGTGGGCGATGGACGTGACGATTCCGGGCGGCACGACCGTGCCGATGACCGCGCTGACGTGGATTTCGGTCGCCGCAACCCACCGCCGTCAGGGCGTGCTCACCCAACTGATGGATGCATGCCATCGTGACGGCGACGAACGGGGCGAGCCGGTGGCGATGCTGTACGCCAGCGAGGGTGGGATCTACGAGCGGTTCGGCTACGGCGTCGCCACCACGATGCGCAGGGTCGTCATCGAACGTCGCGACGTTTCGTTCCGGCCGGACGTGATCGCTGCCCGCGGTGCTGTCACCTACATAGACGGCGACGACGCAGTAGATCACATCAAGCGGCTCTGGGAGCGAACCCGCCGCCAGCGTGCCGGTGAAGTGTCGCGTAGCGCGCAACTGCACCGGTTCATCGCCGACATCTGGGCCAAGCCGCAGGGCACGATGACCGCGGCGTTCACGCTTGCGCATGCCGACGGGTACGCGGCGTACCGCATCGGCGACGACTGGTCATCGGGCTCGCCCCGGCATCGACTGGAACTGCTGGAACTGGTTGCGGCGTCGGCACAGGCGCACATCGATCTGTGGCAAACCGTCATCGGGATCGACCTTGTCGCCAGCATCTCCACCCGAATGTTGGCCGTCGACGATCCGCTTCCGTTGCTGCTCACGAATCGGCGCGCAGTGTCCACGACGATGATGCAGGACGGGGTGTGGGCGAACGTGCATGACATCCCGGTGTGCTTCGGCGCGCGGGCCTACGGCACGGCCGACCGGTTGGTGATCGAGGTCGCCGGCCGCCGGTACGCAATCGAGTCCGACGGCACCGAGTCGGCTTGCAAGGTAGTGCGTTCGCGCCCAGATCTGGTGATCGATCAGCCGTCGCTCGGGGCGTTGATGTTCGGGGGTGTCGCAGCGCGCACGCTGGTCGGCGCGGGTCGGATCTCGGCTCGCAATGACGAGGTGGTCCGCCGGGCCGACGCGTTCTTCGTCACCGGTCGCGCACCGTTTTCCCAGACGTTCTTCTGATCCTGGTGGTGGCCCCGGTTGTCGTGCCGTTCGTCCTGCCGTTCGTCGTCGATTGGCACGCGGCCGTGCGACGATTGCGCCGGTAGGGTCGGTGGCGATGGCATCCGCCTCGCTGGCACCGTTCAAGTCCCGGGATTTTTCGTTGATGTGGGTCGGGGCGCTGGTGTCGAACATCGGTACCTGGATGGAAACCGTGGCGCTCGGTTACTACGTGGCCGAGACCACCGGCAAGGCGTCGTGGTCGGCGATCGTCACTGCTGCCGGTTTCGTGCCGTTGGCGATCATCGGCCCGATCGGCTCGGCGATGGCCGACCGGCTTCGGCGGCGGAGGGTGCTGATCATCACGAACTGCATCTCCGCCGTGATCGCCGCCGGCCTCGCGATCTGGGTTGGCAGCGGGCACGCCACGGCGCTCGGGCTGGCTGTCGTCGGCTTCGCCGCGGGGGCGGTGTTCAGCTTCGGGTTTCCCTCGTTCCAGACCTCGCTGCCCGACCTCGTCCCCCGCGAGCACCTCGTCGCTGCCATTGGGTTGTCGAACGCGCAGTGGAACCTCGGCCGCATCGTCGGGCCAGCGTTCGCCGCTCTGGCGATCGCCATCGGCGGCATCCAGCTCGCCCTGTGGTGCAATGCAATCAGCTACCTCGCAGTGATCCTTGCCGTGTCGCTGGCCCGCCTGCCGCAGGGGCCGCGCACGCGTCGGCCGATCTTCACCGCGCTCGCCGACGGGGTGCGCTTTGCCCGTACCACCCCGGCGATGCGGCGGATGCTGACGGTGATGATCGTGGTGATCCTGTTCGGTTCGCCGTTCATCGCGTTCGTCCCACAGATGGCCACGAACGTCCTCAACGGTGGCGCCGATGCGACGTCGGTGCTCGTCACCGCGCAAGGCGTCGGTGCCGTGACGGCGGCGTTCACCCTCGGTGCAGTCACCCACTGGTTGGGCAGCTGGAAGTTGATGGTGATCGCGTCGCTGACGCTGTGTGCGGCCCTTTCGCTGTATGGCGTTGCGCCGTCGCTGGTGCTCGCCGCGCCGGCGCTCACGCTGGTAGGGGTGGCCTACGGATACGCGTTCACGTCGTTCGCCGGGATCGCCCAGCACAACGCCCCCGACGACATGCGCGGGCGGGTGCTTGCCGTGAACAGCTTCGTGCTCGGCACCATGTATCCGGCCGGCACACTGATCCAAGGGGCGCTCGCCGACCTCACCTCGTTACGCACGGTGACAGTCGGCTCCGGGGTGGCGATGGCGGTCACGTTCGGGGTGTTGGCTGTGCTCGATCGTCGCCGTCGACGGGTTGATCACGTCGACTTCGGCCCGTTGGAATCGCCCCCGATCGGCGCGACGCGCTGACCGAGTCCGCTGGTGCGATACCGGCCGTACGTCCACGACGCAGCGTCGCTGCGGGCGTTGTTCGCCAGCTTCTCCGACTGGTCGACGGCGGCGCTGACCGCCCGGTTCAGGCCGTGCCGGTCACGGTGGCCGGATCGCAGTTGCTGCCGCACACCACCACTACCACCCTCTCGCCGGGGGTCGGCACGTACGCACCGCTGCGCAGCCCGGCGAGCGCGGTTGCGCCGCCCGGCTCGGCCACGAGGCGCAGCTCGTCCCACAGCACCCGCTGGGCGGCACGAATGTCGTCGTCAGCGACGAGCACCGCTTCGTCGACGTAACGCTCGACCACCGACCATGCCACCGCTCCGATCTGGCGGGCACCGAGTGAGTCGGCGGCCAGACCGCTGACGTCGACCGGTACCGGCATCCCGGCTTCGCGGGCGGCATGCAGACAGCGGCTGGTCAACGGCTCGACGCTGACGACCTTGCGGGTGTCGCCGACCCACGCGGCCTGGCCGGCGGTGAAGCCGCCGCCGCCGCTGGCCACGATCAGCGTGTCGTACCCAGACGGCGGGCCAGCACCCCCGCCGGCGAGTTGGTCGTCGAGTTCGGCGGCCATCGTGCCTTGCCCGGCCACCACCTCGGGGTGGTCGAACGGGTGCACCATCAGCGCCCCGGTTGTGGCCTGGTGCGCTGTGGCCGCAGCTTGGGCGTCGTCGTACAGACCGTCGATCACATGCACGTTCGCACCGAACGAGGTGATCCGGTCGCGCTTCATCGATGGGCTCGACGACGGCACAAACACCTCCGCCGGGATACCGAGCCGCCGTGCAGCAAACGCGACCGCGGCGCCGTGGTTGCCGCCAGAGGCAGCAACGACGCCCGCCTCGGGAACCTTGTCGCCGGCGGCGAGAATGCGGCTGAACGCGCCACGGCACTTGAATGAACCGGTGTGCTGCAACAGTTCCAGCTTCAGCACCACGGGGTAATCGAGGCCGAGTTCGCCGGCCCTCGTGGACAGGATCGGGGTGCGCCGCACGAAGGGCGAGATGCGGTCCCTGGCGGCCTCGATCATCTTCGGGGTCACCATCGGGTCGGGCATCGGGGCACCCTACCAATGCGCCAATTCCGTCCCCGGTGCCACACAGCGCCCGCGGTAGCGTGCACGACCATGGCCGCCGTTTCTGAAGAACCCACCGCAACTCCTGTCGACGTCAAGCCGCGCAGCCGCGACGTGACCGACGGCATCCAGAAGGCCGCATCGCGGGCGATGTTGCGTGCTGTCGGAATGACCGACGACGACTGGGTGAAGCCGCAGATCGGCATTGCCAGTGCGTGGAACGAGGTGACCCCGTGCAACATGACGTTGCGCAAGCTGGCCGAGCACACCAAGGCCGGAGTGCGTGCCGCCGGAGGGTTCCCGATGGAGTTCGGCACGATCACCGTGAGCGACGGGATCAGCATGGGCCACGAGGGTATGCGTGCCTCGTTGGTGAGCCGTGAGGTGATCTGCGATTCGGTCGAGACCGTCATCCACGCTGAGCGTTTCGATGGCTTTGTCGGCCTGGCCGGTTGCGACAAGAGCATCCCGGCGATGCTGATGGCCGCGGCACGGCTCAATGTGGCCAGCGTGTTCGTCTACAACGGCTCGACCATGCCAGGTCATCACAACGGTCAGTCCCTCGACA
This sequence comes from Acidimicrobiaceae bacterium, assembly GCA_031404435.1. Taxonomy (GTDB): domain Bacteria; phylum Actinomycetota; class Acidimicrobiia; order Acidimicrobiales; family Ilumatobacteraceae; genus VFMC01. Next base: position 7,365 of record JANNHO010000107.1, on the reverse strand, counting down.
TCACCAGTGTGTTCGAAGCCATCGGTGCATGCGCGCTGGGCTTGATCACCGAAGACGAGCTCGGTGCGATCGAGCGCAACGCATGCCCCGGTGAGGGCGCGTGTGGCGGCATGTTCACCGCCAACACGATGAGCTCGATCGCTGAGGCGATCGGGATGTCGCTGCCCGGTACTGCCTCGCCGCCGGCGATCGACAGTCGCCGCGAAGTGGACGCGCGCAGCGCTGGCGAAGCGGTCGTGAACATGATCCGCCTTGGCATCACGCCCCGCCAGATCATGACCAAGCCGGCGTTCGAAAACGCGATCGCGGTCACCTCGGCCCTCGGCGGCTCCACGAACGCGGTGCTGCACCTGCTGGCGCTGGCCAACGAGGCGGGTGTGGCGCTCGAGCTGGACGACTTCAATCGCATCGCCGCGAAGGTGCCCCACATCGCCGACATGAAGCCGGGTGGCAAGTTCCACATGAGCGACCTCGACCGCGTGGGCGGTGTGCCGATGGTGATGAAGCACCTGCTCGATGCCGGGCTGATGCACGGCGATGTGATGACGGTGACGGGCAAGACGATGGCCGAGAACCTGGCCGAGATCAACCCGCCGGACCCCGACGGTGTGGTCGTGTACCCGCTCGATCAGCCGCTCCATGCCGAGGGCGGGATCGTCATCCTCACCGGTTCGCTTGCTCCCCGAGGAGCGGTCGTGAAGGTGGCCGGGCTGTCGCGCGAGCAGATGGACTTCGAGGGGATCGCCCGCGTTTTCGACGGCGAGGACGGGGCGATGGCGGCCATCCTGTCGGGCTCGATCGAGCCGGGCACCGTGTTGGTGATCCGCTACGAAGGACCGAAGGGCGGGCCGGGGATGCGCGAGATGCTGGCCATCACCGGTGCGCTAAAAGGCGCAGGCCGGGGGGCGGACTGCGCGCTGATCACCGACGGCCGCTTTAGCGGGGGGACGTGGGGGTTCTGCATCGGCCACGTGGCCCCGGAGGCCGTCGACGGCGGCCCGATCGCGTTCGTGGCCGACGGCGACACGATCCGTATCGACGTGCACGCGCTGACCCTCGACCTGATTGTGGACGAGAGCGTGCTCGCGAGGCGACGGGCATCATGGGCGCCCATCGCCCCGCGCTACACCAGCGGCGTGCTCGGCAAGTACGCCAAGTTGGTCCAAGGCGCCGAAACCGGAGCCATCACCAACACCCTGTAGCCCCTGGTGCAGCGCGATTACAGGGGAACGTCGATGGCTACTCCACTGGTGGCCGGGGCGTTCGCCATGCTTCGCCAACGGCGAACGGCGGCCACGGTTCAGTTTGTGCCGGTAGTGCCGGTGGCGCCGGTGGGCTTCGCCTTGAGCCATCCGAGTTGAGCGCCCACCTGTGCGGGCGCTCAACACTCGGATAGACGCTGTGGACCCGGATGACACGCTGGGACTCGGATGAACTGCCGTGCGGTCAGGGCGGAACATGCGCACGTCAACCCCTAACGGAGACATCGTCACCCTGACGATACTGGGGCCCGGCGCGCGCTTCGGCGAACAAGCACTCCTTGCGTCAGAGTCGAGCCGGACAGACGACGGGGTGATCAGCGTCGGCCGAGCCCGTTTCGAAGTGCTCAAACGCCGCGCTTGAGCGCCGCGCCCGCTGAATCGCCTCGGTACGCGTGTAATCACCTGGTAGTCGCCCGCCGTAACGGTGCTGTAACCGTCATGTGCTTGGGTGGTGCCAGACCTACGGAGGTGGAACATCATGGAGCGACAGGCGAACGTGCTGCGGTGTTTCATCAGGCGATCAAGCCGTTTCGCAGGGCGGAAATCGTGATGGGCAAGGTGACGACGCGAGGTGCATTCGCTGTCGGCGCGGCGGATCCGCCGTCGTCACCTGCTTATCGCGACGATCGTGTGCGCCGGTCCCGTCCCCCGGCGGGCCCGACGCACAGGGTCACCCGGTTCACGTGTGCAGCGGATGCTGCGCGTTGCGCAGCATCTGGCACACCGCCACCAAGAGGCGGTAGCTCAGCTCGGGGTGCTCTTTCAGCAGCGGACGCAACGTGAACGATGCGACCGACCACGCATGGATCTCCGACGTTGCCCGAACGGTGGCGGTTCGCGGGCCACGGTCGATCAGGGCGATCTCGCCGAATGAACCGCCGGCACCGATCTCCCCGACTCGGTTGCCGTTGGACAACACCTCGGCGGTGCCGTCGGCGACCAGGTAGAAACGGCCGGCCGAATCGCCTTCGGCAACGATCGTGTCGCCGGTGTCAAAGTGCTCCGGGCGACACATCGAGGCGATCTGCTGCAGATCTTTCTTCTTCAAGTCAGCAAACAGCTGTACCTTCGACAACGCGTCAACGATGTCGTCGACATCGGATGGGCGTCGGTCTTTGCTCATGAGCGTCTCGTTTCGCAAGTTCGATGCCGGGATCTCAGCGGCCGAAGCGGAGCGTATCGCGTGCGCGCCGAGCGAGTACCCGGCCGGTCGGGGGCGGTACGGCGGTCAGGTCGCAGGGGCGCTCGAGCGCCGAGAGCTGGCGATGATGCGCCAGCCGATGAACAGCACGCCCGTTGCGATGGTGGCCACGATCACGAACGACAACGCGGTTCCCCGGTCGAACACGAATCGCCGCAGCAGCATCCCGACGACGAGGGTGATCGGCCACACCACCAGGCCGGTCCGCACCGCAAACGGCCGACTGCGCATCGAGGGCTGAGCGGCCGTCACCGCCCACGCCACAGCGAGAGCGATGAGGAACGGTGCGGCCACACTGGCGATCCCGCCGGCCACCCCGTCGACCACGTTGCTCGATTCGTGGTCGTGGTTGCGCCGGCCGACGGCGACGAACAGCAGTACCGACACCGCATCGAACAGCACCGCAAGCGCCGCAACCCGGCTCGGATTGGTCTCGAAGGGCGCAGGGCCGCGCCATCGTGTCGCGCTCGAGGTCGATCTGCTCACGGGAAGAAGCCGCCGAGCTTGCCGCGGTAGAACAGCAGTGGCTGCGGGTCGGAGTCGGGATGGGCGTGGTCAAAATCGACGATGCGGCCCATCACGAAGTGGTGGTCGCCGGCATCGATGACCTGTTCGATCGTGCAGTCCATCCAGGCAATCGCGCCATCGAGGATCGGCGACCCACTCACCTCTGACGGCACCCACCCAACTCCTTCGAACGGGTCGTCAATGCTCGATTTGGAAAAGGTCCAGCACAGGTCGTCATGACCACGGGCGAGAACGTTCACGCAGAACGAGCCCGAGGCGCGGATCCGCTGCCATCGTTCGGAATCGACCATCGGCAAGAAACCGACGAGGGGCGGGTCGAGCGACACCGACGTGAACGAACCGATCGTGAACCCGACCGGCACCCCATCCAAGGCTCCGGTGATGACCGTGACTCCGGTTGGGAAGTGGCCGAGGACTTGCCGATATCGCAGGGGATCGAACGCCATCCGCCGACGTTACCCGTGCCCGCGGTGACCTGATGCTGCTCGTGTGCAAACCTGTGCGGCGATGATCGACAAGGCAACACTGCGCGCCCGAATGAAGCAGGTCTGCGAGGTGGTCGACGATCGCCTGATCCGCAGCGTCCAGCTGTGGTCGCTGGTCGCTGAATTGTCCGTGTACCAGCAGGCGCACACCGTCATGGCGTTCGCCTCGATGCCCATCGAGCCCGACACCGACGGACTGTTCGCCCGGTTGCATCGCGACAAGAAACGACTGGTGCTGCCCCGCCTCGAAAAGGGTGGAATCGTGCCCGCGGCGGTGGTGAATGGGTTTTCGTCAGGACAGTTCGGGATCCGCGAACCCGACGGGGAAAGCATCGACGCGTCGACCATCGACCTCGTCATCGTGCCGGGCCTGGCCTTCACCCTCGATGGCAAGCGGCTCGGACGCGGCAGGGCCTACTACGACCGCTTCCTCGCCCCGCTGAGTGCCGGCACCGTCGGCGTCTGCTTCAGCGAACAGATCGTCGACGAGATCCCGATGGAGCCACACGATGTCGTGCTCAACCACGTCATCCACGCCTGAGCCCGCAGCCGAGCCGAGTGGCACAGTTGACGACAATGGATTTCACGATCGAGGACTTGCGCGCCGCCGCTGATCTCGTCCGCCGGCACGTACCGTCGACTCCACAGTACGGGTGGCCGCTGCTATCAGCTGAAGTCGGTGCCGAGGTGTGGGTGAAGCACGAGAACCACACGCCAACTGGTGCGTTCAAGGTGCGCGGCGGCGTGGTGTACGTCAACCGAGTGGTGCGTGATCGCCCCCACGTGGCCGGACTGATCAGCGCGACTCGGGGCAACCATGGCCAAAGCATTGCGCTCGCCGGCCGTACGGTCGGCTTGCCGGTCACGATCGTGGTGCCGCACGGCAACAGCGCCGACAAGAACGCGGCGATGCGGGCGTTCGGGGCCGAGCTGATCGAGTACGGACGCGACTTTCAAGCGGCGCGCGAGCACGCTGGCGTTCTCGCATCCGATCGAGGTTTGGAGATGGTGCCGTCGTTCCATCACGACCTCGTGCTGGGGGTCGCTACCTACGCGCTCGAACTGTTCGAATCCGTGCCCGATCTCGACACCGTCTATGTCCCTGTCGGCATGGGGTCGGGCATTTGCGGTCTCATCGCCGTTCGCGACCTGCTCGGGCTGTCCACCGAAATCGTCGGGGTTGTCGCCGAGGGCGCCCCCTCGGTGGCGCGATCGTTTGTGGCCGGAGAAGCTGTGAGCACCGACACCGTCGATACGTTCGTCGACGGGGTGGCCTGCCGGGTGCCCGATCCGACGGCCATCGCCCACATCGTTGCGGGTGCAGCACGGATCATCGAAGTGAGTGACGAAGCCACCGCCGCGGCGATGCGGCTGGTGCTGCGGACCACCCACAACCTCGTCGAGCCAGCGGGTGCGATCGCCACGGCCGGCATGTGCGCCGAGCGAGACCGGATCGCCGGCACGCGCGTGGCCACCATCCTCACCGGCGGGAATCTCGACGCCCATCTCCTCGCCGACATCCTCGCCGGCCGCACCCCGTCCCCGTAGCCCGGCCGCATACGCTCCGTCCCGGCCAGTTGATGTTGCGAGAGCGATGAGGCCGACTGCGGGTTGCGCGCTCACGCAAACGCTGGTCTGGGTTCCTCTGATGGCTTACGGGAGCGGATCGCTGGCATTGTTCGGCACAACAGGCGCTGTCGGACGCCTTCCGTGATTCCGGGCGAGCGATCTCGGTACCCAGAAGCCGCGGGCGCGGTACCGGTTGTAGGCCGGTCGGGGTAACTGCGTCACAGCCGTTCTCTGGTGACGGTGCCGGTCCCAGGCCGGCCGGGGTAACCGTGTCACACCCGGTTTGTATGGTGGTCGGTGCCGGTCGTAGGCCGGTCGGGGTATCTGTGTCACACCCCGTTTGTATGGTGATCGTGTCCCGGTTTCCTTGGGACGTATCGGGCTTTTGGGCCCCTCGAAATCGCAGAGACGTGTGTGCACCAGACCCTGCTGGCGGGGTGGGTGGCGCTTGTTCGGGTACGTGAGGTGAGGGGGTGACGGGTGTCGGTGGTGTCGGTGGTGGCCGGGTTATGCGCGCTGGATGTGTCGTGCGCGGATCAGGCTGCGGTGGAGCGGGCGTTGACCCAATCAGCAGGGGTGCGCCGCTGGCTCGACGGTGTCGATGTCGCCCTGGCGGCCCGGCTGGTCAAGCTGGCCGAAACATCACCATCGTTGTTTCCTGAACAGACAGCCGCGACAGCAACCCGTACCGGGGTGCGTGACGGGACCAAACTTGTCGGGCGGGCCACCACCGTCGCTGCGGTCCCTGAGCTTGGGGCCGTGTTGGGTACCGGGGAAGTGTCAGGCGCCCACATCGATGCGGTCACCGCCGCGTTAGCGGGCCTGGAACCCGCCCAGCGGGCGGTGCTCGCCGCGTGTGGTGCTGAGCTGGCGGTGTTGGCTGCCGGGTCGACACCGGACCAGTTCCGTCGGACGGTCACATCCCGGGGTCCGCCAGATCGAAGCCGATGATGGGGTCGCCCGTCTGCAACGCCAGAAACGGCATGTCAGGTTGCGGACCTGGGTTGATAAAGAAACCGGGATGATCCGCCTGTCAGGCGAATTCGATCCCGAAACCGGGTTGGGGTTGCTTGGTGCGATCGCCAACCGGGTCGAAGCGATGCGCCACGCGATCTTGGATGGGTGCCCGACCGACCCGCAAGCCCGTCACGAGTTCTTGCAAGCCCACGCCCTGCTACAACTGATCGAAGGCACCGGTACCGGTGCCCGGTCGGGGCGACCGAACGTGATCATCACCATCGACCACCACACCGTCGAACACGGCCGTCACACCAGGTCCCGGTTCGATTGCGGCCATGACGGTGTCGATCTCCCGGTGGACAGTGTCCGCAGGTTGTTGGAGTTCGCCGACATCATCCCGGTTGTCCTTGATGACGACGGTGTCGTCCTCAAACTGGGTCACACCGTCCGGTTCGCTGACCGGGCGCAACGGCGGGCGATCCGGGCCATGTATCGCACCTGCGCGGTCCCCGGATGCAGAATTCATGTCGCCAAAACCGAACCCCACCACATCTTTCATGTCGGTAACGGTGGGACCACCGACATCGAATACCTGATCCCGATCTGCAAACACCACCACGACATGCTCCACAACCAGCACTGGACCGTGACCATCACCCCCAACCGGTCACTCACATTCCGATTCCCCGACGGCACCACCATCACCACCGGCCCACCAGCCGGCCAATGGACCGAACCGCCATAACCATCCAACCGCGTCCCGGGCCGGTTCGGGTCGGGACGCGGTTGGGATTGGGATGGCGCTTGGTCCGACCCGACATCGGTCTGGGTCGGCGCACGTTCCGAACCCCACGTCGGTTTCCGGCCCGGCGCGCGTTCGGCCACGGGCGTTCGTCCCGGCCCGCGTTCGTTCCGGTCGGCGCCCGGCTCGGGGTTCGGCCCGGCTCGGGGTTCGGCCGATCGAACCGGCTTCAGCGCTGCCTGCGTCGGCGACTGGGTCGACACCTGGTTGCGCTCGCTCCTGTGCACGTACGTACTGCGAAGCTCAGCAGAACGCAGTAGGCACGTGCCCATGCGCGTCGTCCCGGTGCGTTGTTGCTCGATGTCTGGGCGCGACGACCTGGGGGTCGGCGTTGGTGGGTGACGTTCGACCGTCTTGGGCGCGGGCCGAGTGCTGGCGTTTACAGGTCGTCGTAGTACTCGCGGCCGAGGTGGGTGATCGTCGAATTCGGCGCTCAACTGGTCGCGGAAGGCACCGCCGATCAACCGATTCTCTTCACCTCCCTCAGCGATGACCGCTTTGGAGCCGCCGGCTCTTTTGACACCAAGTCGGACGGTGTGGCGGCCGTGGCCGCACCCG
>JANNHO010000106.1:0-5305 GCA_031404435.1 Acidimicrobiaceae bacterium | reverse complement strand
TGCTGATGACCATTCGCTGGATCTGGTTGGTGCCTTCGTAGATCTGGGTGGTCTGGAACGGTCGTCCGTCTGATGCTGCGGAGTGATGAACACTGCCGCTGAGCTGCGACGACAGTCCATCACGTGTTGGGCCGTGTTGGCGTGTGTCATCCAGTACTAGGGATGAAACTAGGGGCGACGGCCTCCGCGGCCGGTGTCGCACCCACTCGAAGTCGGGGCAGAGTCGACGGGCGGCCGCGATTATGTGCGTGCCGCCAGCAGTTGCATAGTGCGTCCCGAGCGGGCATTCTGCTCGGGTGCCGTCGAAGTCTTGGCAGTTGTGGCTGATGCCACTCCTTGCAGTCGCAGTCGCCGGTTGTTCCAACTCGGATTCAGTGACCACGAGCGAGCTGGCTTTCGTGGAGTCCTACGTCGTGAGTGCCGATGACATTGAGATCGAAGTCTGGGTGTCGGTCGGTTGCATGGGAACGCGCATCAGGGTATTCGTTGCCGAGACCGCTGACCAGGTACGGCTTTTCGCCGTACGCAACAACCCGGACTGCGGCAGCCCAAACGGTGATGTGGGGTACTTCAGTCCAACGGTCGTCACGCTGGAACGAGCACTTGGAGATCGCAATGTCGTCGACGCTGGTTGCGACTTCGTTTCTGGAACGACGCCGTGCGCTCCGGTCCGCTCCCGCACCCCTTCGGATACCTGACGCGCCCGATCTGTAGATGTTCCGGTGATCGACGATTGGGCGGAGGCTGCGGTCTCAGGCTCGGCTTCGCTGCGGTCAACTGGTCAGCCGAGGTACGACTTCACTGCAGCGTCGGTGGACTGGATGCACTCTGTCCACGCGTCGTCACCATTCGTGCTGAGGCAGGAGAACATGGTGGCATTTGCGTACCCCATGTACGCCTCTGTCGCTGCGCGGTCGAGATCGGCGATCTTGGTCACGTCGATCGGTCCATAGACGTCGACGGTCGGCTCGGTCAGTGACGAGTAGTTGTTGTGGAGGACACGGTCGTCGCCTTCGTTGCTGCTGACGAGATGCGTCGTGGACCATGTGGTGCGGGCGACTTCGTTGCCGGCGCTGTCGTAGGCGATGAACGTGTCGTCGGGCGCGTGGGCTGTGGCGGGAAAAGCCGCAAAGCCCTCGACGGGTGTCTGCCACAAGCCCTCGCCGGTGACCGGGAGGTACTCAACCCGAGTCGCCGACGAGGGGAGACCAGTCCAGAAGGTGAGCGATTCAGTACCGCCCAGTTCGGGCACTGGCACCAGCGGGATCTCGAGGTCGTCGGGGTAGGTGGAGCCCGTCGAGTAGGTGTCGTACTGCACCCTGGTCTGTTGGGCGTAGCCGTCGTAGAAGGGGGATCCGACGATTGCGAAGGTGATTCGTTGGCCGTCAGCGAGCTCCAGCGCGATGGCTCCGGGCTTCGTGGGCTGTGCGATGCGGATCGTCGCATCCGGCAGCCGTGTCAGCGGGGTCTCGGTCCGTGCGGCCGGCGCGGTCGACTGCGGGTCGCGTATCGCCATCACTGCGGCGCCGAGGCCGACGACGACACCGACGGCCATGGCGCCGCGAGCTGCCGTGCCGCGACGGCTGCGTTGCGCAGCCCGCGCGTCGATCTCGGTGAGCTGCAGGAAGGTTGTGGGAGCGGTGGCAGCGGCGTGGTGGAAGTGGTCGTGCAGGCGGTGTTCGAGTTCGGTGCTCATTCGAGGGTTCCTTTCAGCTGGGCGAGTGCCCTGTGCAATGTGGACTTGACGGTGCCGACGGTGATGCCGAGTACATCGGCGATCTCGTCGAGGTCGAGGCGTTCGTAGTACCGCAGCACGACCACCGCACGGCGTCGCGCCGGTAGTTGCGCGAGTGCGTCGACGAGCTCGTCGGGCTGATCGAGGTACGACTCGTCGGTTGCCACTCGCGACTGCGTGCGCAGCACGACGGCCCGATGGCGGTGCCACGAAGTGCAGCGATTCACGATGGCCCGCCGGAGGTAGGCACTGGGGTCGTCGATGCGAGCCCATCGTTCGAGGACACGGACGAACGACTCCTGCACCGCCTCCTCGGCCTGTGACGCCGACCCAGTGAGGAGATAGGCGAGTCGGTACATCGGCAGTTTCGATTCGGCGAAGAACGCGGCGAATGACACATCAGTCGACAGGGGGATTTCGACCTCGCACGCCATCACACACTCTGACGCACCACAGGGGCCTCGGGTTGCTTCACAATGTTGCGATGACCGTGGCGGCGTCGACGCCAACGCCCAGACGCCCTAACTGCCGTCTGCTCGGTCGTCGAATGTCAGGACGTGCGCATGAACGTGGTGGCCGAGATGCGTCTCTGTGTCGTGGGCCGCATCCTCAGCGGCGAGCACGTACGCTTCTTCGTCGAGGTCGACGACGATTGCGAACGTGCAGAGTCACCGGCGGCCGGTATGTGCTTCGCTGGACCGCTGAGGTCGGTTACGACGATTGGTTCGAGACGAACGCAGAGGTGGTCGGCGCGTTCAATGAGGGCCACTACGGGAAGGTCGGGCGGATGTCAGCGGGGCAGTCAGGCTGGATTCAGGTCGACACCGTCACGGCGAGTCGCAGCGCACAACTGCCTGATTGCTCGGTGTTCTGCGCCAGCCAACGTCCTTGCGTCAGTGTTCCGGACGGGGCAATGTGCTCGAGTGAGTTCGATTCTGCGATGGGCGACGGTCGGGGCGTGTGCGATTGCACTATTCCTTTCCGGAGCGTCATGTTCAAGTTCTCCACAGCCGCTCACCCAGCCCGCCGATGCCGCGAAGCGGCTCGCGACGGAACTCGGAACCCAATTCGACCGCAACGGTCTCGCATCAAAAGTGGCAAGCTCCCAAGACCTTGGCCAACCTTGGCATCCATGGGATGCGAGCTCCGGACGTACGTCATTGAAGACCTTGGCCGGGGACGAAATGAACGTGTCCATGGACTTCTGGTCCGACACGTTGTGGAGCACGGTTCGCGCTGCAACGGCCGGAGACGGGTACTGCCTCCTGGTTAGCTCTGGGTTCTCTCCGGGTCAACCGATCGCGTGGTGGGTCAAACCTTCGGGAGCGCCGAAGGGCTCGATCTCTGACCAGACTGGGTGCGCGTCGATTGCCCCGAGTTGACCGCTCCGAACTGCCGATATCGACGGGTGCCGGAGGCGGCGCTCGAGCGCTGAACGAGCGCCCATATCGCCGGCGGTCCGGGGTGTCCAGATGCTGCTGGTTGGTGCTGGTCAGTCCTTGATGATGGAGAAGTGGACCTGACGGTCGTCGTCCACGGTGAGGATGCGAACCGATGCCTGCGCGTGCGGGTTCCCGGCGAGGATCACTGCACCGGGCACGATTCGCTTCGGGTCTGCGGCATCGTTCAGCAACGACCAGCCATTGCCGTCATCGTCCTGAGCGTTCAGATCGGCCCGCAGCTCGATCGCGGACGGGGCCTTCACGACGCCTCACGCAGACAGCAGGTGTGTGCGGCGCATCGCCTCGGCGTACTCCAGAGGGTCGCCGGGCAGGATCTCGAGGTGGACCTTCACCCCAGTCGGCCGCTCGGTCAGCGACGCAACTCGCGCGAAGACCGGGTCTTCAGCATCGCCGGTGATGACGATCGCACCCTCGACGATGCGCTCGGGATGCGCAGCTTCGTCGAGGAACGTCCAGGGCAGACCGGTGTGATCGATCTGGGTGGGGTCGCAGGGGATATCGACTTCGATCGGAACTCCCATAGCGGTCACCTCCCTCGGCGCTTGTACGGATTCGGCTCCGGAGAACCGAACAGGCTCAGCAATACTTCGGCTTCACGATACTCGCCTGTAGCCAGCAGCAGGTCGTAGTGCGGGGCCTCATACGTGGGAAGTAACTCGAACCCGGCCGCTCGCACCACACCCGCCGTCGAGACAGCGAACGTCGATCGCGACGACAGCGGCCCGACGAGCAGGGCGCTGAGATCCCAGTCGCCGACGGTGAGACTGACACTGACTGAGTACATCGGCGCGTTGCGGTACGTGTACTCACGCGCCTGACGCTGAGCATGTTCGACAATCTTCTCGGGAGCAATGGGTCCGCCGCGCACGACGACAAGGGCGTCGTCGGGCGGCTCCTCGCTCCTGAGGTAGGTCTCGATCTGTTCACCGGTCATCGGTGTCGTCCTCCAATGCGGTCGCCAACGTGGCAGAGACACCCGCGTCGGCGCCGTCCATTGCGTGTGCGTACGTCCGCAGGGTCATCGCGGGGTTGGCGTGTCCCAATCTTCCGGCAACGGTGCGGATGTCGTGACCGCGCCCGATCGCTTCGGTGGCCGACCAGTGGCGCAGGTCATGCAGGCGCCACCGTTCGTCGGTTCCAGCGTCTCGGCGGGCGAGGCGCCACCAGCCGGTCAGCCGCTCCGGGTTCAACGGCCGCTCCCCCGGCTGCAGCAGCCACGGGCCATAGTGCTCACGCTCCCTGCGGAGCGCCTCGATGGCGTGAATGGTGCGCTCGTCGAGGCGCACCAGTCGCTGGTTGCCGGTCTTCGTGGCGGCATCGACGAGCGCGGGCACCTGTCTGTCAATCACTGAACCGGTTCGTTCGATCGCGATGCTGGAGTCGATGGTCAGCCGATCGCCGTCGAGATCGGAATAGACGAGTGCACAGAGCTCGGAGCGGCGGGCGCCGGTGATCGCGGCGAGACGAAACGCGAGACAGGCGGCAGGGTCAAAACGCTCGCCGGCCTCGATGACGGCCCGCACCTCGGCCGCCGTCATCGCCGCCCGCGGCTTGGTCGTGCGTCGGCCCAGGGTCGCCAGCGCGGCCACGTTGGTGGTGACCCACCCCCAGCGGGCCGCCTGTGACAACGCGGCCCGCAGCACAAGGTGCTGGTTGCGCAGCGACGACTCTCCCACCCCGGCTGCACGCACGCGTGTGTGCCAGCGATCGACGTCGGCCACCGCGAGCCGACCAAGCGGCGAGCGGGCGATCCTGTCAGCCTTCACCAGCGAGGCCCGGCTGGTTTGATCGCGCACCGTTGATGCGGCCCACGTCGGCGCGTGCGTCTCGATCCACGCCTCCAACGCATCGGCCACCGTGCGACCATCGCTCGCCGCAGGCGGAGCCACGGTCAACTCGGCGGCGGCTCGCTGTGCCACACGCTTGGTCCCGCGCACTGTTCGACTCACCTGCCTCGGACGTCCACGCTCGTCGTTACCGACGAACACGCGCACCTCCCACACACCCGGTTTGCGCTCGCGAAGTGTCGCCATGCCGACGACGCTTTCAACTAGGGAAGCGACTAGGGACAACCTCGAAACAGGGCAACACGGGACAACACCAAGTG
>JANNHO010000105.1:0-4002 GCA_031404435.1 Acidimicrobiaceae bacterium | reverse complement strand
CGGTGGCGGTGCGCACGAGCACCACCCGGTGCTGGCCGACGCGGACCATCTTCATCGAGCCGATCGCCATGTCGGTTTCGTCGGCGACATGTGCGCTGGTGATGCCGGCGTTCATGCGCACGTCCTGAGCGCCGCTCGGCTGTCGGTTTCCCATGGCGTTCAGTGTGCGCCCGCCGAGATGAATAAGTCAAGTAGTCACTTTCGTAAATAGCTGGCTGTCCGAGGCGGTCCAGCGCGCCGGTGGCAGTACATTCGACCCGTGCATCCGATCGAGCGTTTGCGGTACGTGGCGAGGGCCTCCGGCGGCGACCAGCGCACGCTCGTGCGGGAGACCGCGATCGCGTTGCGTGGACTGCGAATGGAACCGGCGGGGCTGGTCGTGGCGTGCCGGCGGATCATCGAACGTCACCCGACCTCGGGTCCGCTGTGGTGGTTCTGCTCGTCGCTGCTCACCTCCACCGACCCGTTCGAGCAGGCCTACCCCCTCGCCTCGGAGGTGGAGCACGACCTCACTCCTGATCATCTGTACGACTTGATCGCCGATGACGCCACGGTCTGCGTGGTCGGGTGGCCCGACCTGATCGGCGATGCGGTGATGCGCCGCGGCGACGTACGCGTGTTGGCCATCGACGCCGACGACGAGGGCAGCGCGTTTGTGCGCCGCTTGCAACGCGCCGACATCGATGCCGAGGTGGTGCCACCTTCGGGGGTCGCGGCTGCGGTCGTCGCCGCCGACCTCGTGCTGATCGAAGCGATGGCCGCCACCCCGACCGAGGTGCTTGCCGCACCCGCATCCCGAGCTGCTGCATCGGTGGCGTGGTGCAGCGAGGTCCCGGCCGTGCTGGTGGCTGGGCGCGGGCGGCGTCTGCCGCAGGAGTTCTTCACGGCAATGGCGTTGCGCCTGGCCGACCGGCGGGTGCCGTGGGAATCCGAGGCCGAGCTCGTGCCAACCGCCCTGTTCGCCACGGTCGCCGGGCCGGTAGGCGTGTCAGAAACTCCCGATGACGCCGCCCGCGAGGAAGCGTTCGCCCCCGAATGCGGTGCAGCCCTCGAACTCGTCCGCCGCAGCGCCATGTAGGCACCCAAAAGACTGGCTGCGTGGCGATGCTGGCTGCCTCCGCGAAAGCTCATCACCGCTGCTGAGATGACAAGATGACCCCCCAAGAACGCGCCGACGCTGTCGACTCTGCGACGATTCGCAAATTCGTCACACGGTGATCCTGGGCGACCGGTCGCCGGTCACGTGGACCAGTATCGGTCAGCATCAGCGTCGGTACATCAACCTGCACGTGCGAACTGTTGGCAAGTCGTGGACAGACAATACGTCGAAGCCACGGCTTGTCGGTCAGCGTTGGCCGGATCGGGGGCGTTGCATTCCTGCTGCGCGGGCCAGGGCGTCAGCGACGTGGTGGTCGCCGTCGTCGATCAGGCCGATCGTCACCCGAATGTGTGGATCGTCGGTGCGCACCATGAACGGTTCGCCGGGAGCGGCCCCGATGCCTTGCGCGGCAAGCGTCAGCAGTGCCGAGCGTTCGTCGCGGACGGGCAACCATAGGTTGATGCCGTCGGAACCGGTGACCGGCACCCCGGCCAGGTCGAGCACGCGAACGACCGACGACCGGCGGCGGGCATACTCGTCACGGGCGGCGCCCACCGCATCGATGGTCGGTTGGTGGGTGAGCATCTCCAACAGCACCGCCTGCAGGATGCGGCTGCTCCATCCGGGGCCGAGTAGGCGGCGATTGCTGACGGCGGTGACCACCTCGCCGGCACCGCCAACAGCCGCGAGGCGCAGGTCGGGACCGTGGCTCTTGGAGTAGCTGCGGATGTGCACGGTGCGCCCCGGTCGCCACCGGCCGAGGCTGTTGAGTGCGCCGCTGGCAATGTCGCCGCTGTGATCATCCTCGATCACGGTCACGCCTGCACCCTCGGTGGCCAGGATGCCCGCCAGCACCTTGGCGCGACGGCTGCTCATCGTGACACCGGTCGGGTTGTGGGCGCGGGGTTGCAGAAACAGAGCCGTCGGTTGCATCGCCAGGGCGCTACGCAAGTGCTCGGGGCTGATGCCTTCGTCGTCGAGATCGACACCGATCACCTCGGCGCCGAGCAGGTCGAGCAGGTCGAGCAGCGGCGGAAACGTGGGATGCTCGACCACGACCCGATCGCCGAGACGGACCACCACCTGGGCGACGCGGTCGATGCCGTCGAGCGCACCGTCCACGACGGTGATTTCTTCAGCGGGAAAATGCCAGCCGTCGCGCAGGCGCTCCTCCAGCGCCGGGAGCACCGCGTGATCGAGATAGCTCGAGGTGAGCGACTGGGCGCTCAACCGGGCCACCACCGGGGCGAGATCGGGCAGCAGCGCCGGGTCAGGCGTGCCGGTGGACAGGTCGATCGCGAAGTGGCCGGGTCCCTCGGTGATGCGTCGATAGCGGCGCGGCGACCCCGGCCCGGTTGGCTGGCGTACGAACGTGCCGCGGCGGCCACGCGCGTCGATCGCCCCGACGAGCGCAAGCGTTTGCCACGCCTCGCTGACTGTCGTGGGTGACACACCGAGTGCGGTGGCAAGATTGCGCACCGTCGGCAAGCGCAAACCCGGCTGCAGCGTGCCCCGGGAGATCAGCCGGCCGATGCCGGCCGCGATTCCCCGTGCCGACCGGTCGTCGATCGCGGCGACGAGCCGATCTCGGTCGGGCATCGTTGTGTCGGTAGCAGACATTGTGCGGACACAATAGGGCAATTCCCTCGCCCGCCGCTCTGAGGGTCAATCGGCGGTCGCGGCACCGACGATCGAGGCGACTGGCGATGCCCGGTAGGCATCCCGCAGCGCTCGAACCGACTTGGTCGATCCCGACAGTTCGATACGGCCAGAACGGGTGGCCTCGTCCAGCGTCTGATGCCCGAGGTAGGTCCGGTACATGGTCGCCAGATCGGTGCGAATGGTCACATCGACATCGAAGCGTGGATCGGTGACGCACAACGAGGTGTCATCCTCCACAACGATCCAGTACCGCTTCGGGTGATCGGTGAAATGGACGTAGATCGTGAAGCGGGGTCCGGCAAGCTTGGTGGGGTCAAGCCGGCGGTGGAGCCACCACAACAACAGATCCGGGTCGAGCTCGTCGGGTTCTGGTTCGCCGAACATCCATCGCGCGCCCCATGCGGCAAGCCCGAAGACCACTGGTTCAAGGTCTTGTCCGGCAGCCGTGAGCCGATAGCTGCCATCAGTATCGTGGTCGATCACGCCGGCGCGTTGCAGTTGTTGCAACCGTCGGCTGAGCAATGCGCGCGAGAGCCCGGGGTTGCCGCTGATCAGTTCGTTGAACCGGGTCGAGCCGATCAACAGATCGCGGACGATGTGGATCGTCCAGCGGTCGCCGAGCAGCTCGGCCGTTCGCGAGATCGGGCAGTACTGGCCGTAGCTCTTCATGAAGCAACCTTGCCACAGTTCAGTATTGGAACTGGACGGGTCGCCCGGTTCGGAGTTGGCTGTCAACTGAAGTGCAGAACCCAACCCGAGAATTGAGGGTCAGATGCGAATCACGAAGAATGACATCCCGATCAAGATCGACGTGCCCGGCGCCGTCGCCCGCCAAGCGATCAACTTCGGCGATGCTGTCGATTACGGAACGCTGTCCGCTGAGTACTTCTCCCTCGGAGCGGGCACCGACATCGCTCCGCTCCTGAAGGGCCTCGACAACGATGCCTGCCATGCGCCCCACTGGGGGTTCATGAAGGCGGGCGAAGTGGTGATCACCTACACCGACGGGACCGAGGAGACCTGTGTCGGTGACGATCTCTTCTACTGGCCGGCTGGACACAGCGTGCGGGTCGTCAGCGACGCAGAGGTCATCTTGTTCAGCCCTCAGGTCGAGCACGCCGAGGTTTTGGATCACATGCTCATGAAAATGGCCGGCTGATGTTCGTCAGCAGGTCCTACGAACGACCAGGGAGGTCCGATGGAAGGCAATGAGCAGTTGGCAGTGATCATTCCGATGCTGA
>JANNHO010000104.1:0-5849 GCA_031404435.1 Acidimicrobiaceae bacterium | reverse complement strand
CAGGTGCCGAGCTCGTTGATCAGCTTGCGATCGACACCAGGTTGGGCATCGAAGTCGAAGTCCTCGAGTGTCGCTGGGCGTGGACTCGCAGCAGTGCAAAGTGCCGTACGTCTCTGGTTGGGCCGATTCGGTGGATGCTGTGATGTCCACCGCCGAGCGGGTGCTCGGCGCGACGTCGAAGTTGATTGACGTCTCGAGAACCGTCTCGATATCGACCTCACCACCGATCTGGTCGCCCCGCCCAAGCCGAACCGGCTACGGCAACGGTCGAGGATCAGTTGGCGCGTGCTGGTGATCGCTCGCTCTTTGCGGATCGTGCCGAGATGCCCGGTCGTGCAGCACCAGAACGAACCGCAGCGCTCGCCTCCGCTGGCTTTGACGCCGGCGAGACAGCCTGACGTTTCGGCAGCTCGGAGTGGGTCGCCGCACAGCGTCGATCGCGATGACAGCTATCCACCCGTATGACACTGTCGATCACGCCGCTGAGCCGCTCTTCGACCCTGCGGCGGGTGCGAGATGTGCTGGCCGATGCGTGCGGCACGCCGACCCCGACGCCGGCTGAGGGCTACGGTCTTCGCCTGATCCAGAAGTGGGCGCGGATGGCTAACGGCACCGCCATCGAGACAGCCGTCCCGACGAGATGAAGGAGTACAACATGCCTGAAGGAGTACAACATGCCTGAAGGCGACATCGACATCAGTTCGTCACCGCCGTGCGTTGGCTCACCCGCAGACCCCGTCCGAGCCTCACACTGGCAGCGGTCACCGACGAAGCCCTGATGGCTTGGGTAGCGGAGCAAGCTGCGCTTGATCACACAAGCGAATCATTCGTGTGACCGGCTTTGACTCATTCGAGTTTTTGGAGTTTCTTCGTGAAGGCCAGAAAGAAAGTTTTGCAAATACCCCGAGATCAATATTTCCGGTTGAATTGGCGTCGTTTACAGGGGGTCGCGGCCGAAGCCGTGGCGAGTTGAGTGGAGGGATGACAACCGACATCGAAAGCCAACCAACCCCCCTCGCCACCATCGCAAACCCGGTCTTCGCAGCAATCAACGCTGGTGCGTTTTTTGGCGAACTGGATCATCTGTTTGCCACGGCAACCAAGCCCTTCTTCGCGATCAGAATGGGCGAACTGACACGACTGGCCGTTGAAGCGGACAGTCGCAAGAAGGCGAGCTACTTCGCCACCCCGCACACCAGGGCGATTCATTGGTATCTCCGCATGTCCAGGCTGGAGCTGTTCGCTCCGCACGCAGCGTCAGAACTGCAGTCGGCACTTGACGCAGGATTTCCAGTGCCGTTCCGCAAGAAGGTGGACCTTCTTGCTCCTCTGCCGGGCGGCCAGTCCGTGATCCTCGCGAGCCGAGCAGTCACTCGGCGCAGCCCTGCTTGACGGCGAGTTAGCGCTCCGCTACTGGGCGGCAGAGAGGCCCGCAGCCGCACAAGACGTCATCGGCCGGGTGCAGATCGGAAACGCACTCGACGTGATTTCGGTGCTCATGTCGGCCCCATCGGACCTGACGTGAGCTCGCTTTCGCCTCTCGCCTCAACCCGCGCAAGCCAAATCGGCCTAGATGAGAATGAAGTCGTCGACGCAGTCCGGTATCCGGAGATCACCTATCCGTCACCTTCGAAGTACGGCCCCGGCCGCGTTGTCTCGGTGGCCGGGCGTCTCGCAGTGGTGCATAGCGCCCGCCAGGTGGACGGGCCTCAGCAATGCTGCCGATCAAGGCGTTCGGTTCTGCGCTGAATAGCGGCGCGTCGCCGGCCTAGATGCGATCGAACATCGGAGCGCCCAGTCCGTGCGGGTCTCGTACCTGTTCCATGACTCCCATCACAGGTCATCGCGCCGTCCGGGAGCGGTCCTCGTTTGCCATCTGGGCTCCGAGTTCGGCGCGGGAGGTGATGCCGAGCTTGCGGTAGACGCGGGCGAGGTTGGCTTCGACGGTTTTAGGGCTGAGGAAGGTCCGCTCGGCGACCTGTTTGTTGGTCAGACCGGACGCGGCGAGTTCGGCGATCCTTTGCTCGCTTGCGGTCAGTGTCGTAGCGCTTGCGACGCGTGTGCCGATCCGCTTTAGCTCCTCGTCACAGCGGGCCTTCCATCCGTTGGCGCCCATCGCCGCGAACCCGTCTGATGCGGCGACCAGCGCTCGTCGCGCGTCCGCCTTCTGCTTCGCCCGACGATGGATCAGGCCCTTGACCATCATCGTGCGGTGCCGTTCGAAAGGCACCGAGGATCGAGCGTCGAGAGCGAGCGCGGCATCAACTCGTGCCAGCGCTGCGGGGAGGTCGCCGGCGGCGGCCGCGAGCAACGCCTCACACCGCTCAGCGATCCCCAGCGCCGAGATTCGGCCCGCGCGCTCGGCCCGCGCGGTGAGAATTCGGGTGGCTTGCGTCGCGTCCTCGCGTGCCCCCGACATGATCAACGCCTCGATATGGTCGCCGTAGAAGCGGGTGACGCCCGGGTCGATGATCCCGAGCGCCTCGATCGCAGTGGACCAGCGACCGAACCAAACACATGCCTCGGGCGCGTCGCCACGACTGAACGCGACGAACCCAAGCACGGTCGCTGCCAACATCTCCATCCAGTCGTCGCCATTCTCGACCGCCCAGTCGTGGATCTCGTGAGCTGTCGTGTTCGCTTCGTCGAGCTGACCGAGATGCGCGCCAATGAAGGCGACGTTGTAGAGCGCCTGCATCCGCTGGCTCTCCTGCCCGGTTCGCTCGGCGTGGCCGATGTGCTCGGCGGCGGCCTTGGCCGCGTTGTCCAGCCGCCCGAGGCGCAGCAGGGCGCCTGCGATGTGGCCGAGCACGTAGGGCACGAGTCCCTCGTTACCCTCCTCGTCGGCGCGAGCGCGCAGCTCGATGAGCGCGTCCAGCGCCTCTTCCGGATGATCGGCCCACTTCAACAGCACCGGCCGGATGGCCGCGACCTGATCGGTGCTCCGCCAGGACCGGCCCGTGCGTTCGAGCTCCAACGCGTGGTCGAGGCGGGCGCGATCGAGGCCCTCGCCAAGGTGGAAACGGGCGGACACATCCTCTGATTCGGCCCACGCAAGCAGCAGCGGATCGTCGACCCCAGCGGTGATCAGAGTGGCGCGCGCTTCCGCCGCGTAACGCGCCGCCTCGCGACCGTCGGTGGTGATGGTGGCGAGCGAGAGCAGGCACCGTGCGGTGAGCGTCGGGTGGCCCCGCGCCTCGGCGAGAGCTTCATGGGCGACCTCGATGGCACGGGCTGTCGACGAGGTCTGATACGCGACCTCGATCAGCACTAGCCCGGCGCGGGCATACAGCGCGCCGCGCGGACATCCGGCGCGCCCGAGCACGTTCGCCGCCTCGATGGACGATCCGGCTGCGTGGAGCACCTCGCCGAGTCGGATCCGCCGCGCCCACGCCGCTGCTCCGTCGGGGTCGACCGAACGGTCGAGGGCGAGGCGCGCCAGCTCGGCGGCGGCGACGGACGAACCGCGAGTTTCGGCAGCCAGAGTCGCCTCGTCGAGGGCCATCGCGGTCGTTTCGTCCGGTTCGGGGTTTGCCAGCGCGACGTGGCGGGCGTGAGCCTCGGGCTCAGTTGTGATCCTCGCCAGCTGGGCATGCACGTTGCGCTGCTCGGGCGCGGTTGCCATCTGTACAACGGCTGCTGCGAGAAGTGGGTGGGCGAACATGACACGGTCTGCGTCGAGCGACACCGTCCCCGCGGACTCTGCTTGCGCGAGCCCGGCCTCGAGCCCGAGCGCTCGAATCGTGCCGAGGGTGGGGCGCGGTGAGCAGGCGACCACGAGTAACGCCCGACGCGCATCCGGCGAGAGCTGACCGAGTCGTTGGGCAGTCAGCGTCTCCACCAGCTCGGTCACTCGCATCCCGCCGGGAGGAGGTCTCGCTGAGTCCGAGATGCGCGCCAGCTCGATCGCTGCGAACGGGTTGCCGCCCGACGTCTCGGTGACACGCAGCAGCGCCGGCCGCGCCAGCGCGACCGAGAGCTGGTCGCGCACGACGTGGAACAGCGCGGCGGCAGTCATCCCGCTGAGCGTCAACGAGTTCGTCCAACCCTCGGGCGGTATCGAGGAGGCGAAGCCCGGTGGGCGCTGACCGGTTCGCGCACACGTGACGAGTCCAATCGTCGCGGGGTGGACCCGTCGAAGCGCGAAGGCCAGCGCGTCGGCGCTCGCTGCGTCGATCCAGTGCAGGTCGTCGATGGCCACGACTACGGTTCGCGACTCGGCGAGGTGGGCCAGCAGCGAGGCGAAGCCGGTTCCGACTGCGCGCTCGTCGAGCGTGGCGCCGACCGGTTCCTCGCGTAGTGTCGCGACGGCGAGTGCGTGGCGCTGCGGATCAGGCATTGCTGCAAGCGCCGCAGCATCGACATCGCGCAGTAGCTCCGTGAGCGCAGCGAAGCTCATCGTTGCCTCCGCTGGGGTTGGGGTGCATTCGAGCACGATCAATCCGGCGGCACGGGCGTCGCTGAGGGCATATCTGAGTAGAGAGGTCTTGCCGATTCCTGGCTCACCGTCGATCGACAGAACCGCTGGCCCGCAAGCGGCTGCGGCGATGAACGCGGTCGCGACGTCGCGCTCCGGGTCACGACCGATCAGCGCCTGCACAGGGCGACTTTACGACGAGAAAACCTTGAGATCGAGGGAATCTCCGGATTCAACACGACAGGAGAAGGCGCACGATGCGCGCATGGAGCGAAAGAGATTGTCGTGCAACTGATGGTCGAGCGGTTCTGGTCGGGAGCAACGACCGTCGCAGTCAAGGAGTCGGTCGCGCAGCTGCAGGCGACGTGTCGCAAGCTGGCCGGTGACGGCGTCCCCATCCGCTACCTCGGGGCGACCTTCGTCCCCACGGATGAGTCACTGTCATGCAGGTTCGACGGGACCGAGCAGTCCGTGCGCGCCGCATACGAGCTCGCCGGGGCGGAGTTCCACCGGTTGGTCCCGATCCACGAGATGGGCGTCGACCCGTTACCGATGAAGGAGTACATGCCATGACTGTTCGAGACCGCGCAACGAGGCTCGTGAGGCCGCGTGCAAGCAGGCGGATGTCGATTGTCGCTGCGACGGTCGGCGCGCTGACGCTGGCGATGACGAGCTGCGCAAGCGATGACGGTTCGTCCGGTGACACGGACCAGACGAGTCCGCCCCCCGCCGCCTCGGCGGCGAGCGAGGTGACGGACGCGCCGAGCGTTGCGACCCAGGCGCCGGCCGGCGGCGATGCGCCTGCGGACGACGCGTTCGTCCCGGTCCTCGATGTCGACCCGTGCTCGTTGTTGACCATCCCAGAGATGGAAGCGGCCATTGGTTCGGGCGTCGAGCAAGGTGGCTTCGGTGAGGACCAGCCCGGTCGCTGCACCTACTCGATCGGCGGGGACGTTGGTGCAGGCGTTGTCGGAATCAGCCTCGGCATTCCGCTGCTGTGTGACGCGCTCGAGCGGGCAATCGACGCAGGCGGCACCGCGTCTGGCACCGTCGTCGATGTCGGCGCCGGAGGAATTGTCGCTACCGAGGGCGGCAGCATCCAGTTTCTCATCGGCAAAGGCTGCATCGACGTCGGCGGATCGGACGGCGGAGACCCGCTCGACCAGGATGCTCTCGTCACCCTGGCCAACGCGGCCGCCGGCCGGGTCGGTTGATCGATGCGCGAGGCGACTGGGGTTGCAGGACGCTGTCTCGCATGGCTGTCAGGGGTTCGAGAAGCCAACGGCCTTCGAGCAGGTAAAGGGCCTGGTCAGGATGGCTACATTAGGCGCCCCCGGAAGGATTCGAACCTCCGACACATGGTTCCGGAAACCATTGCTCTATCCCCTGAGCTACGAGGGCGGGATGCAGCGAGGATAGCGACCGATACCCT
>JANNHO010000103.1:0-14924 GCA_031404435.1 Acidimicrobiaceae bacterium | reverse complement strand
CCCCAACGCGCCAGGGCGATCTGGGGCTCGGTGCGTCGGGATGCTGGGCAGCATCCATCGCCGAACGGAGGTGTGATCGAAGCCGCGTATGCCGCTGCCCTTGATGTCCAGCTCGGGGGGATCAACCGTTACGCAGGCACCACTGAGGATCGAGGCACCCTCGGCGATGGACCAGCCCCGAACGGTGCCGCGATCGCCGACGCGGTCCGCCTTCGCCGCCGCTCGACGGCGATGATGGCAGTGCTGCTCCTTGGCGCCACCGCCATGTGCCGCGTCTCCGGCCGAGTACGGGTTCAGCGACGTGTCGCGCTTGGCGCACGGACTCTGCGGAACTGTGTCACACCGGCCCTTTAGGGTGGACGGCATGGCAGACCACCTCCTATCGGCCCTCGCCGAGCTCACTGGCCGCACCGGCAGCGAGTTCCGGCCCGGCCAGCGTGAAGCGATCGAGGCGCTCGCGATACGCCGCGAGCGGGTGCTGTTGGTGCAACGCACGGGATGGGGTAAGAGCGCCGTGTACTTCCTCGCCACCCGGCTGTTGCGCGACGCCGGATTCGGGCCGACGCTGCTCGTCTCGCCACTGCTCGCGCTGATGCGCAACCAGTTGGATGCGGCCGCCCGGCTCGGGCTGCGGGCGCACACCATCAACACCTCCGCGACGATGAAGGTCGACGAGCTGGTCGAGCTGCTCGAATCCGAGAGTGTCGACATCCTGCTGGTGTCGCCTGAGCGCCTGGCGAATCCCGAGTTCGCCGACAAGGCAATGCCGATCCTCGGCCGTCGACCAGGCCTGATGGTGATCGACGAGGCGCACTGCATCTCCGATTGGGGCCACGACTTCCGGCCCGATTACCGCCGCCTGGGCCAGCTCATCTCCGGTCTCCCGCCGGCGTTTCCGGTGTTGGGTTGCACCGCCACGGCCAACGACCGTGTCGTCGACGATGTCGCTGCGCAACTCGGTGTCGGGATGAACGTCATCCGTGGGCCGCTGACGCGCGAGGGGTTGTCGTTGCAGGTGATCGACCTACCCCAGGCCGCCCAACGGCTGGCGTGGCTCGACCGCTACCTCGGTGAGCTGCCGGGTTCCGGGATCATCTATTGCCTCACCGTGGGCGACGCCGAGCGTGTCGCCGCATGGCTGCAGATGCGTGGCCATGCGGTGCTCGCCTACACGGGCGCGCTCGATGGCGAGCTGCGCCTCGAGGCCGAAGCCGCGCTCCAGAGCAACGAGGTCAAGGCGTTGGTTGCCACCTCGGCGCTCGGGATGGGCTACGACAAGCCCGATCTCGGGTTTGTGGTGCACTACCAGGCACCGGGGTCGCCGGTCGCGTACTACCAGCAGGTTGGCCGGGCGGGGCGGGCGCTGGAGACGTCGGTCGCGGTGCTGCTGCGCGGTCACGACGACGAGGCCATCCAAGACTGGTTCATCGAGCAGGCGTTCCCCGGCGAGGAACAGGTGGCCGAAGTGTTGCGGGTGTTCGACAGCGCCGTCGGACCGGTGTCGATCGGCGCGATCGAACAGGACGTCAACATCAAACGCAGTGCGGTCGAGCTGGTGCTAAAGCAGCTCAGTGTGGAAGGTGTGCTCAAGCGGTTGGGATGGCAGACCTACGAGCGCACCCTCAAACCATGGCAGTACCCGCATCAGCGGGTGGATGGGGTCACCGCATCGCGCCGGTTCGAGCAGGAACAGATGCGCGTGTACGCGAGCGAAATCGATTGTCGGATGCGGTTCCTCGCGGAGGTGCTCGACGACGACTCGGCGAAACCATGCGGGGTCTGCGACCTGTGCGCGGCCCGTCTGTACCGCGATCCGCTCGATCCGGCAGTCGTGGAAACCGCTCAACGGTTCCTGCGGCGCGGTTACGTGCCCATCGAGGCGCGCAAGCAGCTGATCGGTACGTCGGCGAGTACCTCTCGCTCGTTGCCGAGCGCACTTCGCCCGATGCAGGGACGGGCACTGTGTCGATGGGGTGATCAGGGGTGGGGGTCGCTCGTCGAGGCCGACCGGCGCGCCGGTGGGTCCTTCGACGCAAGGTTGATCGCCTCGCTGGTCGAGATGGTGCAGGAGTGGTCCCCCGAGCCGGCACCGTCGTGGGTCACCTTCGTGCCCTCGTTGCGACTACCCAGGCTTGTGCCTGATCTGGCCGAACGATTCGCTGCGGCCGTTTCGTTGCCAGTCCACGATGTGGTCCGCAAGATCGTCGACACCCCGCGGCAGAAGTCGATGGCCAACAGCACCCACCAGTACGCCAACGTGTGCGGCGCATTCGAAGTTGCCGCAACGGTTCCCCATGGGCCCGTGTGGTTGATCGATGATCTGGTCGATTCGAGATGGACGCTCACCGAGGTCGGGCGGCTGCTCGCCATCAACGGCAGCGGTCCGGTGTATCCCCTTGCGCTCGCCTCCACGCTGGGCAGAGATTCCTCGCCGTGACGCCGCCCTCGTCGCCGAGTTCGTCGCTGGCTGCATTGCTGATGACCAACCGGATCGTCGACGTTGGGGTCAAGCCACTGGCCGCGAGCGAGTACTGGAGCGTGCTCGGGCAGGTGCCGGATCCGGCAGTGATGCTCGGTGCGTCGGCGTCGGTCATCACCGAGCTGGTGTCCGGTGACTCGGCGTTGGCCGGGCGACTCGTCACGTTGCTCGACGCGGTCGCCGCGTTCGTGTTTGAACGCGAGCGCCTCGCCGACGAAGGCATCACGATGCTGGCGAGCTTCGACGAGGGGTTCCCGCACCGACTCATCGAGCGACTCGACACGGCGTGTCCTGCGTTCCTCACCGTGGCCGGCCCGGCGACGTGGCTGTCATCCGGCGGCCTCGGTGTCGTCGGCAGCCGCGACGCGAGCGCAGCTGCCTGTGCCGTGGCGCAGGCCGCAGCCAGCGTTGCCGTCGGTGCGAACGTTGCGGTGATCAGCGGGTTGGCTCGGGGCATCGATCAGGCAGCCATGGCGGCCACACTCGACCTCGCTGGCGCGGTGAGCGGTGTGCCGGCCGAGGGGTTGCAGGTCGCGGCGCGAAGCCCCGAGGTGCGTCGGCGCGTCCACGCCGGAGAGCTGTGCATTGCCAGCCCGTATGCGCCGAACGCACGGTTCGCCGCGGGAAACGCCCTCGGCCGCAACAAGCTCATCTACGGACTGGCCGATGTCACGCTGGTGGTCTGTTCCACCCACGGTACCGGTGGCACCTGGGGCGGGGCCACCGAGTCGCTCCGTCGAGGCTTCGGTCCGGTGGCCGTGTGGATGGGCGACGGTGCAGGCCCAGGCAACGCTGCGCTGGCAACGTTGGGGGCCACGGCGATCACCGATGTGGCCAAGGTCCTCGACGCCGCCAACTCACCCCCGCCGACCCGCGCCCAGGACTCGTTGTTCTGAAGCCCGTCCCATCTGAAGCACGGCCTATCTGGGACCGCTCAGTCAGCCTCGGCGTGGATCTCGATGATCTTCGATCCGGGTGGGATTGCTTCCAGCACGAGCGCCCGGACGAACTCCACGGCGTCTGCCTCGTTCGAGACCGAGACGTGCTCGGTCAGACTGACGGTCGTGGTTCGGTGCTGGTGGGTGGCTGCTTCGAACTTGTGGTCGAGCGCCGTCATCAACGCTTCGCTCGGAGCCTTCTTCATGTTCACAACCACATGTACGTCAAAGCCCATGTCGCACAGTCTGCACCATCGGAACGCGTCGCCCCCCCGCATCGAATCTCCGTGCGTCGCCGGGGGCTCCGAGTCGATAGGTTCGCCCGATGAGTGTGCTCGATCTGTTTCGTCTCGATGGCAAGGTGGCGGTGGTCACGGGCTCGGGTCAGGGCATCGGCCGCGCGATTGCCTGGGCGTTGGCCGATGCCGGCTGCAATGTGGTCCTCAATGCCAGGCGTCAATCCGACCTTGACGAAGCCGCTGCAGGCGTGGTCGAGCGTGGAGCCAAGGCGTTGATCGTTCGCGGTGACATCCGTGACTTCTCCGAAACCATCGCCGAACGCGTCATCGACGAGTTCGGGCAGCTCGACATTTGGGTCAACAACGTCGGCGGCTCCGATGACAAAACGGTGCGTGAGCTTGTCGACACCCCCGATGACGTGTTCCGTGCGCAGTTGGAACTGAACCTGACCAGTGCGTTCCAGGGATCAAAGGCGGCGGCGCGACGGATGACCGACGGCGGCGCGATCATCAACATCTCCTCCGGCGCCGGGGGACGCGGGTCGCCGCGCCCGGGCCCGGACGCGGCGGCGAAAGCGGGGATGAACAACCTCACCCAGACACTGGCGCTCGAGCTTGCCCCGCGCGGCATTCGGGTCAACACCGTGTCGCCGGGACCGGTCGCCACCGAGGCGTTCCGCGAGGTGCTCGGCGTATCCGACCATATGGACGAACTGGCCCGCACCATTCCGCTCGGACGGACCGGCACCCCTGACGACATCGCCGCAGCGGTGCTCTACCTCGCCTCGCCGGCGGCGTCATGGGTCACAGGTGAGCACCTACTCGTGGCCGGCGGTCGGACACAACGCACCTACCAGTACGAGCCACGACCTTCCTGAGCAGGTTGATCCGAAGCCGCAGAGGTCGACGAGGACAGGCGACCGCTGACAGCACAGATTCCCAGCGGGAAAATCGCCGCGGGATCGTCAGCCCGGGGCGGTGATCGAGTCGAACACCTTGCGGGCGATGTCTGGTCGACGGGTGTAGACACCGTCTACACCGGCGAGGGCCAGTTCGCGCAGGACGTCCGGGTCGTCGACGGTCCAGGTGAAGATCGCCGCGCCATGGTCGTGGGATGATTGGACGCTCTCGACGCTGAATCGGTCGTCACGGTAGGGAGGCTGTCCGATCGGTGACGGCGAGCACCACGACTCGCCTTTCTCCTGTGCCGCTCGTCGGGCATCCAGATCGGAGTACGTCGTGGTGATGACGAGCGCTCCGGGGCACAGCCGCTGGGCCTCGTACACATCGTCGTCGTTGTTGGCGCTCAGATACACGTGGTCGACGCTGCCTGTGCGAACCAAGACGTCGCACAGCGCCTGGGCCATCGACGGTTGCGACTGCTTGACCTCGAGCGATATGAGGACGTCCGGGAACTCGACGAGGATCTGCTCGAGCGACGGGATCCGGACGGCCTCATCGATCGGGTGGCCGGTCCATCCGGCACGGGTGTCGAGCAATTGCAGCTCGTCCCATGGGTGTTCGTCGATGTTGCCGGTGCCGTCGGTGGTTCTCGACACATCGCGATCGTGACTCGCCACGACGACGCCATCCGAGGTCATCCACAGGTCTGCGTCAAGGATGTCTGCGCCGGCAGCCATCGACCGTTGCATCGCGAGGATGGTGTTGGATGGTCCGAGTCCCTCGCCCCCAGCGTGAGCGATGACGAATGGTGGTGATGAACGGAACGCGCTCGCAGGACAGTCAGCGGGAGCAGCCTCGGGTATCGATGAGCACGACGCCAGGGCAACGCCGAGAATCATGGTCCCACGATGAGTCATCCTCTGCACCCCGCCAATGCTGCCACGCCGAGTTGCGATCGCTGCGGTCCGGTGACCGGAACGCGAAGCACGCGATCAGAAGACCGCTCCTCGACACGGTTATCCGCTACGAGCGGCGATGCGGCCGCCCAGCACCAGCATTGGATAGGCCGCGATGATGAACGCTGCGGCAACGACGTAGGCCCACGCTTCGGTGATCGGTAGGTCGAAGAGGTCGCGACTCCATGGCATCACGAAGGCGGCGGCGAAGAAAGTGGCCATGGCGATCATCAGGGTCAGGCGAACGATGTTCAGGGGTCGCGCCACCCGGTACAGGTTCATCAGCGCCACTGAGCCCGCCACGAGTACCGACAGTGTCCGGGCCTGGCCGGCGTCGATCGAGTCGTCGAGCTGGGCGATGCTGAACACACTCATCGTCGCAACAGCGATCACCAGCCCTGCTGGCACCGCCCGCCCAAGCACCCTCGCCAGGAATCCCTGGCTGACTCGGTCGTCGTTGGGTTCGAGTGCGAGGAACAACGCCGGCAGGCCGATGGTGAACCAACTCAGTAGCGACAGGTGGATCGGTCGCAGCGGATAGGCCACAGCGAACAGCCCGGTGAACACTGAGAGCACCACGGAGTAGGTCGTCTTGGTCAGGAACAGGCTGGCGACGCGTTCGATGTTGTTGATGACGCGGCGTCCCTCGGCGACGGCGGCTGGCAGCGCGGAGAAGTTCGAATCGAGGAGCACGAATTGCGCGACGCTGCGAGTGGCGTCACTTCCTGTTGCCATCGCCACTCCGCAGTCGGCCGCTTTCAACGCGAGGACGTCGTTGACGCCGTCCCCAGTCATCGCGACCGTATGTCCATGTCCCTGCAACGAGCGGATCATTGCTCGCTTCTGATGCGGCGTCACTCGACCGAACACCGTGGTGCGTTCGATCTCGTCGGCGAAGGCGTCGGACGTGTCGTCGTCGGGGAGCGACGTGGCATTGAGGGCGTTGTCCCACTGGTCGACGCCGGCGCGGCGCGCGACGGCGCTCACAGTGACGTCGTTGTCGCCGGAGATGACCTTGACGGTGACGCCCTCGTCGGCGAAGTAGCGGAGCGTCTCGGCGGCATCCGAACGCACCACATCCTCGAGCAGCACCAGCGCGACGGCAGTCACATGGGGGAGATGGCTTTCAGCGTTGTCGATGGTGCCGGCTGATCTGGCCAACACCAGCACGCGTTGGCCGACACTCGCATGCTCCTCGACAGTCGACATGATGGTGCGGTATTCGGCACCGAGCACGTTTTCCGGGGCGCCGAGCACCCACGTCCCGTGATCGCTGAAGTTCATCGCACTCCACTTGCGAGCCGACGAGAACGACACCCTGGACACGACGGTCCATGACGACCCGGCGGCATAGTGCTTCAGTAACGCGCGCAGCGTTGCGTTGGGATCAGGGTCGAGATGAGCGAGCGCGGTGAGGACCTCATCGACCGCTCCACGATCGGTGCCGTCGAGAACCTTGACGTCGGCCAGTTGCAACCAGCCTTCGGTGATCGTGCCCGTCTTGTCGACGCACAACACGTCGACGCGTGCGAGCACCTCGATCGCGGGGAGCTCTTGGACGAGGCATCGCTTGCCGGCGAGGCGGACCACGCCGGCAGCGAATGCAACGCTGGTCAACAACACAAGCCCCTCGGGCACCATTCCCACCAGACCGGCGACGGTGTTGATGACGGCCTCGCGCCAGCCCTCGTCTCGCCGGATGAGCTGGCTGGTCGTCAACAACAGACCGACCGGGATGATGAGGAAGCCAACCCACGTCACGATGCGGTTGACCTCGTTGCGCAGCGGTGAGTTGACCAACGTGAATCGTCGAGCCTCCTCGGCGAGTTTCGCCGCGTAGTTCTCGGCGCCGACCTTGGTGATGCGCACTCGACCGGTGCCGGCAACGACGGCGCTACCGCTCAACACGTCATCGCCGATGCCTTTCGTGACGGGATCGGCTTCACCGGTGAGGAGCGACTCGTCGATTTCGAGGTTCTCGGCGGCGAGCACCTCCCCGTCGGCCACCACTTGGGCTCCGCCCCGAAGTTCGACCACATCGTCGAGCACCAGATCGCGCACCTGGACCTCGGCCACCTGGCCATCTCGAACCACCCGAACGCGCGGAGCGTTGATCACGCGCAACGAATCGAGCACCCGCTTGGCGCGAATCTCTTGAACGACCCCGATCACACTGTTGGCGACGATCACCCCACCGAACAACGCGTCTTTCGGGGAGCCGGCAACGACGACGAGTGCGGCCAGGATGCCGACGATGAGGTTGATCGGGGTCAGGACGTTGCCGCGGACGATCTGGCTCAGCGTGCGCGTGGGCGAGGCCGGGGCAATGTTGCTCAGCCCACGGGCGATGCGGTCGGCGACCTCGCTGCCGGTCAACCCTCGCGCAGAGTCAGCGCACGGCGCAGACCCCGACGGAACAACGGCATCCATCGAGAACATCCGGCTTCGGCCGGTCACGGTGTCAGCGCACCACGACAACTGGACAACGTGCACGGGCAGCGACGGTCTGCGCGACCGACCCGAGCAACATTGATCGGAAACCACCGCGACCCCGCGAACCCACCACCACCATGTCGGCGGCACCACCCGCGTCGAGCAGCGCTTGTGCGGGGCTGGCTTCGACCAGTCGCCCGGTGGCATCGCCGGCCATCCGCGCGCGGGCGTGCTCGACGGCTTCATCCACGACGAGGGCCGCATCGACTTGAGACAACGCACTGCCCCGGGCGGTTCCATCGATGGTCAACTTGTACGGGTAGTGCCACGCGTGAACGACGATCAGTTCGGCCTCGTGCCGATCCGCCTCGTCGATCGCCCAGTGCAACGCCGTGGAGGAGGCCTCGGAGGAGTCGACCCCAACGACGATTCGGCCGTGTCGTTCGGGGACCACAGCAGGCACGACGCCGACGGGACATGAGCTTTCGTGAAGGAGCGCCCCGGTGACCGAACCGAGGAGGAATTCCCTGACCGCACCGAGCCCGTTCTGGCCGACCACCAACAGATCAGCGTGAGCCGCTTCGGCGAGGAGGCGTTGGACCGGTGACTCGGCAACGGCCTGTTCGTCGAAGCCGACTCCTGGGTGATCGCGAACCGCTGCTGCGACCGCGGCGCGCAACTCGGTCCGGCACTGTTGTCGAATCCGCTCCATCGACTCTGGTGACGCCGCCGCGGTGCCCAAGCCGTAGTAGTCCATGACGGGGGGCATCGAGTACGACGAGATGACTCGGACCGACGCCGCACGTGTTTCCGCCTCGGCGGCCGCCCAGCCAAGCGCAGCCTTCGATTGGGCAGAGCCATCGAAACCGACAATCAAACGATCATGCATGTGACCAATCTGCACCGATCGGCAGGCACGCGATAGGGGATTTCGGCCCAACCTTGCGACGGTGCCGGTGCCGCGGGCGTGCGTGCTCGACGACCGATAGGTTCGCAGGATGGAGCGGGTTGCCGAGTGGATCAGTCCGGCTCGGGCGGGAACCGGCTTCCGGTGGCTGCTCGCCTCGTCGTGGGTGAGCAACATCGGCGACGGCATCGCGTTGGCGGCCGGCCCGTTGCTCGTCGCGGCTCAGACCCGCGACCCGTTCCTGGTCGCGTTGGCTTCGCTGCTGCAGCGTGTGCCGTGGCTGCTGTTCGGGTTGTGGGCTGGGGTACTGGCCGATCGCCTCAACCGCCGACTCCAAGTGGTGGTCGCCGACCTGCTGCGCGCCGGTGTGTTGGCAGTGCTGTCGCTCACGATCATCGCCGATGCCGTGAGCGTCGGTGTGGTCCTCGCCGCGGTGTTCGTGCTCGGCACGGCCGAGGTGTTTGCCGATACGGCGACGAGCACGCTGTTGCCGATGCTGGTCGAACGCATCGACCTCGGGATGGCCAACGCCCGCCTTTTCGCCGGTTTCATCACCGCCAACCAGCTCGTCGGGCCACCGGTCGGGGCTGCGCTGTTCGCTGTCGGGATGGTGTGGCCATTTGCCGCGCAGGCCGTGCTCGTGGCGATGGGGGGCCATGCTCGTGTCCAGGATCGCGGTGGCCGGACCCGTGACCGGACCCGTGTCTCCGGCGGGCGCGCAACCGGGACGGCGCCATGTTCGCGACGATGTCGCCGACGGGTTGCGCTGGGTGTGGGGCCATGCCGCGGTGCGCACGTTGACCATCACGATCGTGGCGTTCAACGTCACCTTCGGGGCGGCGTGGTCGGTGCTTGTGCTGTACAGCGCCGAACGGCTCGGCCTCGGCGAGATCGGGTTTGGCCTGCTGACAACCGCGAGCGCTGTCGGTGGCCTGCTCGGGTCGTTCGGCTACGTGTGGCTGGAACGCCGCCTGGGTTTGGCGACCATCATGCGTGCCGGGCTCGCCATCGAGACGTGCACGCACCTGGCCCTGGCGATCACCACGAACCCCGCGGTGGCGATGGTGACCTTCTTCGTCTTCGGCGTCCACGTTGCCGCATGGGGAACGACTGCAACCAGCATCCGCCAGCGGGCGGTGGCGGCCGAGTTTCAGGGGCGGGTAGGAAGCGTATATCTGCTCGGTGTGCACGGTGGTCTCGTGGTGGGTGCAGCGATCGGTGGGGTGATCGCCGATGTATGGGGAGTCGCGGGACCGTTCTGGTTCGCATTCGCCGGGTCGGCGGCGATCTTGGCGGCGATCTGGTCGCAGCTCGGCCACATCGCCCACGTCGACGCGCCAACCGGCTGACGGGTCGGCGTTCTTGGCGGCTGGTTTGGGCGAGTCGGGGTTGGTGGAGCGCCGGTTGTCGAGAAATCCCCCGCCACGGTGGCTTTCTCGACACGTGGCCGGACAGGGTCGGCCATGATGGGAGGGTGAACCTTGGCGACTGCTTCCCGCGTGTCGAGCTGACCGATCACGCGGGTCGGCGGTGGGTCAGCGCCGACGTGATCGGTCGGCCGCTCGTGCTCATCCTGCATCGACACCTGGCTTGACTCCCGTGCCAGGAGCATGTGCTCGCCGTGCGCGATCACTCCGCCGAGTTCGGAGATGCCGAAATCGTCATCGTTGCGTTCGCGCCACCGGCACTGCTTGCCGCGCAACGCGAGCACCTGCAGGTTCCGTTCACGTTCGTATCCGATCCCGACCGCGAGCTGTATCGCCTGGTCGGTGCGGAACGGGGTCGGCTCCGAGACGTGTGGTCGCCCGGCACCTTGCGCACGTACGCCCGCCTGCTGAGGTCGGGCCGACGGTTGCAGCGCTTGGCGGGTGACACCCGCCAACTCGGGGCCGATGTCGTGGTCGGGCGTGACGGAAGGGTCCGCTACCTCTGTCTCCCGACGTCTCCCGATGAGCGGCCTCCCATCACTGATCTGATCGCGGCGCTCGACTGAAATCGGGGACGCCCACGCCCGAATCCGTCCGTCGAACTAGCGTCAGGTCCTATGTCAGTAGCACCGGCCCCGTCGACGTGGGCGACGTCGGGTGGTGCGTGGTTGACCGGTTGGGCTGACGGTCCGCCGCTTGCTGCGCCAGCGGGCGTGGCCGCGATCGTTGGCCGTGCGCATCAGCGCCTGATCGAGTGTTACCGGTCGCTCGGTGGGCTCGATGCGATGGCGTTGCTCGGTGAGCGAGCTGCGTTGGGCGGGTTGTCGCGGCGCGGTGCGCACAGTTGCGGCGGCGCGACGGTGCTGTTCCCGGCCGCCGACGGATGGATCGCTGTCGCGCTGGCTCGACCGGACGATCTCGCGCTGCTTCCCGCTTGGCTGTGTGCCGAGGTGAACGTGCGGGCGATCGAGCCGGGATCTCCCGACATTGCCGCACTCGGCGACGAGGTGTCGCGACGTTCGGTCGAGGCGCTCGTGGGGCGGGCAACGCTCGTGGGTCTTGCCGTTGGTGCGCTCGCCGCCGATGGAAGCGGCGAGGTGTCACCGAGCGACCCGGTTTGCGTGGGATATCACCGCAGCGGCACCCCAATCGGACACCGCCCGATGGTCGTCGATTTGTCGTCGTTGTGGGCGGGGCCGCTGTGTTCAGACCTGCTGACCGGCCTGGGATGTGACGTCATCAAGGTCGAGTCCAGCAGGCGTCCCGACGGTCTTCGCGCTGATGGTTCGGGCCTGTTCGATCTGCTGAACGCCGGGAAACGCAGTGTTGCGCTCGACTTGGCGACAATCGCGGGGCAGCGCCTGCTGCATTGCCTGGTGGAGGCCGCCGATGTGGTGATCGAGGGGTCGAGGCCGCGAGCGCTCGAGCAAATGGGCATCGCTGCACGGCAGGTGCTTGCCGGTCCACGGGCGAAGGTGTGGCTGTCGATCACCGGTTACGGCCGTGTCGGCGATGCTGCGCAACGCCCCGGATTTGGCGACGTTGCCGCGGTGGCCGGCGGTTTGGTGGCATGGAACGACACATTCGAGCCGTGCTTCCTCGGCGACGCGATCGCCGATCCGCTGACCGGGCTGGTGGCCGCCGCCGCAGTGGCCGACGCGATCGAGGCTGGCGGGAGCTGGCTGCTCGATGTGGCGATGGCCAGAGTGGCGGCGTGGGCTGCGCAGGGCATCAAGCGGCCCTCGGATGTTGTTGCCGAGGCCGATGTGTGTCCACCCCGAGCCCGGTCAGCTCGTGGTGTCGCCGCACCGCTCGGCGCCGACACCGCTGCCGTCCTCGACGAGGTTCACGCCGTAGTGCCCATCCGAACCACAGCAGCGGACCGGTAGGCGGTCCACACCTCTGGGCGCAGGCGGCCTTTGGCGGCGACGTCGAGGCCTTCGGCCAGCGCCCACGCGCGCACTTCGGCGATGGTTGGCTCGGCGGCGGGTAGCGGGCCGGCAGCCGGTAGTCGAAGCTCGAAGTCGGCGGCGGTGTCGTGTTCGCCGTGGTGAGCGACGGCTGCGCCGAGGAAGCGGTACGCCCACTCCTGAGCAAGCGGCCGGGTTTCGCAAAACACGATCGGCACGGTGGGGAAGCGCACCTGCGCCTCGGCTAAACCCTCGGCCACCACCGACGGGCGAACCCGCTCGAGCTTGAACACCGACGACCACCGATCCTCCACCACCAGCGCGGAGCGGGGCACCGAGGCGAGATCGGCAAGGAGGTAGCGCAGCTTGCCGCCGGTGAGTGTGGCGACGAGATCGGCCAGGCTCTTGCGTTCCACAGCGGCAACGACAAGATCGTCGATGGCCACCGCGTAGTCGCCGGTTGGTAGGGCTCGGCGCGCAGTGACGGCCTGCTGCTTGGCGAAGGTCCACGGGTACTGCTCGTGGCTGTCGACGAAGATCTTCAACACCTGACCCGCGGCGCGAGCGGTGGGCACCGAGACCGCCGGCCGGGCCTGCTTGGCGGTTCGCGCACTCTGCCAGAAGATGACTTCGCGACCGCGTGCATACGTGAACACGAACTGCGATCGGTTCTCCCGGCCGCGTTCGAGAACGAGGTCGATTGCCGCCCCACGGCGCACGCACGACCGAACCGCAACGCGCTCGATGATGTCGAGATCGTCAGGCCATTCGTCGGCGCGATGGCAGTACACCTTCGCCGTGCGCGGCCACGTGTCGCGCACTTTGAGCGCCACCCCATCGGCACCGAGCGGCAGCCGTACCAGGAACGGCAACGACGAATCAGCATCGGGGTTACGGGCGATGACGAACTCCACGCGAACAGTCTGCCAGTGAGCTGGATGCGCTGGCCGCGACACGGGCTCGTAGTGTGCCGACCATGGTGACGACGGGGGATGCGGGCATGCACGGTGGCGGCAACGCCGAGTTGGCGGGGGCGCTGCTGTGGTCGCCGCCTGCCGACACCGCCGGAACGCGCATGGCGCACTTCATGCGCTGGCTTGCCGACCACCGGCAACTTCACTTCGCCGATTACCACGAGTTGTGGGTCTGGTCGACGACGGAGATCGAAGCGTTCTGGGAGTCGGTGTGGGAGTACTTCGACATCCGTGCTTCGACACCGCCGAGCACCGTGCTGGTGCAGCGGACGATGCCGGGCGCGACATGGTTTCCCGGAGCGCGACTGAACTACGCCGAGCATATCGTCGGCCGCGGCTTCCCCGATGACAGCGTGGCGGTCGTGGCCCGCTCGCAGACTCGCGAGCCGCAGACCTTGACGTTCGGCGAGCTGTCCGAACAGGTCGCCAGGGCACGCGCGGGGCTCCAACGACTTGGTGTCGTCAGTGGCGATTGCGTCGCCGGCTACCTACCGAACATTTCCGAGACGCTCGTTGCGTTCTTAGCCTGCGCGAGCCTCGGTGCGGTGTGGGCGTCGTGCGCAGCCGAGTTCGGTGAACGCAGTGTGATCGACCGCTTCTCGCAGATCGAGCCCAAGGTTTTGCTGGCCGTGAGCGGCTACACCTACGGCGACAAGCACATCGATCGTCGTCGCGAGGTGGCAACCATTCGCTCCGCTCTGCCGACGGTCGAGCACCTCGTCCATGTTCCGTACGGTCCCGGGGCGCTTGATGGCGCAGTGGGCTGGGACACCCTGATCGCCGAGCACCGGCCGCTGCAGTTCGAACAGGTTGGTTTCGATCATCCGCTCTACGTGCTGTTCTCGTCGGGCACGACGGGGCTGCCGAAAGCGATCACCCACGGCCACGGCGGAATCCTCGTCGAGCACCTCAAGAACCATGCGTTGTCGTGGGATCTCGGCCCGTCCGATCGGCTGATGTGGTTCACCACGACGGCGTGGATGATGTGGAACGCTCTGGCCTCCACGTTGCTCGTCGGCGCGTCGATCGTGATGCTCGACGGCAACCCGAACTTCCCCGACGCCGACGAGCAATGGAGATTGGCCGAGGAAACGCAGGCGACGGTCATGGGGCTGAGCCCTGCGTTCCTGAGCAACTGCCGCAAGGCGGGCCTCGAACCAGCCGGCGAACACGACCTGTCGCAACTACGTCAGATCTGTACGGCCGGCAGCCCCTTGCCGCCCGAGGCGGCGGCGTGGATCGTCGAGCAGTTCGGTCCCGGTGTGCTGCTCAACAACGGCAGCGGTGGCACCGACATGTGCTCCGCCATCGTGCAGGGCAATCCTCTGGTGCCGGTGTGGGCGGGGGAGATCTCGGCCCGGTGCCTCGGCGTCGCCGCGGCGTGCTTCGATGTGCGCGGCCGCCCCATCGTCGACGCGCTCGGCGAGCTCGTGATCACCGAACCAATGCCGTCGATGCCAGTTGGCTACTGGAACGACCCAGCGGGTGAGCGCCTGCGGGCGACGTACTTCGAGATGTATCCGGGCGTATGGCGTCAGGCCGACTGGATCAGATTCAGTGAGCGCGGAAGCTTCTTGATCACTGGGCGGTCCGACGCCACGCTGAACCGCGGTGGTGTGCGCCTCGGTACCGGCGAGTTCTACCGGGTCGTCGACACAGCTGCTACTGTACTGTAAGTTTTCTCTATTTACATTTATAATCTTGTAAGCTAATTTGCATTTTTTTACATTTTGTGCTAAATGCTACAGCTTTTATTTA
>JANNHO010000102.1:0-1517 GCA_031404435.1 Acidimicrobiaceae bacterium | reverse complement strand
GGCGGCCTTCAAGCCGGCGGATGTGCGCTTCGTCGACCGCGACGACGATCACCCGCCCGGCGTCCGCGGCTTCGTTTGACGTGAAATGCCTCGCCCCGAGCAGGGCCGGACGCGTTCTCCGGGGTGTCTGCGACACATAGTGTGCAGACACGACGCGGCGGGCGCGGCCGTCGACCTCCAGCCGGAAATCGTCGGGGCCGAGGCTGTCGATTGGGACGCCGTCGCGTCCGAACACCGTGGCATCAACGGTCACCAGGTCCACTCCCGATCGAAAAGTCGGCTGGTGCGCCAGGAGTGGGACGAATGCTGTGACGAACAGGCCGTAGAAGGCAAGCCGCTTCATATCTCTTGACACCTTCCTCCCGGAGGGTCATTTTAGGCCGTTACAGTTGCGAAATATCGGTCTTTGGTTGCGAATACATCGCTTCCAGGGACAAGTCGGCTTGTTCTGCTTCCCGGAGGTGGTCGTGAAAGTGTTTTTCGAGCTATGTCGCGCAAGACTGAGCGTGTTGGCCCTCGTTGTCGTGTTTCAACTCGCCGGAAGCCTTGCGGCCTCAGCGCAAACCGGCACGGCGGCGCTGGTCGGGGAGGTTACCGACTCGCAGAAATCGGTGCTCCCGGGCGTCACCGTCACCGTGACTCAGAATTCCACGGGCGCCGTGCAGGTCTCGGTCACCGATGAACGTGGGGGCTTCAGGTTCGGCAATGTCCAGCCAGGTGTGTACACCATCAAGGCGGAGCTCGGCGGATTCAAGACCTCAGTGATCGAACGCGTCGAGCTGCAGGTCGACAGCATTAGACGGGAGACCATCAGCCTCGAAGTCGGCGGCGTGTCCGAAACCGTCAGCGTGGTCTCGGAAGTCTCGCACCTGAACACGACCGACGCGAGCGTGGGCAACGTGATGTCGCGTGAGCAGATTCGCAGCCTGCCCGTCGAGGCCCAGAACGTCGTCCACCTGCTCAGCCTTCAGCCGGGGGCAGTCTTCGTGCCCACCTCCAACCCGGCCACGACGGATCCCCGCTACGGATCGGTCGGTGGCGCGCGCGCCGACCAGCAGAGCGTGACACTCGATGGCATCGACGTCAACGACCCGCAGCTGTCGACGGCCTACACCTCGGCCATCCGCATGACCCAGGAGTCGCTGCAGGAGTTCCGCGTCAGCACCTCGAACTTCAACGCCGAGATGGGCCGTTCG
This sequence comes from Acidimicrobiaceae bacterium, assembly GCA_031404435.1. GTDB lineage: Bacteria > Actinomycetota > Acidimicrobiia > Acidimicrobiales > Ilumatobacteraceae > VFMC01. The sequence goes on along the minus strand of JANNHO010000102.1, from coordinate 321 downwards.
AGCGGCCCGCAGGTCTCGCTCATTACCCGCAGCGGCACCAATCAGTACGACGGCTCGGGTTATTGGACGCTGCGCCGCACCGCGACCTCGAGCAACGAGTATTTCCTTCAGTTGTCGCAGAATGCGGCAGGTACACCAAACAAGGCGCCGAAGCTGGACAAGGACATCTTCGGCGGGTCGTTCGGCGGCCCGATCCGGCGCAACAAGCTGTTCTTCTTCGGCAACTTCGAGGCGCTGAAAGAGCAGAGCGAATCGCCCGTGCTCCGCAATGTGCCCTCCAACTCGATGCGCGACGGCGTCCTGATGTATCGCTGCGCGGTC
>JANNHO010000101.1:0-12763 GCA_031404435.1 Acidimicrobiaceae bacterium | reverse complement strand
CCCGCGAAATCTTGGAGGCCAAGGCCGCCGAGGACGGACTTGAGTTCTTCATGACGATGTTCGTCGACATGCACGGCCGGCCGTGCGCGAAGCTGATCCCGGTGTCGGCCATGGACGTGGTCTGCGAAGGTGCCGGTTTCGCCGGGTTCGCCGTCGGACCGATGGGCCAGACACCGGCGTCGCCGGACATGATCGCGGCACCCGACCCGCAGAGCTACTTCAAGGTGCCGTGGCGCGAGGGGGTTGCGGTGGTGATGTGCGACATCACCGTCGAGGGCGAGCTGTGGCCGTACACGCCGCGGGTCATCCTGCGTCGCGCCCTCGACCGGCTGCGCGACGAGCGGAGCATGCAGCTGATGGTCGGTGTGGAAGCCGAGTACCACCTCGTCAGGCGTACACCGGGCGGTGGGATCGGCCTCGCCGATGAGCTCGACACCCAGGACGTGCCGTGCTACGACGCCAAGGGTCTGACGCGGATGTACGACTACCTCACCACGATCTCGCGATACATGAACCGGCTCGGCTACGGCAACTACGCGAACGACCATGAGGACGGCAACGGTCAGTTCGAGCAGAACTTCGCCTACGCCGAGGCGCTCACTACCGCCGACCGGCTGATCTTCTTCCGCTACATGGTCCACACCGTCGCCCACAGCCTCGGTATGGCGGCCACGTTCATGCCCAAGCCGTTCACACGGCTCACCGGCAACGGGTTGCACATGAACACCTCGCTGTGGTCGCACGACGGTGGGAGGAACCTGTTCGAGCTCGGCGGGAAGGGCCGCGACAAGTACGGGCTGGGCCTTACCCCACTCGGCTACCAGTTCTGCGCGGGTGTGTTGGAGCATGCCCGGCCGATGTCGGCGATCACCAACCCGATCGTCAACAGCTACAAGCGCATGGGTGTGGCTGCGCCGAACTCAGGGGCCACGTGGGCACCGGCGTACGTGGCCTACGGCGGTAACAACCGGACCCAGATGATGCGCGTCTCCGAGGGCAACCGGCTGGAGGTGCGCTCCGTCGACGGCGCAGCGAACCCGTACCTCGCGTTCAGCGCGGTGCTCGCCGCCGGCCTCGACGGTGTCGACCGCAAGCTCGATCCCGGCAAACCGAACCTCGACAACCTCCACGAAATGCATCCGGACCAAGTGGCGGCGAAGGGCATTCAGGCGATGCCACCGACACTGCTCCACGCCGCTGAGTTGTTGGCCGGCAACCCCGTGATGCACCAGGCCCTCGGCCACACCGGCACCGAGTTCTACAGCGACTACATGGCCAAAGTAAAAGCCGAGGAGTTCCGCCAGTGGCACGCGCGGGTGTCCGACGACGAGGTCGAGCACTACCTCACACTGTTCTGACCGGCGCCGGGACAGCTCGGACCGATCTGCCCCCCAGCCACACGAACGTCGCGCCGATCAACGCTGCGATTGCGGCGAGCAGCCACGCCGCGCGGTAGCCGGGACCCTCGGCGAGTAGGCCAAACAGGAATGGGCCGATGGCAACGCCGAGGTAGGTGCCGGTCTGGGTGACACCGCTGGCCGCCGCCGGCGCGCTCGGGTTGGCCTGGGCGATGGCCAGGTTGAACAGGCCCGGCCAGCCCCATCCGAACGAATACGCGCACATCGCTCCGACCAGCATTGGTGCGGGTTGCATCGTTGCCATCAACGCGAATCCCGCCGCGCCGAGGATCATCATCACCACGATCACCGGGAACATCCCGGCCCGGTCGCGACGGTCGGAATGGTGGCCGAGTGCGAGCCGCACGGCGACCACGAGGGCCGAGCCGAGCGCAGCGAGAAGGCCGGCGTTTCCGGCCGCGAACCCCGCTTCGGTGAACGCGCTCGTGGCGAACGCCCCGAGCGAGGCGGCCGCCAATGCACCGGCACCGACACCAACGCCGAGCGTAACCAGGGTCGGCAGCCGCTGGTCTCGCCTGGCGGGTGACGCTCGCGGGCCACCGCTTTTTGAACCGACGACTTCGCCAGTGGCGAGGCCGCCGATCACGGCGAGCCCCGCTCCACCGACGAACGCCCATCGCCAGCCGACGGTCAGCGCGACTGCGGGAACAGCCAGACCGCCAAGCAGCGTGGCCGCCGGGATCGCCGACTGCTTGATTGCGAAGGCGAGGCCCTGGCGGTGGGCGGGTACCACCCGAGTGACGTACAGGTTCGTTGCCGGCTGGCTGATCGCGTTGGCGATGCCGCCACCGATCAGGATCACCGACAGCGACAGCAGCGATTGGGCCCCAATCGCCACCGCCAGCAACGTGAGCGCGCTGAGCCCGGCGGCGAAGCGCATCGACCGAATCGGCCCCATCGCCTCGACCACCCGTCCGAACAGCACGGAGAACAGCGCAGCCACGAGGAACGCCACCGACAACGCCCGACCGAGGCCCGCTTCGCCGAAGTGCAACTCGCGGCGGAGCTGCACGCCGACAGCACCGGCGAGGAAGACCGGGAGAACCCCGGTCGTGGCAACGAGCACCGTCGCGACCAGCGGTCTGATGAGATGTCGAGACGGCACGACCGCCGAAGCTACCGAACTCCTCGTGAAGCGACCGCCGTCGGCACGATCTCGACGGTGATCGGATCCTTTGATCGCTTGAACCGCCGTCGCAGCTCCGATCCGGGATCACCCTCGATCATCTTGCGCACACCCGTCGTGGCGGCGGCGTCGATGACCACCACGCTCGCCCCGCGCATCCTGGCAATCTTGGCGATCGACTTGACCGCATGGCGAGTCGACGCCACCTGGCCGTCGGCATCGACGCCACTGCGTTTGAGCGTCGATACCGCATGTTCGACCCAACCGACACGGGCGCGTAGCTCCTGCTTGCTCGGCATGAGACCGGGGTGCGGCAAACCGAACTGCGTACCGTGGATACGGGCAACGATGACCACGGTGGCCGGGCAGCTCAGTTCCGCGGCGAGGGCGGCCGCTCGGGCGACCGCCCTCGTACTGATCTCACGGGTTCCATCTGAGGCCACCACGACCCCCGCCGGTTGCGTGGGTTGTGGATCCCACCGCTGCTTGTTGCGGCCAACAATCATTCGGCTAGGCGCGCGATGGTGACACCGTGTAGGCAGTGCCGCCGACCCTGCGGTCTTCCATCCGCCGCCACGCATACAGCGGGAAGTAGAGCGCCAGCAAACCGAGGCCGAACCAGAACAGCCACCGCTTGTCAGCACCGACCGCATAGTCGGCCGCGTAGTAGCCACCGAAGGCCCAGGTGAACAACAAGCCGATACCGAGCACCAGCGCCACCGGGGCCATCCACTTCGGCATTCGTACCGGCCGCGGCGCATCAGCGCGCTTGGTCGCGTAGATCCAGTAACCGATCAGCGACACCGCGGCAGCGAACAGATACCCCATGTTGGAGAACACGTAGATCTCCAGGGGCGAGCCAACCAACAACAGCACCATCGAAGCGGCGAGGTTGAAGAACATCGCGTAGTCGGGAACGCCATGGGTGTTGGTGTGACCGAAGAGCCGCGGGAGGATCCCGTCGTGGGAGTTCTGGTACAACCCCCTGGCGCAACCCATCACAGCGTTGAGTACCGACAGCAACAGCGCGATAACGAGCATCAAACCGACGAACCATTCCCAGAAGGCGCTGTCGCCGAACAATGCGGTGGTGTATCGGCCGAACAGCACCTGGGCGTCACCGAGGAAGCCGTCCCCGCTGAGACCCTCGACACCGAGCACCGCAATCACCATGATCGGCACGGCGAGGTAGACGAAGAAACCGAACAGCCCCTCCGCAGTCATGGCGATCTTCGCGTCACGGGCCGGCTCACGGCACTCTCCGATGTAGCACGCGGCCGCTTCCATCGCGAGCACCGACCACGTGAAGATGAACGCCCAGCCCATGATGAACTGCAAGCTCAACTCGGTTCCTGCGTACGCCTCGGCGGGGTTCATCCCGAACCCGTCCAATCGGCCGAAGTCGAGCGTCGACGGCTTCAAGAACGGCAGCAGCACGAGTAGCACCAGCGGCACGATGGAAGCGACTCCCAGAATGGTGGCGAATCGCGCCCCGAGGCGGATGCCCAGGTAGCACGGGACGAACATCACCAGCAAGATCAGCGCTGCCAGCAGGAAACCCGTCGACGTGATCGGTAGGCCGAACGATGGCCCGAACGGATCGAACACCTTGCCGGCGGGCAGATCGAGCAGCGAGGCGATGTACGCACCGGCGATGATCGCATTGATCGGCGCGACCGTGAACCAGCCGAGCCAGTACCCCCACGAACTGAGTCCACCAATGTGCCGGGCGGCTCCGGCGCCCATCGGCTTGAAGGTCTCGAACGCGTAGCTCGGCAAACCTCCGGCCCGGTCGGGCATCGCCGCCGCGAGCTCGGCCAGGCAGAAGCACAAGAACACACCGATCCCCGTCAGCACGAAGAACATCGGAATCGAGAAGCCTCCCATCGCAACGGTGGCGTAGCCGACGAGGCCGACGACAAGGATCGTTCCCGAAAGGCCGATCACAAATGCTCCCCACCAATTGGTGTCCTTGGCCAGCTCGCCCGAGTTCGAGACAAGTCCGGTCCCGAACGACGACGTTTCGTCACTCATGCAACCACCCCCATGGTTCTGCCCGAGAGACTCCCGAGCTGGCAACAGTCTCTCGCGGGATCGGTTTCAGCGCAAGGAGTTCTTGTTTCCTCTGCGGAAACAAACAACCGTGCAAGGAATCAGCCTGCGAGCCGGCGAGTAGACTCGCTCAATCGCTGCCGACCCGCTGACACTCTCTGCCGACCGGGCAGGTAACGACCGGGCCGACGATCTCGAGTCCGCGCTGAACTCCGTGATCGCCCAGCGGGTCCGCGAGTACCGCCAGCAGCTCGGCCTCACCGTGGCCCAACTTGCGGAGTCGAGCGGGATCTCCAAGGGGATGCTCTCGAAGATCGAGAACGGACAGGCGTCGCCGAGCCTCGGTACCATCGCCCGGGTAGCTGCGGCCATCAACGTGCCGGTCACGTCGTTGTTCCGGGGCATCGAAGAAGAACACGACGCCCTGTACGTGCCGGCGGGGCGAGGCCTCGAGATCATTCGCGAGGGCACCCGTGTGGGGCACCGCTATCAGCTGCTGGGTTCGATGCGTGGCGCGCACAAACGGCTGGAGCCGTTGCTGGTCACGCTCACTGACGAATCCGAAGTCTTCCCGCTGTTCCAACATCCGGGAACCGAGTTCATCTTCATGCTGAACGGAGCAATGGAGTACGGGTTCGGCAACGCCCGGTACATGCTTCGACGCGGCGACGCGCTGCAGTTCGACGGCGAGATTCCCCACGGTCCGACACGGCTGGTGCGTACCCCGATCCGCTTTCTGTCAGTCATCGGCTACGGCACCACACCGACCACTTAGCGTTTCGTCATGAACGACGTCGCCCGCTCCATCGTGTTATTCGTCGCAGCCGCGATCGCCGAGATCGGTGGCGCGTGGTTGGTGTGGCAGGGAGTTCGCGAGCACCGAGGTGTCGCTTGGATCGGGGCCGGCATCGTGTGCCTCGGGGCGTACGGCTTCGTGGCCACGCTGCAGCCCGACGCCAACTTCGGGCGCATCCTCGCCGCCTATGGCGGGGTGTTCGTGGCCGGATCACTGGTGTGGGGTCGAGTGGTCGACGGGTTTCACCCGGACCGGTTCGATCTGGCCGGCGCGGCCATTTGCCTCGTCGGCGTCACGGTGATCATGTACGCCCCCCGCTGAGCCGGAGCTGGGACCGACAACACGTTCTGGTCACGTGATTCCGTCCCTGAGGCGGGATTGCGTGACCAGAACGCATGTTGGCGGCGGGCTCAGCTCTCGCTGACACCTTTGGGGGCGCGCTGGTTCATGAAGCCGAACATGTACCCGGCCACGCGGCGCATCTGGATCTCCTCGGCGCCTTCGGTGATGCGGTAGCGGCGGTGATGGCGGTAGATGTGCTCGAACGGCTTGTGCCGCGAGTAGCCGAGCCCGCCGTGCACCTGCATCGCCCGGTCGGCCGCTTCGCAACACAGGCGGTTGGCCCAGTAGTTGCACATCGACACCTTGTCGCTCTGGGAGAACGCTCCGTACCGGTCCATCGACCACGCGGTCTTGTGGATCAGGGCGCGCAGCATCTCGCATTGCGTCTGCAGCTCCACGAGCGGGAACTGGATCGCCTGGTTGCTGGCCAGCGGCTTGCCGAACGGCTTGCGGTGCTTCGCGTACTCGACTGATTCGTCAACGCAGAACTGCGCCGCGCCGAGGCTGGAAGCCGCTTGGCGGATGCGATTCTCGTTGAAGAACATCTGCACCACCTGCAGCCCTGTCCCCTCGCCTCCGAAGATCGCACTGTGCGGCACACGAACGTCGGTGAGCCGGATGTGGGCGTGGTCGGTGGGCATGTTGAACGTCCACAGGAACTCGATGATCTCGAACCCGGGGCTCGCCGTGGGCACCAGGAACGCGGTGATCCCGTTGCCGTCACCGGCCTTGCCGCTGGTGCGGGCCATGATCATGTCGTACTGCGCCTTATGGATGCCGGTGTTCCACGTCTTTTCGCCGGTGATCACCCATTCGTCGCCGTCGCGCACCGCCGTGGTCTCCATGTGCGTGGCATCGCTGCCGTGTTCGGGTTCGGTGATCCCGAACGCAAAGCCGCGTCGGCCCTCGGCAAGGTCGTCGATCCAGTCGGCCTTCTGCTCGTCGGTGCCATAGGCCAGCATCAGCATCAGCCCGACGTTGTTGCCGACGATCGAGTGCTCGTTCTGCAGGTCGTTGTGCAGGCCGAGGCCCTTGCGGGCAAAGTGTTCGCGAATCACCGCCATGCCGAGGTTGGTACCATCCTGGCCGCCGTACTGCTTCGGGAACGGGTAGCGATAGTGGCCGGCCGCGTCAGCGCGGCGGCGGGGCTTCGCGCAGCAGTTGCTCCCACCCCTCGTTGGGCAGGCCACCGCGATCCCAGTCGGTGCGGGCGTCCTCGCGGCGATGATCGAAGAAGCGGATATTGTCGTCTTGCTGTTCGAGCGGGCGGATCTCTCGCTCGATGAAGTCGTCCAGCACGGCGAGGTACTCAGTGAGCTCTGGAGGCAGTTCGAAGTCCACAGGGTCGTCCTTGTCGGTCGGTGTCGTCGGCGGTCGCAATCGGCGGTCGTGGTCCGGAGATGCCACGTCGTGCGCACCGTACCGAGCACCGCGATTCACGGGCGACACGAGCAGTCGCACCAGCATCCGCGACACTCGGTCCATCGGCGCACGCGTCCGGTCGGTAGGTTCGCCTGATGCAACCCGTGCGCGCCATCGACTGTGCGCCGAACCTCGTCGATGCCATGACCGATCCTGTCGTGTGGGCCACCACTCGCGAAGCGGAGGGGTGGCCGGTGCTTGCCGCCGCCGACCATCTGTGGGACACCACACGTGCGTATGCGCACTGGGCGGTGACGCTCACCCAGTTCGCGATGTGCACGACCCGACCGCTGATCACATCGTCGTTCGCCAACAACCTGCTGCGCTCGCCGGTCGAGTTCGCCCAGGCGGCGCTGTCATTGCAGAGGGCCAGCAACGGGCGTTTCGAAGCGGGGCTCGGCGCAGGGTGGGCTGCCGATGAGATCACTGGCATCGGCCTGCGGTATCCGACACCGGGTGAGCGCGCCGGGCGCTACGCCGAAGCGATGCACGTGGTGCGCTCCCTGTTCCGTGACGGCCACTGCCGGTTCACAGGCACCTACCTCGATGTCGATGTACCCGACATCGCTCCGGTCGTGGCCAAGCCACCTCCGCTCGTCGCATCGGTCGGTGGGCCACGAACCATCCGGGAGGTCGTCCCCCTCGTCGACCGGGTGGAGTTGAAGTTGTCGAGCGCCGCTACACGTAGCGGCCGCCTCGACATCGGCACGCTCGCCACGGTCGACCTCGATCACCTCAAGTCATTGGTTGACCAGGTGCGTGCGCTACGTCCCGACGTGCCCCTCGGCGTGTTCGTGATGGTCGGCTGCGGCACGGACCCTCGTGTCGCTGCGCTGGGCGAGGCGCTGGCCGGCACGTTCATGGGATCGCTAGTCGGCGAGCCCGAACAGGTGGCCGAGGTGGTGCGCTCGTTTGCCGCCCTGTCCATCAGCCGGGTGCAGCTCACTCCGTACTCCGCGGACACACTGCCGCTCCTGGCACCGCACCTGGCCGGGTAAGCCGTGCGAGCAGGTGCGCTGCCGATCGCCGTTACAGCACCATGAGCGAGGCGAGCTTCGGCGGGTCTTCAACGGTGATGGACCTGCCAGCCAGGTCGGCGATGATCGCCGGGTCGGAGGCCGCGCACACCCGCTGCGCCGGCCATGACGGGTGAGCACCGGCTTCGTCGAACAGGGCGACACCGGTTACCTCGGGTGCGGATTGAACCTCGTGCGATACGAGATTCCATCCCACCCGTACTCGTCCACGGCCGATGCCCACAGCTGCGGCACCGTGTACGGGACCATCGTCGACAACTCGTTGGTGACCCCGCATCCGATCGCCGCGACTGCGGTGAGGTCGGCGTTGACCAACGGTCGGTCATACGTCAATGCCCACACGGTTCGGTCGGCGAGGAACCGCCGCCGCGCGATGATGCGACCTCGCGCAGCCTGCTGCGCAAGCGGCGACCACCACATCGGCATATGCATCAGCGGAGGCATCGGCGGCTCGCTCGTCCGCACGAGTGGCCGCCCGGTTCGCCCGCCGCTCGATTGTCGACGGTACTGTCCGGCGATGGCCACACTTCTGGTGCACATCACGGTTCACGCTGGCGCAGAGGCGAAGTTCGAAACGCTGATCGCCGCGCTGTACACGACCACCCATGCCGACGAGCCGAGCGTCGTGCGCTACGAGTACTGGCGCGGCAGCGAACCACGCACCTACTACTCGCTGATCTCCTATGCCGACTTCGACGGGTTCATCGCTCATCAGACCAGCGATCACCACGAGGAAGCGTCGACACTACTGCGCGAGATGGTCGAATCGATTCGCCTCGAGTGGGTCGATCCGGTGTCACACGCGAGCCCACTGCCGCTCACCGACGGGTCGTCGACCTCAGCGCCCGTCGACGACCTGACCGCCCGCTACCGGGAACGTTTCGCCGCCGAGATCGCGACGTGGTGGTTGCCCCTGCGCTGAGCCCGGGGGTCAACTCAGGGGTCCGCGCGGCGTAACGCCGATGTGCAGTTCGCGAAGGGCGCGGAGCACGAAGTTGGGGTGGTGACGGAAGTCGTTGGCACCATCGATGAACCACATTCGTTCCACCCGCTCGGCCAGGGCACGAAACGAGATCGTCAGCTCGCGACGCGCGAGCGGAGCACCGAGGCAGTGGTGCGTTCCGAAGCCGAAGGCGATGTGCGATTTCATGTTCGAGCGGTCGAGGTCGAACTCGGCCGGGCACTCGAACTGCTCGGCATCACGGTTTGCGGAACCGAAACGGATGTTGATCACCGATCCGGCCGGGATGACGGTGCCGTGCATCTCCACGTCGACCACCGTCGAACGGAACAACCCCTGCACCGGGCTTTCCAAACGCAGCACCTCCTCGACCAGGCTCGGTACGTATGTGTCGGGATCGGCGCAGACCTGCTCCCACGCCAGCGGGTGGTCGATCAACAACCGGACACCCTCGCCAATGGCGTTCGTGGTGGTTTCGGAACCGCCGACGAACGTGTCGGCCATCATCTCCGCGTGCAACTCCTCGTCGGTGAGCGTGCGGCCCCACTCGGGGATCACGGTGTTGACCAGATCGGACAGCAACGTGTCGTCGGGTTCGCGTCGGAGCCGTTCGAAGATCGGCTGGAAGTAGTGCTGGGCCTCGATCTCCTGCTCGGTCGACCACACCGCCTCGTCGTCACTCTGCATCATTCCCAGGCGTTGCACCCACGCGTCGGTCCATGCCTTGATCTGCCAGATGTCACCCTCGGGCACGCCGACTTGATGGCCGATAACGATCAACGGCAACGGAATCGCGAACGAGCGCACCCAGTCGCCTTGCCCTGCCCCGATCAAATCGTCGAGCAACCGGTGGGCGAGGCGCTCGATGAACGGTTCCAGCTCGGTCACCTTGGCCGGCCGGAAGGCGACGTTGAACATCGCCCGCATCTCGCGGTGCTCGGGATCGTCGCGCCCGTTCAACGTGGGTGCCGGAATCCAACCCCGCGCTTGGTAGATGGCGCGTAGCTTGGCCGAACGAGGGTCGACCCGGCCGCGGTGGCGGGCGCTGGTGAAGCGCTCGGTGTCAACGAGGATCGAGCGGACGTCGGCATAGCGGGTGATCACCCACATCCCCGTGCGCGGGTCGTGCCACACCGGAGCCTCGGACCGAAGCTCGTCGTAGGCGGCGTACGGACAGTCGGACGTGTCGGCATCGAGGAGGTCAACCATCGCCCAATCATGCACCCGATGCCCGCCGGCGCGGCTACATCTGGACCGAAAATACCTTCTGGTCACGTGATTCCGTCCCTGAGGCGGGATCGCGTGACCAGAACGTATTTCGCAGCGAGCTACCCCGTTTGATTCAACATGTCCGCCGATTCCCGTCGCCGTGGCGCGCTCGGTGCGGCTTCGAGTCGCCGTGACCGCGCCGCTCAACCACGTTAAGGCCGACTGTGACGTAGTGAACGTCGTGCTGCGGTCGACATGCGATCTGACGATCGATCGCCCAATCATGCACCCGATGCCCACCGGCGCGGCGCAGCGGAGTAGAACTCGTCACCATGACACGACCGTTCCGTTTCGCTGTGCAGGCGTACGCCCCGAACTCGGGGGCCGAGTGGCGATCGATCGCCCGTCGGACCGAGGAGCTCGGGTTCTCCGCCCTGCATCTTGCCGACCACGTGATTGGAGCCGGTCCTGCGCTCGGGCCGACCAACCACAGCGTGCAGACCGTCGCGGCGATTCCGGCGATGGCCGTTGCCGGCGAGGTGACGAGCCGGATCAAGATCGGCTGCCGCGTGCTGTGCATCGACTACCGCAACCCGGTCATGCTTGCCAAGGAACTGGCCACCCTCGATCAGTTCAACGACGGCCGCACCGAGATCGGCCTGGGGGCCGGGTGGTTGTCGGCGGAGTACGAGGCAATGGGCATCACCTTCGAGCGGGCCGGGACGCGCCTCGACAAGCTAGAGGAGGTGATCCGACTCTTGCGGGCCAGCTTCGGCACCGGCCTCGTCAACCTCGAGGGCACGCATGTGCACGCGGTTGGATACGAGGCCGCACCCAAGTCGCTGCAACATCCGATGCCACCGCTGATCATCGGTGGCGGGTCGCCGCGTGTGCTCGGTATCGCCGGACGCGAGGCCGACATCGTCAGCCTTAATTTCGATAACTCCTCCGGCAAGATCGGCACCGACGGTGTCGGTTCATCGACGGCGGAGATGACGGCCGAGAAGATCGGCTGGATCCGCAACGGGGCCGGCGCCCGCTTCGATGACATCGAGTTGGAGATCGGCGCGTACTTCACCGTCGTCACCGCCAACGCCGAGGCCACCGCCGCTGTGGCCGAGCGAATGTCGACCGCCTTCGGCCTCAACCCGGACGATCTGGTCGCGCACCCGCATGCACTGATCGGCAGCGTCGAGGAGATCTGCGACCGGCTGATCGAACGCCGCGAGCGCTACGGGATCAGCTACATCACATTCGGGTCATCGACCATGGAAGCGGTCGCCCCCGTGGTCGAGCGCCTCACCGGAACCTGAGCCGATGTCGAGGGGTCGCAGTGGCGACGGCTTCATGCGCTGCGCTGACGGCCATGTGCGCTGGGGCGTGTACGGCGCAGCAGGAGTGGTGTTCGTGACCCGTCACACTGCTGCTGCCGATCCCGGTACCGACGGCGATACGGCCGGGGTGTTCGTGATGTTGCAGCTGCGGTCGGGGTTCGCCCATGAGGGCGGCACGTGGTCGTGCGCGGGCGGGGCGCTCGACTTGCACGAAACACCGCTGGAAGGAGCGTTGCGCGAAGCGAGCGAGGAGGTCGGCACCGCGCCCGCGCAGCGGCGTGTGCTCGGCGAGTACGTGTTCACCCCAGCCGCCGATTGGACCTACACCACTGTCGTCGTGGAAGTGCCCGAACGGTTCGGCTCGTCGATGAACTTCGAAACCGACGCCGTCGAATGGGTCCCAGTCGACCACGTGTCGCACCGCCCACTCCACCCCGGCTTCGCCGCCGCCTGGCCACATCTCGCCGCGATCATCACCACCGCAACGTGATGTGACGCTCTGTTCACGGAACGTGACAAGATTTTCCGCGGGAAACACTGAAAGCCCCGACCCGGCCCGGCCGTTGCTGCGGTCTGGGCTTGCCTACGATGGGGTACCAACTTGACCGATCAACCGACTAACCAACCGCCCGACTGAAGGATGACGACGATGGCTGAGATCGAACGAACCGACGCCGAATGGCGAGCACTGCTCACACCGGAGCAGTACGACGTGCTGCGCAAGGCGGGCACCGAACGACCGTGGTCGGGCAAGTTCGTCGACGCCCACGACGACGGCACGTACACCTGCGCGGCGTGTGGCGCGGAGTTGTTCGATTCGGGCACCAAGTTCGAATCCGGCTCCGGATGGCCGAGCTTCTTCGAGGCCAAGGAGGCCGACGCGGTCACCCTCGTCACCGACCGCACCCACGGCATGAGCCGCACCGAGGTCCGCTGCCGCCGCTGCGATTCGCACCTCGGGCACGTGTTCCCCGACGGCCCAGCACCCACCGGCCAGCGATTCTGCATGAACAGCGCGTCCCTCGACTTCGTACCCGCGACCGACTGACCGGGGCCGAGCACACCG
>JANNHO010000100.1:0-4142 GCA_031404435.1 Acidimicrobiaceae bacterium | reverse complement strand
GCGTACGGATCGGTGGAGGCACCGAACACCAGCTCGCCGCGGTCGGTCTGGCTGACGTACACGTGCAGCGAACCCGACACCACCACGGCGTTGAGGAACTTCTTCACCGGCTCGGTGACGGCCGCCTGCAACGGATGCGTGACCAGCGGCATCTTCAACCCGACCATCGCGTTGATCAGGCTCGCCCACCCCGCGGTGCAGTTGACCACGGTACGCGTGGCGATGCGACCGCGGTTGGTCTCGACTGCGACCACCTGGTCACCGCTGGTTTCGATTGACAGCACCTCGGTCTGTTGATGGATCTCGCAGCCGCGGAGGTCGGCGCCGCGGGCGTAGCCCCAGTTGACGGCGTCGTGGCGGACCGTGCCCCCGGGCGGGTGGAACAAGGCACCGAGGATCGGGTAGCGGGTCTGGTCGGAGGTGTCCATGTAGGGCACGATCTTCTTGATGTCGTCGGGTCCGATCACTTCGGAGTCGATCCCTTCGAGCTTGTTCACCTCGGCCCGCCAGCGCATCGTGCGCAATGACGAATCATTGTGCGCCAGGGTGAGGTGGCCCATCTGGCCGAACATGATGTTGAAGTTCAGCTCCGAGGACAGACCCTCGTACAGCTTCACCGACCGGTCGTAGAAGCGCACGCCCTCCGGGGTGAGGTAGTTGGACCGCACGATCGAGGTGTTGCGACCGGAGCCACCGCCACCGACGTAGCCCTTGTCGAGGATGGCTACGTTGGTGATGCCGTGGTTGGCAGCGAGGTAGTAGGCAGTGGCCAGTCCGTGAATGCCGGCCCCGACGATCACCACGTCGTAGGTGGACTCAAGCGGATGCTGCCGCCAGGCGCGGGGCCAGTCGCCCTTGGTCAGCCCGTGCTTGACCAGGCTGAAGGCCGAGTACTTGGCCGGGTACTTTGTGCGCCGGCCCGCACCGTTGGTGCTGTTCCCGTTCAGTGCCATTTCGCTCCATCCCCCCCTTGTGAAATCTGGCTCGATGCGCTTGCGATGTGGATCGCGGCACCCTAGCCGCGCCCTGCGAATCTACTTCCAGCCCGGGATCCAGTCGGTGCCTGCCAAGGGGATCCTGGCCATGGCGGCCGCCTCGATCGTGAGTGCCACCAGGTCTTCCGGCTCGAGGTGGTGGACATCGCTCTTGCCGCAGGCGCGCGCCAGCGTGGTCAGCTCCATCGTGAGGCCGCGCAGGTAGTTTGCCATCCACTGCGCGCCGACCTCCGGGTCGAGCCGCGCCTCCAGCGCAGGGTCCTGGGTGGTGATGCCGACGGGGCACCGCCCGGTGTGGCAGTGGTGGCAGTACCCGGCCTGGGTGCCGAGCGCGGTGTAGTCCGCCGACGCATCCACCCACTCGTGCTGGCCGGAATCGAACCATGACGGCCGGTTGCAGCCGATCCCGATCATCGACGCCACCCCGATCGACACCGCGTCCGCTCCGAGCGCGAGCGCCTTGGCGACGTCGGCCCCCGTGCGGATGCCGCCCGACACGATCAACTGCACCTCGTGATGCTTGCCGATCTCGCGCAGCGCATCAGCAGCCATCCGCACCGCGGCCAGCGTGGGGATACCGGCGTGTTCGATGAACACGTCCTGCGTTGCACCCGTCCCGCCCTGCAACCCGTCGACCACCACGACATCGGCACCGGCCGCGACCGCGAGCTTGACGTCGTAGGCGACGCGGGTGGCGCCGACTTTGACATAGATCGGTTTTTCCCAGTTCGTTGCCTCGCGCAGCTCCTCGATCTTGATCACGAGGTCGTCGGGCCCCGTCCAGTCGGGGTGGCGCGACGACGATCGCTGATCGATGCCGGGCGGCAGCGTGCGCATCCCGGCCACGCGTTCGCTCACCTTCTGCCCGAGCAGCATCCCGCCACCTCCGGGCTTCGCCCCCTGGCCGAGCACGATCTCGATCGCGTCGGCGCGGTGCAAGTCGGCCGGGTTGAACCCATAGCGCGACGGCAGGCACTGATACACGAGGTACTTCGACGCTCCGCGCTCTTCGGGGGTCATGCCGCCGTCGCCGGTGGTGGTCGAGGTACCGACGGCCGTCGCTGCCCGGCCGAGCGCTTCCTTGGCATGCCCGGAAAGCGCACCGAAGCTCATCCCTGCGATGGTGATCGGGATCTTCAGCTCGAGCGGTTTCGAGGCGTAGCGCGAACCGACGACGGTGGTGGTGGAACAGGCCTCGCGGTAGCCCTCCATCGGGTACCGCGACGCCGACGCGGTGATGAACACGAGATCGTCGAAGGTGGGTAGCTTGCGCTTCGCGCCCCAGCCGCGGATCTCGTAACGGCCCTCCTCGGCCATGCCGTGGATCTGGTCGATGACCGATGGCGGGAACGTGTAGCTCTCGCGCAGGGGCAGGTGCCGCGAGACCGGGGCGTTCACGGGAGTGCCGTCGTTGGGCATCAGTACTTTTGCGCTTTCAGTGCATCGAAGTTGTACAGCTGCTTTGCCGATGCGATCCGCTTGACGTTGCCCGCCACGATGTGGTTGAAGCCGGCGCGCTCGCACAACGCCGACACCGTCGCCACATCGTCGGCGGCGAGATCCTCGTAGCGGGCATCGCTGCCGAGGCTCTTGACCGATCCGGCCACGTAGATCACCGCTTCGTACAGCGAGTCACCGAGCGCTTCGCCGGCGTCACCGCCGATCAGCAACACGCCGGCTTGGGCCATGAACATCGAGAAGTCGCCGACATCGCCGGCCACCGCGATGGTGCCGCCCTTCAACGAGATCCCGGCGCGGGTCGAGGCGTCACCTTCAATCACGAGGGTGCCGCCGTGCGCCGTCGCGCCGGCCCGTTCACTGGCGTTGCCGGTGACGCGAATCGTGCCGTTCATCAGGTTCTCACCGACCGCCCAGCCGCAGAAACCCTGGACGCGGATGTCGACCCCGTCGCACAGACCACCGATGTAGTGGCCGACGCTGCCAGCGAAGGTGATGTCGAGGTGCTCGACCAGTCCGACGGCGAGGTTGTGACGGCCGCGCGGATTGACGATCTGCGCACGCGAGCCGGGCTCAAGGGCGCGCAGTTCGATGTTGATCTGGCGTACCGACAGTTCCTCGCAATCGAACACGGATGTTGCCTGGGCGGCGGCGTTCGCCATCAACGGCTCCAGACGTAGATCTCGGTTGGGGTCGGCTCGAACACGCGGGCATCGTCGATGCCGGGAAGCTCGGTGAGCGCCCGGTACTCCGAGGCCATGGCCACGTACCGGTCATGGATGGCGACGACGGCCGGCTTGCACGATACGGCGTCGCGCACGATGGCGAACTGATCTTCGGTCGCGCACAGCAGCGTGTAAAAGCCGTCCAGTTGCTTCTGCAGCACCTTCAACGCATCGCCGAGATCGCGTCCATGGTTCATCTCGTAGCCGATCAGGCGCGCAGCTACCTCGGTGTCGTTGTGCGTGAGGAACGTCTCGCCCATCGCCTCGAGGTCGCGCTTGACGCTGAAGTAGTTGGAGAAGCTGCCGTTGTGCACGACGCACAGGTCGTCGTGGGTGGAGAACGGGTGCGATCCGTCGGTGGTGATTGCCGATTCGGTGGCCAAGCGGGTGTGGCCGACACCCTGATACCCAGCCCTGGAGCCAACCTCGAACCGCTCGACCACCTCTGCCGGCAAGCCGACCTCTTTGAAGACCTCGACCGCACGACCCGTTGACACCACGCGCACCCCGACGGCTTCGAGGGCGCCGCGCAGGCCCTCGCGTGCGATCAGCACCGCTCCGTGACCGTGGGCGACGTAGGTCGCGTTGAACGAGTTCGCCAACTGGCCCCAGTCCACGTCGTCGCCCGTGGCCCGGCACGAGTACTTGATCAGCCCCTCGGCGACCACATCGCCGTAGATTGCCACCCCCGACGAGTCGGGGCCGCGGTCGGTCATCTGGACCAGCATCGCCGCCAGCAGCTCACCGAGGCGCGGTTCGAGCTCGGCGTCGAGTAGGTGCACTCCAACGATTCCACACATCCCGGTCCTCCTGCCCCGGCCGCCTCGTGGCCGAGGTGCATGTCTCCTCAGCGAGGCCGGTGTTTCATCATAGTAGGCCTACGACTACTGCTGTGAAACACCGGTTCCCGGTTTCCGCTACCATCGCCTGAGGGGAAAGCGCTGCCGCACGCCGCGTACGACAA
>JANNHO010000099.1:0-2379 GCA_031404435.1 Acidimicrobiaceae bacterium | reverse complement strand
CGAACAGCGACGACGGCCGTGACGAAGGCCACCAACGCGCCGATCAGCGGCGTCTTCCAGCCGTACTCGTCGAGCAGCGTGCCCCCGTCCTTGGTGAGGTCGAGCAGCGTGGCAGCCGTGAGCGTCGCCAGGCCGAGGAGGAATCCGAACTCGACCGCGGCCCACATCGTGAAGCCGATCGCCAGCGCGGCAACGATCGTGGTGAGGCTGCGGCTGGTGCCCGGCCACAGCGCGAGGATCTGTGCGCCGCCGATGATTGCCGCGTGCCGCACCGTGATGGTGGACAGCGTGAGCCGTCCGGGCGACGGTCGCCACACGAGCAGGAAGATCCCGCCCACGGCCCACGCCACCACCACCGGCCACGGCCCGAACAGTTGGTCCTTGATCGCGTCGCCGAACAGGAATCCGATCGCGGCCGAAGGAACGAAGGCGATCGCCAGCGCGAGCAGGATTCGGCGACCCTCGTCGTCGCGGCCGATCAACCCGCGGCACAACTGTCCGATCCGGGTCCAGTACAGCGCGATCACCGCGGCGATCGCTCCCACTTGAATCGCCACGGCATAGGTGTCGGCGGCGACCTTGCCGGCACCCTCGCCAAGTCCGAGCAGGCGTTGGGTGACGAGCAGATGTCCGGTGGACGACACCGGCAGGTACTCGGTGATCCCCTCGACCGCGCCGAGCGCGATCGCTTCGATCACCGACAACGGCCCGTTGTCAGCGGTGAGCGCAAGCCACACCATCACCGCTGCCAGGGCCGCAGCCGCCGGGACTATTCGGTTCCAGCGGGTTGGCGGGGCTTCAAGGGTGGGCGTTGCAGTCATCGGCACCAGTGTGGGCACGCCGAGCCCGAATCGCACCGCGGCCGTGGCCCACACGATCGCGCCGCAGACCACTGCCACCTCGGCATCGTGTCCGTTGGCGCGGACGGCATACGGTGCCAGCCATGAGCACCGACGTGAGGCCCTACACCATTGCTGTTCCCGACGAAGTGCTCGATGATCTGCAAAGCCGGCTGCGCAACACCCGTTGGCCCGATGCCGAGGTGGTCGACGACTGGACGCAGGGCGTGCCGCGCGCGTACGTGCAGGAGCTGTGCCGTTACTGGGCCGATGAGTACGACTGGCGTGCCCGCGAGTCGCTGCTCAACCGGTTCGATCAATACATCACCGAGATCGACGGACTCGACATCCACTTCCTTCACGTTCGCTCTCCACACGAGCACGCGATGCCGCTGTTGCTGACGCATGGCTGGCCGGGGTCGGTCGTGGAGTTCCACAAGGTGATCGAACCGCTTACCAACCCAACTGCATTCGGCGGCGACGCGGCCGACGCGTTCGACGTCGTTGTGCCGTCGCTGCCGGGGTTCGGGTTCTCCGGCAAACCGACCGAAACCGGTTGGGGGGTCGAGCGGATAGGTGTTGCGTTCACCCAGTTGATGGCCCGCCTCGGCTACGACCGGTACGTCGCCCAAGGTGGCGACTGGGGATCGGCGATCACGGCCGTCGCCGGATCGATCGACCCGCAGCATTGCGCGGCGATCCACCTCACCCTCGCCATGTCGACACGACCGAGCGGCGACCCGAAATCACCGGAAGAACTCCACGCCCTGGACCGGCTCAGCTACTACATGCAATGGGATTCCGGCTATTCGACACAGCAGAAGTCGCGGCCGCAAACGGTCGGCTACGGCCTGAGCGATTCACCCGCCGGGCAGCTTGCGTGGATCGTCGAGAAGTTCTGGGCGTGGACCGACTGCGACGGGCATCCGGAGAACGCGCTGAGCCGCGACGACATGCTCGACAACATCATGTTGTACTGGGCGACCGGGTCGGCGACCTCGTCGGCGCGGATCTATTGGGAGAGCTTCGGGCGCGGCACGCGCCCGCGCGTCGAGGTGCCCACCGGTTTCGCCGTGTATCCAAAGGAGATCTTCCCGCCCGTGCGCGCCTGGGTCGGCGAGATCTACCCCAACGTGCAGTACTGGCGCGAGTACGACAAGGGCGGCCACTTCGCCGCGTTCGAGGTGCCCGACACCTTCGTCGCCGACCTGCGCGACTTCTTCCGTCTCGTCCGGTAGTCCGCGCGCCACCGCGTGTTCATCCGAGTCCCCAAGTGTCATTCGAGTCCCCGCGCGTCATCCGAGTGGCGAGAGGGGTATCCGAGTGCCGAACGCACACACGGGTGGGCGCTCGATACTCGGATGGGCTCCTGACAGTCGATGACGAGCGGGCGCTTGAGTGACACGCGGCCTCGATCCGAGCACCCGAGAGATCGGCGAGCGGTCCCACCACGAGACCGGTGGGCCAAGGTGTCAGGTCGGTGAGAGGGAGCGACGAAGCCCGGCACGGTCGCGGACGATGCGACCACGGGAAATGCTGC
>JANNHO010000098.1:0-4440 GCA_031404435.1 Acidimicrobiaceae bacterium | reverse complement strand
TGAACTCGTTCGAGCCGGTGCCGCGCAGCCCGCTGGTGTGCCAGGTGTCGTGAATGCGCACATCGGACGCATCGAAGAACATCAACCGGAAATCGTCGTCGAGACGGGTGCCACCGACGATGTACTGACAGTGCTGCGTGCCGCTGCCCCAGTTCCACGCGCCCGACACCCTCCACCCGCCGTCGACCGCGCAGCCGGTGCCGTTCGGGGCGAACACGCCACCGCTGACGTTGCGGCGATTGGCGAACATCTCCTTCGCCGTCTCTGGCGGCAGGAACGCACTCAGCGACGACGTGGTGCTGGCGATCATCGTGCACCATCCCGCGGCACCATCAGCGGCCGAGATCGTCTCGATCGCCTGCACCATCGACAACGGATCGACCTCGGGACCGCCGTACGCGACGGGCACGCACATTCGCAGCAGATCCGCATCACGCAGTGCTTTCACCACCGGGGCGGGGATCTTGCGTTGACGTTCGGATGCATCGGCGTGAGCTTCCACAAGATCGGCAACGTCGCGCGCGGCCCTGACGAGATCGATCATCGCGCCGCTCCTCAGTGCCGCTGGCCGGAGCGCTGGGAATCCGGGCGCTGGGCCTCGGCCCAGGTCATCCCCGCGGTCGCATTGACATCATGGGGCAGGCCGAGCACACGTTCGGCGACGATGTTTCGCTGCACCTCTCCGGTCCCCCCGCCAATGGTGAGCGCCTGGCTGAACATGAACCCGTCATACCAGCCGGGATGCATCAGCCCACCCTCGGGTTTATCGGGGCCGAGGCCCTTCGTGTCGGTGCCGGGCACGAACGCATCGGTCCCGTCGCCGCCGGTCAGCAGCGCACTCGCGCCGACCATGTCGCGTGCCAAGGCCATCACGTGCTGGCCGTGCTCGTCAGCGAGGATCTTGCGGATGCTCGCCTCGGGGCCAGGTTGTTCGCCCTTCAGCGCGGCGGTCAACGTGCGCAGGCGGATGAGGTCGAGCAGGGTGTGTTCGATGTACACCTGGGCGATCCGCTGGCGCAGGTGGGGATCGGCAACACCCTCCGGCTCGAGTTCGCGGATCGACTCGATCAACTCCATCGCCGTCGGCCCGTTTCCCCACAGCACGCCACCGGTCGACAGCGAGACACGCTCGTTGCCGAGCGTCACCTTGGCCAACCTCCAGCCGTCGTTCAACTCACCGACGAGGTTGGCCGCAGGGATGCGCACATCGGTGAAGAACACCTCGTTGAACGTATGCCCGCCGGTCATCTCGGTGATCGGGCGAATCTCGATGCCCGGCGCATCCATCGGACACACGAAGTACGAGACCCCCTTGTGCTTGGGTAGGTCCGGATCGGTGCGCGCGATGAGGATGCCGAACTTCGCGTACTGGGCGCCGCTGGTCCAGATCTTCTGGCCGTTGACGACGAACTCGTCGCCATCACGCACTGCCCGCGTGCCCAGGTTGGCAAGATCACTCCCCGAGCCCGGTTCGCTGAACAGCTGGCACCAGAACTCGGCACCGGACAGGATCGGGAACAGATACCGGTCCTTCTGCTCCTGCGTTCCCGCATACAGCAGCGTCGGGCCGGCCCAGCCGATCCCGATCGGGTTGGTCGGGCGGCGCACGCCCGCTGCGCTCAACTCGCTGTCGATGATCAGCTGATGGATCGGGTCGGCGCCGATCCCCCACGGCGCAGGCCAATGCGGAGCGACGTACCCGGTCTCGGCGAGCGTCCGCCCCGTCGGCGCAGGATGATCGGCGAGCCATTCGCGAACCGCTTCGCGCCGCGGATCGTCGGGCGCCGGCATCTGGAAGTCCATCGCCGTACTGTACCGACCCCCAACCGGCGGCGGTCCCGTTCGAGGGGCTGCTGTCAGCGGCGCGCCGCCGTTCACGCGAGACTGTTGCCATGACCGTTCGCGACCGCCCGATGCAGTTCGGATTCGTGGTGCCGTGGGCCGACGCCACCGACATCGGCGAACTCGCCGGCGCAGCCGAACGCCATGGCTGGGACGGGTTGTTCGTGTGGGAGTCGTTGTGGGGGGTCGACGCGTGGGTCTCGCTTGCCGTCGCGGCGTGCGCCACTTCCACGCTGCAGCTCGGCACGCTGCTCACCCCGCTCCCGCGACGCAAGCCGTGGGAGTTGGCCGGGCAGGTGGCCACGGTCGACCGCTTGTCGAACGGGCGGGTCATCCTCGGGGTGGGCCTCGGTGCACCGGACACCGGCTACGAGTGCTTCGGTGAGGTGGTCGACCGCAAGGTGCGCGCCGAACTCCTCGACGAAGGGCTTGCGGTACTGCGCGGTTTGTGGAAGGGGCAGCCGTTCAGCCACGACGGCACCCACTACTCGATCAGCCCGTGCGACTTCCCCACGATCGCCCACACCGCCAGGCCGGGCGGCGTACCCATCTGGTGCGTCGGCGCACTGGGTTCGGAGAAGTCGATGGCACGGGCGGCCGGCTGCGACGGACTCATCCCGCAGATTATGGACGACGGCACGGCCAGGCAGTGCACGCTCGACGAACTGCGCGCCGTCGCCATACCCGGCGGGCGGATCAGCGAGCGGCCGTTCGAGATCGTCGTCGAGGGGTCGAACACCGAGCACTCCCCCGCCGCCTGGGCCGATGCCGGCGCGACGTGGTGGGTGGAAAGCATGTGGTCGGCGATGGGCGACACCGACCCGGTCGGCGCAGCCATGGACCGCCTGCGCTCCGGGCCACTCCGCTGACACCGGCGCGCTGACACGAGTGTCGGGCCGAGACACTACCGTGCCGGGCGTGACGAGCACGAGCGACGGATGGAACCTGGCCGACATCTGGGAGCACAACGCCGACCGGTTCCCCGATTCCACCGCCCAGATCCACGGCGATCGCAGCGCAACCTGGGCCGAGTTCGACCGGCGTGCCGACGGCCTCGCAGCCGCACTGCTCGCCGCCGGAGCGACGCATCAGGACAAGGTTGCCCAGTACCTCTACAACTGCCCCGAGTACCTCGAAAGCATGTTCGCGATGTACAAGGCCGGGCTCGTGCCGATCAATACCAACTACCGCTACACCGACGACGAGCTCGCCTACCTGTGGGACAACTCCGATGCGGTCGCGGTCATCTTCCACGGCACGTTCGCCGAACGATGCAACGTGCTGCGCGACCGCCTGCCGCGGGTGCGCACGTGGATCTGGGTCGACGACCAGTCCGGCGCCTGCCCGCCGTGGGCGACCCCGTACGAAACAGCCGCCACCCAATCGGTGGGACGTGTGAATCCACCGTGGGGGCGCTCGCCTGACGACTTGTACATCCTCTACACCGGCGGTACAACCGGGATGCCCAAGGGCGTGATGTGGCGACAGGACGACGTGGTCGGCAGCCTCGACGCAGCGTCGAAGAATCCACTGCCGCCGGTACCGGGTTGGGACAGCTTCGATGCGCGGATCGCCAAGCCGGGCCCACGCAATCTCCCCGCCGCCCCGCTGATGCACGGCACCGGCGCATTCAACGCGATGTGGAACCTGGTGCTCGCCGGCAGTGTCATCACCCTCACCAGTCGCAGGTTCGACCCGGTCGATCTGCTCGACACGATCGAGCGCGAGCGGGTGAACAGCATCTCGATCGTCGGCGACGCATTCGCCAAGCCGATTCTGCGCTGTCTCGATGCCGAGCCCAACCGGTGGGACATCTCATCGCTGCGGGTGATCATCTCCAGCGGCGTGATGTGGGCCGCCGCCACCAAGGCTGGTCTGCTCGCGCACAACGACCGACTGATCATGATCGACAGCCTGGGCAGCAGCGAGGCGATCGGCATGGCCGCCAACACCACCACCTCCGACAGCATCACCGCCGCCAGCGCCAGCGCGGGCAGCGCCAGCGCGGGCGGCGCCACGGCACCATCGGCCGCTGGTGATCACATGGCCAAGTTTGCTCTCGGGCCGAACACCAAGGTGCTGACCGACGACGGGCGCGAGGTGGTGGCCGGCAGCGGCGAGCGGGGCCGGGTGGCACTGCGCGGGCGTACCCCCGTGGGGTACTACAAAGACGAGGCGAAATCGGCGGCGACGTTCATCAACGTCGACGGGGTGCGCTGGGCGGTGCCCGGCGACTGGGCCGAAGTGGACGCCGACGGGACGCTGCGGCTGTACGGCCGGGGCAGCCAGTGCATCAACACCGGCGGCGAGAAGGTGTTCCCCGAAGAGGTAGAGGAGGTGCTCAAACTGCACCCGTCTGTCGCTGACGCTGCGGTGGTCGGCCTGCCCGACGAGCGCTTCGGCGAAGCGATCACTGCGCTCGTTGAAACCGTCGATGGTGCGCCGGCCGACGAAGCCGCGCTCATCGCCCACGTGCGCAAAACGCTCGCCGCATACAAGGCGCCGAAGCAGATCTTCACGATCGCCTCGATCGACCGTGCCGCCAACGGCAAGCTCGACTACCGCGCGCTCGCCGCGCACGCGCTCTCGGTACGCGAC
>JANNHO010000097.1:0-8976 GCA_031404435.1 Acidimicrobiaceae bacterium | reverse complement strand
GCGGAGACGGTTGTGCTGCCACCGGCCGGATTCATCGGCCTCGATGCCACCCGGCCGTTGGCAATCGTGATGACGCGCGACCGCATTCGGCCGACCGACCGGTGGCGCTCCGACCCCGAACCGGCACTTGTCCGCGAGTTCACCCTGCCGGTCGAGCGGTCGGCGGTACTGACCGCCACGCTGCGTCTGGACCGCCGCGCCGCCGACGACGTACTCGCCCGCCTCGACAGCGCCACGAACGCACCGGTCAGCAACCGTCGACTCGTCGGGGTGCCCGGCGCAGGTGCAGCGGCGGCCTTCGATGGCGACCCGACAACTTCGTACACGACGCCGTTCGCGATGGCGGTGGGTTCCAGTGTGAGCGTTCCGCTCGATCCCACCAAACCGATCGGCCTCGTCTCGTTCACCCAGCCACACGACGGGCTGCATTCGCTCGTCACCGCCGTCACCGTGACGATCGGAGACACAGAGCAGACCATCAGCCTGTCACCGGGCAACGACACCGGCATCTCGACCATCGACCTCGCCGGGGTCACCGGCTCGCAGATGACCGTGACGGTCGCTGCGGTCGAGCCGGCGTTCACGATCGACCGTCGCTTCGCCGAACCGGTCGAGCTTCCAGCGGCGTTCACCGAGATCACCGGTGTGTCACTCGCCGCAGCAACCACCGTCGAGATCGAGTCGTGCCGAGACGACCTGATCACCATCGATGGCTCGCCGGTCGGCATCCGCTTCGACGCCTCCACCGTGGCCGCACTGCGCCGTGGCGACACCGTTGACGTGGCCGCATGCGACGAGGTGCCGATCGAGTTGGCCCCCGGCGCGCACCGCGTGGTCTCGACCGTCGGCAGCATCACCGGCGTCGATATCGACCAGGTCGTGTTGCGTTCCGGCGACACTCCCCCGGCGGCGGCTCCCCCAGCCGTGACGGTTCGACGGACCCGCACCACGCGCACTGCCGAGGTCGCCGCATGCCCGGATGGCTGTTGGCTGATCCTCGGCGAGGGCTACAACGCGGCATGGACCGCAGCGGTGGCCGGTGGGCGCCCGCTCGGTGCACCCACCCAGATCGCCGGGGGGTTCAACGGCTGGTGGCTCGAGCCAAGCGACGCGGCGCGCCAGGTGACGATGCGCTGGACACCACAACGCGGATTCAACGTTGCGCTCGGAATCGCCGGGCTCGGTATCGCCGCGTGCATCGCCATCGCGGCCTTCAGCCGACGTCGCCCCGAACCATCACCCGCAGCCCACACCATGATCCCCGCAGGGCCCACCGCCGAGCTTGCGGCACCCTCGCTCGCGGTCGATGCACCGCATAGAGCACTTCGCCCGACGCTGGTGGCCGCAGGGGCGGTGGTGTTCGGAGCCGGGCTGGCGATCAGTGCGCCGTCGGCGTTGCCGGCGCTCGTGCCGGCCGTGTTGATCGTGGTGCTGCGTCGGCCGCGGCTGCTGGCATGGTGCTCGCCGGTGCTGGCCGGCGCGCTTGGACTGGTGGTGGCTCTACGCCAGCGGTCGTTCCGGTATCCGCCCGACGCGGCATGGACCGCGCACTTCGAAGACCTTCACCGACCCGGGCTGTTCGTCGTGGTACTGCTCGTTGCCGGGTGCCTGGCCAACGATGAACGCTCCGATCATCTCGACGAGTCGGGCCATCTCGACGAGTCGAGCAAACCGGGTCAGGCGATGGCTGCCGACACGACGGAACCGGCGAGGTAGACCTCGCTCAACCACAGCGCCGCCTCCGGCGAGATGTGGATGCCGTCGGGGCGGATGCCAACGTCGGTGACGAGCCCCAACTCCGTCAACCACGAGTTCAGGTCGAGTACGGTGATCGCCCCGGCGCGCTCGCGGGCTACTTGTTCGATGACCCCGTGTTGCACCGCGTACCGGGCGGGGTTGCGCATCTTGCGTTGCTCCCCTTCGAACGGAATCAGCGGCCGTGGCGCCAACACCCAGACCAGACGATCGATCCCTGCCATCAGCAGCGTGTCGGCGATGGCGCGATAGTCGGCCAGCATCCGTTCCCGGAAGCGGTCGTCAAACGGCGACAGCACCCCCTCGTCGGCGTACCAGACTCGGTCTTCGACGTCGCGCATCGTCACCATCATCAATGCCGCGTCGGGCTGCAGGTCGTGGGCCAACGCCGGGAGGCGCTCGTCGAGCACGCGGTCGCACTCACCGTCGAAGTCAACGGTGTTCTCCGATGGCACCTGACCCGACCGCATGAACCCGCAGCCCGGCGATGCGGCGACTGTCACGCGGGCCACATCGGGATGCCGTGTGGCCCACTCGACCAAGCCGATCGACACGGCCTGCGCTGTGGAATCGCCGACCACGACGATCCTGGCCGGCCTGCTCGGTGACGGAACTGCCACCGGGACGATCGGCTTCGCGGCAGAACCGACGTCGGTCGACCGGGGCGAGGCCCCGTCATTCGGACCCAACGTCGACGTCGAGCCGATCGGGCCCGGCGAGTTGCTCGAGCCCGTCGAGACCGGGGAACCGGCCGAGACCGGTGACGAGCCGTCGGTCGACCCGGAGGCAGCGCCGCCAACCGGCGCGGCCGGCGCGGTCGGCGAGGGCATCGACGGTGTCGCGCCGAGGGCAAGCTCGGCCAGCGTTCCCTCGACCGGGGCGATGGCCGCGGCGGTGAGATCGACAGCGGTCGTGGCGGTCGGCTCGACGATGACGACCACCCCGACCGCCACGGCGGCAGTCGCCGCGACCGCACCAACCAGCGGGCGTAGCGGCGGCGGTGACCACGCGCGAACCGGACGTTCCACGAACCGGGCCGACACCGTCGCGAGTACGAACGTGACCGACATCCGCACTGCGAACAGCGCGACGCCGCCGATGCCGAGGCGCGACTCGGACAGCGCAGCGAACAACGGCCAGTGATACAGGTACAGGCCGTAGCTGATCCCCCCGGTCCACACCAACGGTCGCCACGACATGCCCCGCCGCGCTGGCGAGTGGTGCTGCACCCCGACGATCACCGCCGCAGTGGCCAACGCAAACACGGGGAACCAACCCGCGTACGCCGGTCCACCGAACGTCGGCCACGTCACTGCGGCCCACCCGATCGCGACCAGGCCGATCACGACGAGCGGCAGCGAAAATCCGGGCCGGGCGTGATAGCGATTGAGCGCCGCGGCCACTGCCGCGCCGACGAGGATCTCCCCGGCGCGAGCGGGGGTCGACCAGTACGCCGCATCGGCCCCCCACACGGCGGCGATGACCGGCGCGGCGATCGCCGCGATCACCGCCATGGCGACGAGGAAACGCAACCGCCCGGTCGCAGTTTGAATTCGGCCGAGCACCAACAGCATCACCAGCGGCCACACCCAGTAGAACTGCTCCTCGATCGCCAACGACCAGTAGTGCTCGAGCGGGGCGACCCGGCCGAGTGTGGCGTTGGTGAGATCGGCGTAGCTGCCGGTGCCGAACAACTTGACCCAGTTGGCCACCTGGAACACTCCGCCGAGTAGATCGCGACGAAGCGACGACACGTTGTCGAAGGCACCCGCGGCCCCGGCGATGGCGACCGCCGCCAGGCAGATCAAGCTGGCCGGCAGCAGCCGCTTGGTGCGCCGCGCGTAGAACCGCCCGAGCGCAATGGTGCCCGTCCGGTCGTGCTCGGCCAGCAGCAGTGCGGTGATCAGATAGCCGGACAAGGTGAAGAACACCGACACGCCCACGTACCCGCCGCCCATCCATGACACGCCCCCGTGAAACAGCAGCACCATGATCACGGCGATCGCGCGCAGCCCATCGAGCGCCGGCTGATACGGAATCGATCGATGCTCGCTCATCGCTCGGCCCCAACACCCGGGGTGCGGCGGGTCCACATCGCAACGAACCCAACGGCGGCGAATACGACCACGGTTGGTTCCATCGATGACCGGATGCGGTGCGCGCCGTAGAACACCACCGTCGTCACCAGCACCGCGACCACCGGGATCGCCAGGAGCCAGCGATCACGCCGGTCGGCACCGGCGACGCCGAACAAGGCAGCGACGGCCAACCCCCACCACATCACGATGCCCGCCCACGAGGCCCACCGGTAACGCTCCTCGCCGACGTCTTGGGCGACCAGGCGGTCGAGCCCGTACACGTCGAGGGTGCGCCCGACACGAGCCGCGACCACCACGGGAAGCCGGGTGACGTTGGCCTTGGCGTAGTCGACAGCTTGGCTCCGCTGGCGCTGCGATCGCAGCGACGGTTCCTCGTCCATGCCATAGCGCGGGTCGTCGTCAACAACGCAGAACAGGCTCCACCCGCCGATCTCGTCGCCGTAGAACGTGGGGTCGCAGTAGCTGCCGAGCAGCGTGGTGCCGTCGTTGGTGGTGAGGGTGACCGGGCGTTCGAAGCGGGCCAGGTTGAACGCGACCCACGGCGACACCGTGAGCACGGCAACACCGATGACCAGGGCCGGCTGCAGCACCGCACTGCGCCACCGAAGCGCCGCCGCGTCCCCGGAGCGACGGTGCACCACGATCATCAACAGCGCGGTCACGGGCGCCAGCAGCGCGAGCTCGCTGCGCGCCAAGGTGGCCAAACCGGCGAGCAGGCCCACGATCGCAGCCCGCTGCCACCGAACCGGGCCGGCCCCGTTCGGTAGCCCAACCCCAGCGAGCAGCCCGACCGCGGTGAGCAGCCGGTGCGCGGCGAGCAGGAACAGCGACACGAGCAACACACTGATGCTCTCGCTCATCACCAACCCGTCGTTCATCCACAAGTTGGGGTACACCGCAGCGATCCAGCCGGCCGTGATCGCCGCCCGACGTCCGGCGATCAGTCCGGCGACCCGGCCGGCGAGCACGCCGATCACCACGATCGTGGCGACACCGCAGAGCATCGTGATCGTCCGCTGCCACGGCTGGGGGTGTTCGAGCCAGCTCACCGAGGCCAGCAGCAGCGCGGTGAGCGGACCATGCTCGGCACCGGGTTGGTCGACGAAGATCTCGCGGAAGAACACACCGTTGGCGAGCTGGCTGGCCTGGGCCGAGTAGTACAGCGAGTCGTTGAGCAGCAGCGGCTGATCCCACTTGTCGAACACGAGCACCGCGCATCGCCAGATTGCGCCGACCACGGTGGCGATGATCAGGCCACGCGGGATAGCGGAGCGTGGAGCGTGGAGATCCGGGTGCATGTGGCGCAAACTCAGCAAAGCAGCTTACGCCACGCGTGCAGCGCACAACTGCCATCCGGTATCGTCGGTACCTCGGTGCGGGAGAAACGGCACACGCGGAGTCGCCATCATCATGCAGATCGATCGAGAACCATCATCGAGCGCCGTCCACTGGACCGCGCTCGATGGGCTGCGCGGCGCCGCGGTCGCTGCCGTGGTCGCCTACCACCTCGGGCGGATCAATGGCGGGTTCCTCGGCGTCGACCTGTTCTTCGTGCTGTCCGGCTTCTTGATCACCGCATTGCTACTGCGCGAGCACCGAACGAACGGGACGATCCGGCTGGGTCAGTTCTGGGGCCGCCGGTTCCGGCGATTGCTGCCGGCGGTCGCGGCGATGATCGGCGCGGTACTGGCGTGGCTGATCATCTGGGGAACACCCGCCGAGCAGGCGGTCGCCCGAACCGATGCCCGCTGGTCGTTGCCGTACCTCGCCAACTGGCACCTGATCAGCACCGCCCGCGACTACTGGGCAGCCTCGGGCGTGCCGTCGGCGTTCACTCACCTGTGGAGCCTCGCCATCGAGGAGCAGTTCTATGTGGTGTGGCCGCTCGTGGTGGTACTTGCGCTGCGTCGAGGCGACGGGGTGCGGGTGTTGACGTGGATCACACTGGCGGGCGCTGCTGCATCGGCGGCCGCAATGGTCACGCTGTCGCTCACGTCGTCGCCGAGCCGGGTGTACTTCGGCACCGACACCCGCATGTTCGCATTGCTGGTCGGCGCAGCAATGGCGCTGCCGTTGCCCCGCCGCCTTGCGGTCACCACAGCACGGTGGCACCCAACGGTCACGACGACCATCGTGGGGGTGATCGCGGCCGTGCTGGCCGGGAGCTGGTTCATCGGTGGCAGGCACCTCGGGTTCCTGGTCGGCGGCGGGCTGCTGATTCACTCCACGCTGGCGGCCATCGTGGTCGCGTTGCTCGCCGCATCTCACGGCCATGCCGCACAGGTGTTGTCGGTGGCTCCGCTGGTGTGGCTGGGGCAGCGATCGTACGGCCTGTACCTGTGGCATTATCCGGTGATCCGCCTCATCGGACCGCGCCTCGGCGAGATCCCCGGTGCGGCACGTGACGTTACGGTGGTTGCCGTCTCGGTCCTGCTCGCCGAGGCCTCGTACCGCGTCCTCGAGCACCCCATTCGCCGCCAACGATCTTGGGCACTCGGGCGGCGGGCAACGTTTGCCACCGCGGCACTGACCATGGCAGCTGTTGTTGTCGCAATGGTGGCCCCGTCCGGGCGCGGTCACGTGGCGTCGTTCGATGTTGCCGCCTTCTCCAACGGGCTCACCGCCCCGAACGCTGCGGCCACCGAGGCCGACACCGTCACGGCCGGGGCGCTTGCGCCGGTCGTGCCCGTTGCCCTCGCCTCGATGGGCCCCACGCCCGCTCCGCCACCCGGTCGCGACACGCCTGCGTCCGACGCGCCAGTCCCGAGCACCGACCCCGCCACGGTCGCGCCGATCACACCTGCTCCCGAAACGGTGTCGCCGGGTACTGGCGACCCCGGCACTGTCGACGCCACGATCGCCCCCATTGTCGCTCCCGCTGAGGTCGAGCCGCCCACCACGATCTCGTCGGTGTTGTGGATCGGCGACTCTGTCGCGGCCGACATCGCACCGCCGGTCGTGGCCGCGCTCGAGGCAGCCGGGGTGACCATCACCGATGCCAGCTTCGATGGGGCCCGGCTGGTCCCCACCGCCAACGTCGACACGCACGCGATCCTCGACGACCTGCTCGCTGAACACCCGTCCGATCTGGTCGTGGTGCAACTGTCGTACTGGGATTCGGTGCACCCTCGCGACGTGTTGACGGCCGAACTCGGTCGGGTCGAGAAGGCGGTCCGCACTGCAGGGGCCGACCTGATGTTCGTCACTCCCCCGCCGGTGCGCGGCGACCTCGAAACGCAAGGCCTACGCGATCAGATCGCCGTCGCGTTCCAACTCGGCGTGCGCGAACCCGAGCATGTGTCCTTGATCGACACCACCGAGGTGTGGGGTCCCGAACTGTCAATCGACATCGACGGCGACGGCGCCCCCGACCGGAAATCCGATGGGGTCCATGTGTGCCCGCAAGGCGCCGCTCGCTTCGCGACCTGGTTCGTCAACCGTGTCGGCGACCGCTATCCCGGATTGATCACGGCCACGCCCGACGCATGGCTCGCCGGCCCGTGGATCACCAGTGCACGCTTCGACACACCCGTCGGCGCGTGTGCGGCACTCCCCGCGGGGTAGCTTCACCTGCGGATGAACGGCGGCCGCACGATTCCCTACGAGCCGGGACTCGACGGCCTGCGCGGCATCTCGATCCTCGCCGTGATGGCGTTTCACGCGTGCGCCACATCGGGTCTCGGCGGATGGTTCCGCGGCGGCAACCTTGGCGTCTCGGTGTTCTTCACCCTCAGCGGATTCTTGATCACCTCCGTCCTGACCACGGAGATCGCCCGCGACGGACGTGTCGATCTCGGCCGGTTCTGGACCCGACGAATCCGCCGTCTCGTCCCGGCGTCGCTCACGGTCGTGCTCTGCGTCGTCGTGTTGACCCGCGCCGGGTTGTTCGAGGCCCACGCCAGCGATGCCACGGCAGCGATCTGGAGCGCGACGAACTGGCACGTGATCGCTGCCGGGCAGGACCAACTGCTGCGCACCATCGTCGGACCGCTCGGGCCGACGTGGTCGCTCGCGGTCGAGGAGCAGTTCTACGTCGTACTCGCAATCGGGGTCGCGCTGTCCAGCCGTGCGGCGCGTCCCGATCGCCTACTGGCCATCGGGTTCGGCGTGATGATCGGCGGTTCGGTCGTGCTCGCCAACCTGGTGTCGGACTGGCCCCCGCGACTCGAGTTCGGTACCGATGTGCGCGCCGGCGAACTGGCCACCGGTGGCCTGCTCGCGATCGTGCTGCGCCGCGCCGCATGGCCCGAGCGCACGGTCCTCGCTGCGGCTCACCTGCGGACATCCGCGCCGAGCCAACAGGGGCCCGCGTCACGTGCGAGCGAGCTCGACTCATCGGTGGCCGGCACCACGGGACCGGGCCGCTTGGTCGATGCCGTCGGAGTCGTTGGCCTTTCCGCTCTCGCATCGCTGGTGCTGTTCGCCGACAACTCGCCGCCCTGGCTGTTACGCGGCGGCTTAGTCGTGGTTGCTCTCGTGACTGCGGCCAACGTCGGTTCGATTGTCGGGCACGGACGCGTCGGCGCTGTGCTGTCGATTCGGTGGCTCGTCGCCGTGGGCCGCTGGAGCTACTCGCTGTACCTCGTCCACTGGCCGGTGTTCCTCGCCCTGTCGGCTGACCGCATCGGTTTCGACGGTGTGCCACTCGTCGCCGTCAAGTTCGCCGTTGCGGGCGCGATCGGTGTTGCGTTGCATCTCGTCGTCGAGCAACCGGTCAGGGCCGCCGCGCCGACGAGCCCGGCCTTCACCGCCGGCGCCTGGCTGGCAACCTCGGCGGCCGCTACCACCCTCGCCCTCGTCCTCCTCTAACCGCGCCCGCCAAACCACCACCCGCCCAACCAACCGATCATCCGAGTCCACGCGTGTCATCCGAGTGACTGACGTCCATCCGAGTGCCGAACACCCACCCGTGTGCGCGCTCGGCACTCGGGTCCCTCTCTCCACACTCGGATGAACCGCGGGGACTCGGATGAAGCGCGGGGCTCCGATGACGGCGTGGGAAACGTGTTGGTCGACTGGATGGGTTGGGTAACCTCGGCAGGCCCGCATGGAACCGTCCCTCGACCCGTCAGTCACTGCCCCGATGGTCGATGTAGCGATCCCCGTCTACAACGAGGCGCAC
>JANNHO010000096.1:0-6220 GCA_031404435.1 Acidimicrobiaceae bacterium | reverse complement strand
GCGCGGAACGACACCTCGCCGAGGCCGAGGTTGAACAATGCCTCCACGTTGTCGCCGGTCTTGAACGGGATCGCCTTGATGAACGAGCCAGACAGGATCGTATGGCCCGCTTCGGCAGCGACGCCGTACTCGGAGAGCTTGTTGATCAACCATGTGACGGCGTTGATCGGGTTGCCCATCACGGCGCGGGCCATGCCGCTTTCTTCGATGTCGCCATTGATCGACAGCGTTGCCCCGACGTTGCGGACGTCGATGTCGGAGAGCTTGAACGGGTTCGCCCCGAGGATCACGAACCCGCATGCCGCGGCATCGGCGATGCTGTTGACGAGCATCCGGGTGCCGCCGCGATGCTGGCGGGTATCGACGATCTCGATCGACGGAACCACGAAATCGGTGGCGGCGATCACATCGGCAACGTTGATACCCGGCCCGCGCAGAGCCCGCTTGAGTACGAAGGCCAGCTCGACCTCGACAAGCGGGTGGTTCATCTTGGACCGCGGCACGGTGTCGCCCTCGAGGATGAACCAGTTGTCGAACAACGTTCCGTAGTCGGGCTCGGTGGCCCCCGACAGTGAACGCATCGCTTTTGAGGTGAGGCCGATCTTGAGCCCCTTGATCTGCCGGC
The DNA here is from genome assembly GCA_031404435.1 of Acidimicrobiaceae bacterium. Classification (GTDB taxonomy): domain Bacteria; phylum Actinomycetota; class Acidimicrobiia; order Acidimicrobiales; family Ilumatobacteraceae; genus VFMC01. The sequence continues at coordinate 5,595 of JANNHO010000096.1, read as the reverse complement.
CGGCGGCGACTTTGAGGTCGGTGACCGCCTGCGCGATCCGGTACGCGTCCTCGATGTCGGCGTCGGGGAACTGGGCCGACACGGCCTCGATCGGCACCCAGTTCAGCTCCGCCTCGTACAGCGCTGCGGCAACATCGGCAACTTGGGCATCGCTGAGCTGAGGCATGCGTGGCAACGTAGCGTAGGTGCTGGCCTGCGGCGGAGTCCCGGAGTTCGACCCGCACGGTTTCGTGTGTCAACTCCTGCAGCAATGGGTACTTCGCTCCCATGAACCCAACAATCTTATGGATCATCGCCGCCATCCTCGTGATCGTCGGCATCGTGCAACTCATCCAGGGGCAGATCATCTTCGGCATCGTGCTGATCGTGATCGGGTGCCTTGTGGGCCCAGGGGGGTACAGCATCTTCAGTCGTCGAAGCACTCGCTGAGCCCGGTCCCGCCCCCGGCTGCTCGCGTGCGTGATCGGCTGTGGGTGTGCGTGAAACGCGCCCACCCACAGCCGACACATCCAGCCGTACGAAACGAGCGGGTGCAGACGAATGGAGTCGTACGTGTCGACCTCTGATGACGGCCCCGCCGATCCGCGTGAGCGACGTCGGTTGCCCACGATCAGCGGTGCGTCGAGCCATGCGCCAAGTTGGAAGGATCGGCACTGGACCAGCCGCAGCCTTCACCGAGTGAGTGACGGGTCTTCCCACGCGGTGGCCGGAGTGATCGCCGCCGCCGTCATCGTCGCATGGGTGTTGGTGGGTCTGTTCTACAACTTTCCGACGTGGTGGGCCACCGCGCTCTATGCCACGACTGCCTCGATCACGATGGTGATGACTTTTGTGATCCAGCACACCCAAGCTCGCCAGACCGCTGCAACGCAGCGCAAGCTCGACGAGCTGATCCGCACGTCGGCCACTGCCAACGATTCGCTGATCGCATTGGAGGAGGCGCCCGACCAGCACCTTCAGGCCTTGAATGAACTCACGCTCGCGGACCGTCAGTGGACTGTCTAGACGTCCGGCGCGGGCACAAACCGGGGTCGCGCGGTGTTGAATGAGGGCGTGACCATTGCCGATTCCACTGCTTCCGTCAACGACGACCAGTTCGAGATCATCGGCGAGCACCCGGACGCAACGTCACGGGTGCGCGACCTGCTCGAAATCGTCGAAATCGTCCGTCCGGTGATCGTCGCCGATGGTGGGGAACTTCACCTGATGTCGGTGGATGTCGTCGCCGGCATCGTGTCGCTCAAGCTCGCCGGAGCGTGCGGCAGCTGCGCAGTGGCCGGCGACACGCTCAACCAGGGCGTCGACCGGATCATGCGTGACAGGCTCGACTGGGTGACGTCGGTGGTTGGCGTGGTCGAGGAGTCCGAGGTGACCGGCTTCGGTGGCTGGACGCCGTCCAAGCACTAGGTCTCAGCACTGAGCGGAACCAAGCCGACACGACGGCTGGGGCGTAACCTGGGCGGTGGCGTCGCCGCCGCTCCCGGACAGGGAGGCAACATGTTTCGGAGCACCCATGCCCATCCTCGACAAGCTTGATCTCTCGCTCCGCCTCGATCGCGAACAGTACGCCAAGCGGCTCGAGGATGAACAGCGTCGCCTCTTGCAGCTGCGGCTGCACCTCGGCGGGCAGATGGGCGACGGCACGGTCGGACCTGGTTTGCTGGTGGTTTTTGAGGGGCCGGACGCGGCCGGCAAGGGCGGCGCGATCAAGGCGATCGTCGGACACCTCGATCCCCGTCACTACGACGTCATCAACTACGCCGCTCCGACAAAGGCGGAAAAACGCCACCACTTCTTGTGGCGCTTCTACCGTGAGCTTCCCGGCCTCGGGGAGATGGCGGTGTTCGACCGCAGCTGGTATGGCCGGATACTGGTCGAGCGAATCGAGGGCTACGCGTCCGAGGCGGAGTGGAGACGGGCGTACGATTCGATCGTCGAATTCGAGAAATCGCTCGTCGCAGAGGGTCTGATTCTGGTGAAGTTCTGGATCCACATCTCAGACGACGAGCAACTCCGTCGATTCGAAGGCCGGCGCGACGACCCGCTGAAGCGGTGGAAGCTGACCGATGAGGATTGGCGCAACCGCGACAAGAACCGCCAGTACGACGCGGCCGCCGAGGACATGTTCGCCACAACCAACCACGCCGACGCTCCCTGGGAGGTGATCGCCGGTGAGCAGAAGCGCTACGCCCGCATCGCCGTGCTGGAAACCGTGAACCGCCGTATCGAAGACGGCATGCGCCACTACGGAATCGAGCCGCCAACGATCTCCGATCTCGACGACTTCGACGACTGACCATGCCAACGACCGATGACGACCTCTCGATGACCGCTGCTGAGCTCGAGGTCGAGACGCCGGCGAACTCGAAGGTGACCAGCCCGTGACCGACATGTCCGTCGCGGCGGCGCGGGTGTTGGCGGTGATCGACGATCGGAGCGAGGCGATGATGCGGTCGCTGGCCGACTTCGTGAGGGTGCCGAGTATCAGCGGCAGCGACGCCGAGAACGAGGCGATTCATCATGTCGCCGGGTTGATGGGCGATCAGGGACTCGACGTCGATCATTGGCAGATTCCGCTCGGGGAAGTCAGTGGGCTTGCCGACTTCCCCGGTATGGAGGTGGACCGCACGGAGGCGTGGGGTGTGGTCGGCTTGTTACCCGGTCACGGCAACGGGCGCAGCCTGATGTTGAACGGCCATGTCGACGTCGTGCCGCCCGGTGACCCGGCGAAGTGGTCGGCGTCAGCGTTCGAACCACGCGTCGTAGATGGCCGAATGTTCGGACGTGGAACATGCGATATGAAAGCTGGTGTGGTCGCCTCGCTGTGGGTTGCCGATGCCATCCGCCGGGCCGGCGTCTCGTTGCGTGGCGACCTCGTCGTTGCTGCGGTGCTGGGTGAGGAGGACGGTGGCCTGGGAACGTTCGCCACCTTGCAGCGCGGGTGGCGCGCCGATGCCTGTGTGATTCCCGAGCCGACCGACCTCGATCTTGTCCCAGCCAACGCAGGAGCGCTCACCTTTCGTCTCCACGTGCACGGGCACGCGACGCACGCGTCGCGACGAACGTCGGGGGTCAGCGCGATCGAGAAGTTCGTCCCGATCCACCAGGCGATCATCGAGCTGGAAGCCGAGCGCAACCGTGACGCGGTCGTGAGTTCGAAGTTCCCGCTGGCCTATCCGGTGTCGATCGGCACGATCACCGCTGGCGACTGGGCATCGTCGGTGCCCGACTTGTTGGTGGCCGAGGGGCGCTTCGGCGTGGCGCTCGACGAGCCCCCCGAGGTCGCTCGTGAGGCGCTCGAAGCGGCGGTGTTGCGGGCGTGTACGGCCGACCCATGGTTGTGCGATCACCCGGTGACGGTGGAGTGGTGGGGCGGGCAGTTCGCCTCCGGCCGGCTGCCAGACGGTACCGGCCTGCTCGAGCAGATGAGCGCCGCGCACCTGGCCGTGAGCGACACCAAACAGGACACCTGGGTCGCGCCGTACGGCAGCGACCTACGCCTGATGACCGGCATCGGCGGAGTGCCCACCATCCAGTACGGCCCGGGTGATGTTGCGCTCGCGCATGGTCCCGACGAACACGTGGTACTCGCCGACGTGCTCACCACAGCACGCGCCCTCGCATTGTTGGCGCTCGACATCTGTGGGATCGCCTGACAGCGTCGCAGCATGGCCGCGCTGTCGTCACGCAGCGTGTTCGGTCGGCGGTGCACGCCCCGCGTGGCTGGCCTGGTGTCAGGCGGGTGAGCCGAACTGGCGGTCGCCGGCGTCGCCGAGGCCGGGGACGATGAAGGCCGTGTCGTTCAGTCGCTCGTCGACCGCCGCGGTGTAGATCGCGAGGTCGAGCCCGGCCGCTTCCAACAGGGCGATGCCCTCCGGAGCGGCGAGTACGCACACGACGATGATCGTTCCGGTCGCGCCACGGTCGAGCAGCAGCGTGCACGCATGCGCCAGCGATCCGCCTGTTGCGAGCATCGGGTCGAGCACGATGCATTGGCGCCCCGCCAGCGTCTCGGGGAGCTTGTTGACGTACGGCTTGGGTTGAAAGGTTTCTTCGTCGCGCGAGATCCCGATGAAGCCGATGTCGGCGTTGGGCATCAGCTCCTGGGCAGCGTGCACGAATCCGAGGCCGGCGCGTAGAACAGGCACGACCACCGGCTCGGAGGCGAGCACGCGGCCATCGGTCTCGGTCAGCGGGGTGGTGACCCGGACCGCTTTCGTCGGCAGTGACCGGGTCGCCTCGGCGAGCAGCAGCGACCCGATCCGCTCGAGCTCCTGGCGAAACAGGGCGTTGGGGGTGGAGGCATCGCGCACCCGCACCAACGCGTCGGCGATGAGCGGATGATCGACATGATGAACGACAACAGGCATGACGTCGAGTGTGCCAGACGCGGACTCAGTCCAGCCAGGGAGCGGTCAGGGAGCGGTCATCGACGGATCAGATTGCGCCGAGCGTGGCATCGGCGCGCAGCAGCGCGTAGCGCGGTTTGATCAGCCCGTTGATGATCCGCAGCCGTTCGGGGAACGGAGCGAACGCACTCTTCATTGCGTTGACGGTGAGCCACTCGAAATCGTCGAGGCCCCAGCCGAACGCGTCGTTCAGTTCGGCGAACTCGTGCGTCATCGACGTGGCACTCATCAGCCGGTTGTCGGTGTTGACCGTGACCCGGAAGCGGAGCCGGCGGAGCATCCCGATCGGGTGTTCGGCGATGGATGCACAGACGCCGGTGCCGACGTTGGAGGTGGGACACAGCTCGAGCGGGATGCGGCGGTCGCGTACATATGCGGCAAGGCGGCCGAGCTGTTCCTCACCCTGTGTGCCGGAGATGTCGTCGACGATGCGCACGCCGTGGCCGAGCCGTTCGGCGCCGCAGAACTGCAACGCCTCCCAGATGCTCGGCAATCCGAATGCCTCGCCGGCGTGGATTGTGGAGTGGAAGTTTTCGCGCTGCACGTACTGGAACGCGTCGAGGTGGCGGGTTGGCGGGAAGCCGGCTTCGGCACCGGCGATGTCGAAGCCGACCACGCCCTCCTCGCGCCAGCGCACCGCAAGCTCGGCGATCTCCAGGCTGCGCGCCGCGGTGCGCATCGCCGAACAGATCGCGTAGATCGTCAAGTCGGTGCCCTGCGAGCCGGCCCGGAAGCCGTCGAGCACGGCCTTCATCACCTCGTCGAGGGTGAGTCCCTCCTCCATGTGCAACTCGGGAGCGAAGCGGACCTCGGCGTACACGTTGCCATCGGCGGCCAGATCGCGGGCGCATTCGAAGGCCACGCGTTCGATCGCATCGCGGTGCTGCATCACCCCGACCGTGTGAGCGAAGGTCTCCAGGTACAGCACGAGGTCGTTGCGCTTGGCGCCGCGATTGAACCACGAGGCGAGCTCGGCCACGTCGGCGCTCGGCAGCAGTTGGTAGCCGTACTCCTCGGCCAACTCCACCACGGTGGCCGGGCGCAGGCCGCCGTCGAGGTGGTCGTGGAGCAGAACCTTGGGCGCGGCGGTGAGGGCTTCACTGTTCATCGGGCGGACACTTCCAGTTCGGCGGTGTGACGTTGCAGGCTGCGCAACGGGAAGTCGGCGGGACGGCGAATCCAGTTC
>JANNHO010000095.1:0-2773 GCA_031404435.1 Acidimicrobiaceae bacterium | reverse complement strand
GGTTGTAGTCCTTGATGTAGGCGGCGTGCTTCCCGTCGGGCGACAGGTCGCTGTTCGGCACGGGTGTTGGCCGATCGGCCGACGCTCTCCGCGCCGGGCAGTATCAAGCCGGGCATCGCGATCCATTCGATCGGGTCCTCGCGGCGCAGGCCGAACTCGTCGGTTGTCCGCTCCTGACCAGCGACCCAGCATTACACGAGTTCCCGATTACGACCATTTGGTAACAGGGGTCGCAAGCGAAGCCCGCTGCGACACCGAACGCATGTCCTGCGCTGGCGCAGGTTCTGGCGACGGTCTAGTGACGGGGCGCGACGACCTCGGCGGCGACCCATTCGAGCGTGTCGATCGACGCGTCGGGGTCGTCACCACACAGGTTGAACACGATCCACCCGGAACCGATCGCTTCGAGCTGACCGACCTCGTCACGCATCTGTTCGGCGTTCAAACCGCGGCGCACGTCGAGCATGCCCCACACCCCGGTGCAGATGATCTCCAGCGTGGCCGGGGCGCGACCCGCTTGCTCGCACGCGATCCGCAGGTCGTCGACGCGCTGCGCGAACGCAGGCAGAGTCGGTATGGCGCGGGTCCGCAGCGTGCGGACCCGTTCCTCGGAGATGATCATCCCGACCCAGCCGTCACCTTCACGCACCGCCCAGTCGAGCCCCCAGTCGGTGTTGCCGTGCAGCCACAGCGGCGGGTGCGGGGACTGCACTGCGGCGGGGACGCACCGCACGCCACGGGCCGAGAAACCATGGCCGTCATGGGTGACGTCGTGTCCCGCCCACACCTGTTTGGCGATGACCATCGCCTCTTCGAAACGCTGACGGCGGTTGTTCGGGTCGACGCCGAGCGCGTGGAACTCCGACTTCAGGTAGCCCGTCCCCATCCCGAGCGTGACCCGACCCTCGCTGAGGTGATCGAGCGTTGCCACCTGATGCGCAGTAACGAACGGGTTGCGGTACGTGGGCAGCAGCACCCAGCTGAGCAGCCGGACCGTCGAGGTGACTGCGGCACAGAACCCGAGCGAGGTGAAGAGGTCGGCCACGCCCTCGCCACCGGATTCGACCCAGCGGTTCGACGGTGCCGGGTGATCGGTGAACGCGATCGCGTCGTAGCCGACCCGCTCGGCCGTGGTGGCGAATCGCTTCGTTTCGTGCGGCGAGATGATTCGCGGCGTCCACTTCGGGTCGCCGATGCCGTGCTGCACCCCGAACCTCATGCGCGGCCCGCCCCGGCCACGATGACGAGATTCACAGCAGCTCCGCCAACCGGTCGACGAGGACCACGATGTCGCGCGCACACGCGATGAAATCCACAACCTCGCCACCGCCGGGATCGACGACCTCCTCCCATGGCTCCAACTCCGTACCGGCCAGCGCGAGCTGCGCGACCCGCTCGGCCAACGGCGACATCGGTGCCGGCAACTCCTTGGTCAAACGGATGAGCGTGCCGGCACGCGCAGCCATCTCGGGGTGCTCGCGACGCACCCAGTGGATGTGCTCCGGGGCCAGGCCGACGATCAGGTCGGCCCTCGCCAACAGCCTCCGGTCGGCCTGCTTGCTGGCGTGGCGCGGCCACGGCAAACCAACGTCGTCGAGCGCTGCCCGAGTGCGCCAGCTGATCGGCATCCCCCCGACCACCAGCGTCCCCGCGGTCTCCACGGTCAGGTCGGCGCGGCGGTGCGCCAGTGCGACGCCTGCCATCACCGAGCGGGCGGCATTGCCCGTGCACAGGAACAAAACCGATGGCGCGTCGCTCATGGGGTGACGAGCACCTTGCCGAGAGCCCGCCGATCGGCTACTTCGCGCAGAGCCGCGGCGGCATGCTCGAGCGGGTGTGTCGAGGAGATGTGCGGCACGATCCGGCCTGACGCCAGCAGCTCCATCAGCTCGCGCTCGTCACGTGCGGCCTGCTCTGGCGCGTGGTGGGCGAAGGTGCGGATCTCGAAGCCCTTGATCACCACACCCTTCAACAGCACCAGGTTCAGCGGGATCCGCGGGATCTCACCGGACGCGAAACCGACCGTCACGAACCGGCCACCCCAGCGGGTCGAGCGCAACGCCCGCTCGGCATACGGGCCACCGACCGGATCGATCACCACGTCGGCACCGTCGGGTGCGAACTCGCGAATTGCATCGCGCACATCGCTCTCGTCGTAGTTGATCGTGTGGGCGGCGCCGCGTTCGCGACACAGCGCCAGCTTCTCCTCGCTCGAGGCGGCGGCAATCACCACAGCCCCGAGGGCGACCGCCAATTCGACAGTGGCAAGGCCCACACCGCCGGCCGCGCCGAGGACCACGACCCTGGCACCGGCGGCGACCTCGGCCACCGAGCGCAGCGCGTGGTAGGCGGTGGCGTGCGCGACCCAGAACCCGGCCGTTGCCCGCACGTCGACGCCGTCGGGTACGGGGCGGACCGATTCGGCTGCGGCGACCACGAACTCGGCGAACGCTCCGAACATGGTGCTGGCAAACACCCGGTCGCCCACGGCAACCGAGGTGACGTTGGCCCCGACCGCAGCGACGGTTCCGGCGCACTCGCTGCCGGGGGTGAACGGCAACGGCACCGACAGCTGGTACTGGTTGTTGAGGATCAACACGTCGGGAAAGTTGACCGCTGCGGCGGCCACCTCGATCAGCACCTGCCCCGCACGCGGCGACGGCACCGGAACCTCGTCCACCACCAGCGTTTCGGGGGGCCCATACTCTCGACAGACAACAGCGCGCATCACTGCCGCACGCTAGATGACCGAGGGCTTACTCGTTCTGGTCAC
>JANNHO010000094.1:0-9026 GCA_031404435.1 Acidimicrobiaceae bacterium | reverse complement strand
ACGCCATCGAGATCGAGCCGATCCCACGCCGCGAAGTAGTCCTGGAAGAAGTTGCTCATGATGCGCCTCTCATGTCGGTTCCGTGAAGTAGGTCTCCGCAAAGCCCTGCACGAACTCGCTTGCGATGGGCGCCTGCTCAGTTGGCCCTGGCACCACGATCCACGTGGCGCCGATCTCGGCGAGCCGGCCGAGGTGCTCGCGGTGCCGTTCCACGTCGGTGTTGAGGTCGTACACGGTCGGGTCGGGGTACGCGATCGTCAGGTCGAGTTCGCCAAAACGGTCGCCCGCGTACTCCTTCAGCAGCTCGAGTCGAGCGAGGATGTCGTCGGCAGAGGTGACCTCGGGGGATCGCACGGTCGAGAACATGCCGGCGGGGCCCGTGAGCGGCATCCAGCCCTGAGCGCGTTCGGCGACGCGGCGCAGCGTGCGCTTGGCGTTGCCGCCGATCCAGATCGGGATCGGGATCTGCACGGGGCGCGGGCGCCCAATCGTGCCGCGGGCGTTGAAGTGCTTGCCCTCGTAGTCGAACGGCTCGCCCGACCAGTGCATCGGCATGACGTCGAGGGCCTCGTCGAACTGTTCGTTGCGCTCATCGAAGTCGACACCGAGCGCGAAGAACTCGGCTTTCAGGTAACCGGTGCCCACGCCGAGGATGAAGCGGCCGTTCGACAGCTTGTCGACCGTGGCTGCCGACTTCGCGAGCAACAACGGGTTCCGGTACGGCAGCACCGCGAGGTACGTGAGGAGCTTCATCTCGGTGGTGACCGCAGCCACGTGCGAGAGCGCGACGAAGGGGTCGAGGCTCTGGTGGCCGCCCGTTTGCAGCCACTTCTCGGTGGGTGCCGGGTGCTCCGTGAACGAGAAGCCGTTCCAGCCGCTGCGCTCGGCTGTGACGGCAAGCTCGGCGACCGGTCCAGCGTCGAGCATGTCACCGTCGGTGCCATGGAAGTCTGGATACTGGAAGATGAACCGCATGGAGACGCCTTTCTGACGGTCGTGACGCTAGCGGACCGGAAACTTGACACATGTGTCGACTGGCTGCTGGCCGAACGGCGTCACACAGCTGCGATCGTGACGGGGACTGCGGTCATGAGCGGCATGCCGCTGATCGCCTGCAGGTTCGCGAATCCGCTGAGCAGCCCGTTCGTGCTGGCCCCACCGCGTTCGGGCGCTTCCGCCGGGCCGGGCCCCCCGAATCCGTGGGTCATCGATGCAACACCTGGCCGAAGCGTGGCATCGCCGGCGACCGTGGTGTGGATGGTGCCGTGTGCGCTGGTGAGCGTCACCTCTGCCCCCTCGCGCAGCCCGAGCCGGGTGAGGTCGTCCGGGTGCAGATGGCACGGGTTGCGGCGATTCCGGACCAGACCGACGATCTGGGTGCCGGTGGAGTTGATGACCTCCTTGGCACGCCGAACGATCAGCAACAGCTCGTCATCAGCGCGCCGGCCGGCACTCTCAACGGCGCCTACGGCGGCGAGGGCGGCGAGCTCGGCGACCACGTCGGGCGGCGCGACGGCGAATCGGTCGCTCACCCCGGCGCCCGGCGCAACGGCACGCGCCGGGGTGACCTCGTCGAACATCGCACCGTGGGGAAACGAGCGCACAGTGTCGAGCGGCACATTGGCGCGAGCCGAAAACGACGCCAGCACCTCGTCGGCCGTCGGGGCATCGGCCGACGGCGGGTACTCGCGGCCGGCGACCTTCAGCGTCGAACCCATTGCCCACGCCAGCCGGAGAAAGAACTCCCAGTCGTCGATCGTGTCGACCGGCGCATCAAGGATCGCCGGCGTGTACTGCGCGAATGGACGGTCCATCAGCGACTCGTACGCGCGCGTGGTGTCGGGCCGTTCCAGGTGCATGACGGGCGCGATCACGTAGTCGGCGAGCTCGGCGGTCTGCGACCGGTACGGGTCGACCGTCACGAGCAGATCGAGCGATGCGAGAGCGTCGGCCATCGCACGGGTGCCGGGCACGGCCGCGACCGGGTTGCCGCCCGACACGATCAGCGCGCGGATGCGGCGGTCGTCATCGCGGGTGATCTCGTCGGGCAGGGTGACCGACGGCATCTCACCGTTCAATGCCCCGATGCCGCGGATGCCGGGCTCGGTGCGTTCCCAGTGACGGTCGGGGGCGATGGCCGCGGCGGGCAACGCCTTGCCGGAGCCGAGCACCGCGGTGCCGCTCAGCTGATCGCCTGGTCGGGCGTAACGGCCGCACAGCACGTTGGTCACCTGGATCAGGTGTTCGGCGAGGTTGGCGTGCGGGCCCATGTCGGGTCCGGTGCCGCCAGTGGCCATGCCTCGTGGCCCCGCAGCGAAGAGCCGGGCGGCACGGGCGATGTCGTCGGGGTCGACCCCGCAGATCGCACCGGCGCGCTCGGCTGTGAACGGCGCAACGGCGGCCCGCAGCGCGTCGAGGCCGTCGGCCCATGCATCGGTGAACCCGTGATCGATCAGATCCTCGGCCAACAGTACGCCGATGATCGCCGCGAACAGCACGGCGTCGGTGCCAGGGATGAGCTGGAGGTGGATGTTGGCGCGGGACGCGAGCTCGGTGCGCCGAGGGTCGACCACCACGAGCTGCAGGCCACGCTGCTGCTCCTGCTGGAGCCGGCGCATGCCGTCGTGGATCGGGAACCCGGTGAAGTAGCCGCCCTGCATGCTGATCAGCGGGTTGGTGCCGACGAGTACCCAGACGTCGGCCTCGGCGAACCGCTGGCCGCCGGCGGCCCATCGGCCGAGCCGGTTCTCGGCGACCCACTTCGCGGACTGGTCGACCGACATTGACGAGAACTTCTTCGACGACCCGATCGTGCGCCAGAACGCGAGCGTGAACGGCAGCGTCAGCGACGCCATCGCCGCGCTGGTGCCGGTGTACAGGGCGACCGACTCGGGGCCGTACTCGGCGATGATGTCGGTGAGGCGCGCGGCGATCTCGGCGATCGCGGTGTCGACCGCGACCGGCTCGTGCGCGCCGTCGGCTCGTCGCCGGAGCGAGGTGCCGAGCCTGGCCGTGTCGGTGTGGAAGTCGGCGAGGTGGCGGCCCTTGGTGCACGTGAACCCGCGTGTGAGCGGGTGCTCGTCGTCTCCGGAGATCTTCACCACCCGGTCGCCGTCGAGCTCGAGCACGATCCCGCACGCCGCCGGACAGAGACGGCAGTACGAGATGGCGGTCGTCGTGGTCGGCATTCGCGGCACCGTAGTCGCGACGGATCGCCCGACTCGACACATGTGTCAGGTTCGATCGCGCTGTAGCGTGTGAGTTGACGCATCCGTCAAGTTGGCATTTGCCGAGGGGGCAACATCGTGAACCACGACGACATGATCCTGGTCAGCATCGACGACCACGTGATCGAACCGCACGACCTATTCGAAAAGCACATGCCGGCGAAGTACCGCGATCAAGGCCCGCAGTTCGAGCGTCTGGCGAGCGGCGTCGACCAGTGGGTGTTCCAGGGCGAAGTCATGGGCACGGTCGGTCTCGGAGCGACGGCATCGTGGCCACGAAAGGAGTGGAGCTTCGACCCGGTCGGCCTTGCCGAGATGCGGCCCGGGTGCTACGACGTCCATCAGCGGGTTCGCGACATGAACGCCAACGGCGTCCTCGCCTCGCTCAACTTCGGCACAGCGGTCGGCTTCGCCGGTGCCTGGCTTGCAGGCAAGCCCGATCTGGCCCTCTCGGCGATCGCCGTGTCGGCTTACAACGACTGGCAAATCGAAGAGCTCGCCGGCTCGTACCCCGGCCGGATCATCCCGCTCTGCATAATCCCGCTGTGGGACACCGAGGCCTGCGTGGTCGAGCTCGAGCGCATCGCCGCCAAGGGTTGCAAGGCGATCACGTTCCCCGAAACGCCGTACGTCAACGGGCTACCCAGCTTCTACGGCGACCACTGGGACTCGGTGCTCGAGGCATGCGAACGGCTCGGCATCGTGTTGTCGATGCACATCGGCGGCGCGTTCAACCTCCTCACTCGCCCGGAAGGTGCCACGGCCGACCAGCTGATCGTGCTGGCGGCGCAGCTGTCGGGTGTGGCCTGCACCGACCTGATCACGTCGGGTACGTTCCGCAAGTTCCCCAATCTGAAGGTGGCGATGTCCGAGGGCGGCATCGGGTGGGTGCCGTTCCTCCTCGACCGTATGGACAAGCACATGTGGAACCAATCGTGGACCGGCCTCGACATCGGTGCCGCCACCGCCACCGAGATCTGGAAGAAGAACTTCCTCGGTTGTTTCATCAGCGAGCCGACCAACCTGCGGATCATCGACCGCATCGGCGAGCACACGGTGGCGTGGGAGTGCGACTACCCGCACAGCGACTCCACATGGCCGAACTCGCCCGAAGTGCTGATGGAGGAGCTGGTCAATGCCGGCATCGCCGACGACGTGATCCACCAGATCACGTGGGAGAACGCCTGTAGGTTCTACGACTGGGATCCGTTTCGGCGCACACCCAAGGAACAGGCGACCGTCGGTGCGTTGCGTTCGCTGGCCACCGATGTCGACACGGCCGAGACGACGAAGGCCGAGTACCGCGAGCGGTACCTGGCGTCGGCCAGCGACTCGGTCGGCTGACACATCTCGGTGTCCACCCCCGGCCGCCTGCTACGCCGCAGCCGGCCCGTTCACGGCCGGATCTCTGGGTAGTACTGCTCGGCTCCGATTGCCTGGACGCTCTCCAGCCATCCGGTGCCGTACCGCTCGACCGTTCCCGTCGTGTCGCTCGTCTCGAGGCTCCACGCCTGGCGCTTGTAGGTCCAGTTCGACGGGTCGAGCCTGTGCGCGTTGCGGAAGTGAACGACTGCGGCGTCGTGGTCGCCTGCGAGGTGAAGGTGCTGCGCGAGCTCGAAGTGGGCGGCTGCTGCGGCCTCGTCGATCCCACGCGGGAGCGAGCGGACGATCACCTCGTCGGGCGACAGCACATACCGGCTGTCGGCGCCTCGTTCGGCCCAGTCGCGCAGCATGATCGCGGTGATCTCAGGCGTGATGTGGAACCGCCGGATCTCGTCGATCACGTTCTTGCGTTCCAGCGGTACCTCGGCGGTCAGCTCGGGGAGCATGTCGAGCACCGGGGTGCTGCCCGGCCACGCTGGCTCGGCGGGGCGCACGATCGTGCCGTGCTCGTCGATCCACACCGAAGACGGCACGTTGACGATGCCGAGAAGCTCGTCGCAGAGGTGAGCCCGGTCGATCAGCGACGGGTGCGTCGGCCGGGCGGCCTCGATGAATGGCCGTGCGGCATCGGCTCCGCCGGTGTCGAGGGCGACCGTGACGATCTCGATGCCCTGTGGATGGAGTTCCTCACGCAGTGCCTGCCACACGGGCAGGTCGAGTCGGCAGCCTCACCATGAGGCCCAGGCGACCAGCACCACCCTGTGCGGCCGCAGGTCGGCGATGCGACAGGGTGTGCCGTCGAGGTCGGGAAGCACGAGATCGGGCGCAGTCGCCGTGGTGAGCGCGCGGCCTGTGACGGCCGTATCGGGCCCGAGCGCACGCAGGCCGCTGGCCTCGTCGACGACGATCGGCATGCCGAGACGTGCTGCTAGCGCCTTCACCTCGAACGTGCCATCGTGCAGGCGTCCGTCGGGCAGGGGCACGCACACGTCGCCCTTGCACGCTCCCTCGGGCTTGATCGCCCAACCGGTGCGCGCCTCGAAGTCGAGCGGGTTGATCGTAGTCGTGGACGGCTGCAGAATCATGCGAGCACGTTACTTACGAAGGTGAGCCGCTCGATCACCGCAGCCAGCCGCGCTTGCCGAGCTCGGCATGGAGCACGTCGTGATCCCACAGCAGCTGGCCGGTGACCTCGTTCGCATCGACGAGTGCCACGCGGATCGTCGCCTCGGCGAAGTCTTCGGGGCTGGCCCAGTTCGTCTCGCCGGCAGCGGCATAAAGGTTTCCCGGCGTGATCACCGGCTCGCTGGGTGAGAGCACGTTGACGGCGATGCCGTGTGGCTGCATCTCGATCGCGACGCTCTGCGTCAGGTGGTGGAGCGCAGCCTTGTTGCCGCCGTACGCGATCGGCCCCGGCGTGCCGGCCTTGTCGTACGGGCCCTCGCCGGGGAACAGCCCAGCGACCGAGCTGATGTTGACGATCGACCCGCGGCCGAACGACAGCATGTCCGGCAGCACGAGCTGCATGAGCCGGTACGAGGCGAACAGCCCGACCGCAAGGTGGCGCTGCAGGCCCGAGAGCGGAAAGGTGAGGAACGACCCGAACGGAGCGGATGGTTGCGCGGCGGCCGCTGGAGCTGGAGCTGCAGGTGCACGCTGCTCGCGTGGCGTGTCGCCCGCCTTCGGCGGCCGGCCGGGAACGGTCAGTGCGGCGTTGTTGACGAGAAGATCGACCGGGCCCAACGTGTCACGTACGGCGCGGTACGCCTGCTCGACCTCGTCGAGCTGTGAGAGGTCGGCGGCGACGGCGACGGCGCGCCCACCGAACTCTTCGATCGCTGCGACGGTCTCGTGGATCGTGCCGGGCAGCCGGTCGCTCCACTGCGCCTCGCTGCGGGCCACCACCGCGACGGCTGCGCCCTCACGGGCAAACGCAATGGCGATCGCCTTGCCGAGTCCCCGGCTGGCACCCGTGACGATCGCGGTGCGGCCGGCGAGCCGGGTACCTGGGCGCACCTGCCCGACGACGTCCATCTCAGGCGAGCAATGGCTTGAGCTGCGTGGCGATGCGGCGGATGTGGTCGGCAACCATCTGCTCGGGCATTCCGGAGATGGACGCCCAGATGAAGATCTCCTCGACAGGCGCTGCGCCGATGTACTCACGCACCGACCGGGCGACGATTTCGGCCGTGCTGTGGACGAAGGAACCGAGCACCTTGCCCATGTTGTCCTCGGCACGGATGCGCTCGGGATCGACCGGCCGTGGGATCGGCATGTCGGTGCCCTCGACCATGTAGCGCCGGTACGAGTCGAGCTGGTGGCGGAGATGCTCCTTGACGATGGGCCAGTCGGCATCGGGGTCGTCGCTCACCCAGCCGGAGAACGCGCCCTTCATGTGGGTGGCCGATGGATCGTGGCCGGCCTCAACCAGCCCGTCACGATACGGCTCCCACAACGCACCGTTCGCGCTCAACAGGCCGGTGCCCAGCTTCCCCGCTCGCTTGGCGCCCTTCGGCCCCTGGTAGCCGAGGAAGATAGGGATCTGACCATTCGCCGGCGGGGGCATGTGGCGGGGGTCGGCGAATATCGCGCGCAGCTCGGCCACGCGGCGATCGGTGGTGGTGTAGCGCCTGGTGATGTCGGCGTCGAACAACTCGTACTCGGGGTGGCGGTAGCCGGCGCCGAGGCCGAGGTCGAGCCGTCCACCCGAGAGCAGGTCGACGATCGTCGCTTCCTCGGCGATCTGGATCGCAGGGCGCAATGGGGCGAGCAGGACAGCGGCGCCGAGACGGATCGTGCTCGTCGCCGCGGCGATCCCGGCCAGCATCGTGAGCGGCTGCGTGAGGTAGCCGTCGTCGAACAGATGGTGTTCGCTCGTCCAGACCGAGTCGAGGCCGAGGTGCTCGGCCTCTTGGCACATCTCCAGGGTGAAGCCGTAGAGGCGCGACCAGTCCTGTCGCCACTCGGGAGGGTTGCGCATGTCGAAGTACACGCCGACCTTCATGCGGGACCCCGTTCCTGTTGTTGCGTCTGCGGTCCGTGCATGGAGTGTTGATGTGCTGGTGTGCTGACCACGCCTATCGACAGTAGCCCCGTAGGTGCGACGGGGAATCAGGATCTGGCCGCGCCGCCTTTCGACACGATGTTGACGCATCCGTCAAGCGACACTGGAGGCTTGCAATGATGGAGCGAGATGTCACGACCCGACCTGCCAGCACCTGATCGTTCTCCCGAGGTCGCGCCGCGAACGCGCACGACCACGATTCCGAACGCACAGCTCACCCATCTCGGGATCTTCGTGCACGACCCGAACCTGATGGTCGAGTTCTACACCCAGGTGTTCGGCATGGTCGTCAGCGACGAGGGCGACTTCCAGGGCAAACACCTCACGTTCCTCACCGGCTCGAATGGCGAGCACCACCAAGTGGTGTTCGTTCGCGGTCGCACCGGCGAACCGACGACACAGGTGCTCGGCCAGGTGTCGTTTCGAGTCGGCAGCCTCGACGACCTGCGGACGTTCGCCGCGCTCGCCGCCGCGCATGGTGCCACCGAGCTCGAGGCCCGCAACCATGGCAACAGTTGGAGCATCTACTTCCGCGACCCCGAGCACAACATGATCGAGGTGTACGTGGTCACGCCCTGGCAGGTGCGCCAGCCCTGGCGTGTCGTCCTCGACCTCGCCATGAACGATGCCGAGATCGTCGCCGCGACCGAACGCATGATCACCGACGACGGCGTGATGATTCCGCTGGCGGAGTGGGAGCGCACCACCGCCGAGCGCCTCGCCGCGCACCGTGCCGACCCAACCGGTGCCGACCCGACAGGAACTGCGACATGACCGAGCAGGTCGAGGACCATCCGAGCATCTGGAGCGCCCTACGCAAGGTGGAGTTCCGCCACGGCTTCCTGGACGCAGGCGGCGTGCGTACCCGCTACGCAGAGTCGGGGCCCGTCGACGCTCCAGCGGTCGTGATGCTGCACGGCACCGGCGGCCACTGGGAGACCTTCGCCCGCAATCTCGGCCCGTACGGCGAGCACTTCCGGTCTGTCGCGTTCGACTTCGTCGGCAACGGCTTCTCCGAACGGCCCGACCACGATTTCGAGATCAGCCACTACGTCGACCACACGCTCGCCGTGATGGACGCGCTGGGCATCGCCCACGCCCACCTACTCGGGACCTCCCTCGGTTCGTGGGTCGCAGCCGCGGTTGCGCTCCGCCACCCCGAGCGGGTCGACCGCCTGGTGCTGATGTCGGTCGCGGGGCTCGTGGCCAGCGAGGAGAACATGCAGCGGATCGTCGCCACCCGAATGCGCGCCGTGGAGGACCCGAACTGGGACTCGATCGCGGCGATGTTCGACCATCTCATCGCCGACGAGCACAACCGCCTGCCCGACCTCGTGTCGCTCCGACAGGCG
>JANNHO010000093.1:0-4284 GCA_031404435.1 Acidimicrobiaceae bacterium | reverse complement strand
TGCGGGCATCCGGCTGACCGTGTCTGCACCGATCAGCATCGTGATGCCGGAGGTTTCGGCTTCGGCAACGAGTCGCTCGAACAGCTCGTGCTCGCCGGCCCGCTCGAACGGTTCGAGCTCGTGCCGCAACGAGGCGATGCCGTCAACCACCAGTAGCGCCCGACCCTGCGTCGGCGTCCACGATGCGAGCCGGTCGAGAACCCGCCACAGCCGCTCGCGCTGATGGAGACGCGTGACCGCAGCGCAGTTCGGATGCGGCGATGCCGTGTCCCACCGAGCATCGCCGACTGCATCGATGACGAACAGGGTGGAAGGCGACGGATGATCGAGGGCGGCGTCCACCACCGCCAGCAAGGTCGAGGTCACCCCGCTGCCCTGCGAACCTGCTACCAGTAGGTGCCCGTCGTCGGGTCGCCACGTCAGCGGGCGGCGAGCCTGTTCGTCGGGAACGTCGACGAGGCCCACCGGGCGAGCGACCACGACGCCCGTGCTCGTGTCGGTGATGCTCGTATCGCCCGGAGCGAGCAGGGTGGGGAGCGGCTCGAGCCATGGCCGGCGAGGCGCTTCGATGTGGGCGTGTTCAACGGCCGCGCGGATCGCATCGACGATCCGGCCGACGCGCCCGCTCGGTTCACCACGCCCAGCCGGGTCGGGATCATCACCGCACGACGCGGTCTGGAACGTCACCAGCTCGTCAGGGCCGAGGCGCATCATCGCCCGGCCGGGCACCGAGCGACTGAACGACGCCGGACCGGTGTCACCGACCACATCCAGCGCGTCGCCGATGTCGTTCACCCGCAGGGCGATCCGCAGTGTGGTGTTGGCCCGGATCGCATCGTCGATCACCCCGTTCGGCCGCTGCGTCGCCAACAGCAGGTGCACACCGAGGCTCCGTCCACGCTGGGCGATGCCGACGAGCGCGTGCAGGAAGTCCGGATGCTCCACTGCCAACGCAGCGAACTCATCGACCACCACGGCGAGCCGGGGCATCACCGGTGCCTGCAGCGCAAGCCGCGCGCTGGTGAGATCAGCCGCGCCGTGTTCGCGCAGCATCCGTTCGCGAACCGTGAGTTCGGCGCGCAGGCTGCACAGGGCGCGATCGGCGAGTGTGCCGTCCAGGTCGGTCACCGTACCGACGACGTGGGGGAGCGCCGTGAGCGCATCGAAGGTTGCACCCCCCTTGTAGTCGACGAGCACGAACGTCAGCTGCTCGGGGCTGACGCAGCTGGCAAGACCGAGCACCAGGCTGCGCAACAACTCGCTCTTGCCGGCCCCCGTGGTGCCCGCGAGTAGCGCGTGTGGGCCATCACGGACGAGATCGATGTCGACGGTGCCGTCTGCGGCTCGACCGATCGGCGTGCACGGGCTGGCGTCGATCGCGTCGCGCATCCAACCCCGTTCGATCGAATCGGAGTCGAAGGGGTCGACGTGGCGCTCGGCGAGCAACTCGACGAGGGAGACGCACCGGGGAACATCGTTGCCCGCAGTGCGCGGGTCCTCGGGATCACGGAAGTGGGCAAGCGCGGCCACCGCATCCGCGGCTGAACGTGCGCTCATACCCACGTAGCTGAACGAGATGGGCGCCGAGCCGACGTGAGCGTCCGCCACCAGCCGGGCGCGGCCATCGGCGCGAGTGGCGATCAGCGTCCGGCAGATTGCGGGCACTGCCGCTCCTGCGGCAACGAGCGAGACGACGGCGATGCTCGGATCGGTCCCGATCAACCGGCGGAGCGGGGCCGTGCGCAGCGACAGCTGCTCGGTCAGATCAGTGACAACCACGGTGTGGGTCTGGATGGCGGTCGACCGGTCTCGGCTGAAATCAAGGAGCTCGCGTGTCGACAGGATTCGGCTCGATCCCACGCCGTCGGCGATGTGCGGCAACGTGCGCACCCACTCCCAATCTCGGGGCTGCTCGGTGACGACCACGAGTTGCCAGTCGGCTGGCCCGGTCGCGATCGCCAGTTCGACGAGTGCGGCGCGCATCAGTGTCGTCGCCTCAGCGCCGCTCAGTGCGACCCGCGCGTTCGGCCCGAACGACACGCACACCGGTTGTTCGGGTAACAGCATCGAGGTGCTGACGAGGCTGTCGTCGGATACCGATGCGCCCGCGAACACCGGCTCGAACGCGACGTCTCCCGCGCCGAGGCACACCTCGAATGCGTCCGGGTGTCCGGCGCGCCGCCGCCAGATGCACGCGGCGCCGCCGTGCAGATCTCCGATCGAACGGTGGAGCCAGGGAGAGTGGGCGACATGGAACGCCGACCACTCGCCGGACTGCCCGGCTATCGAGCGCTCGAGGTGGGCCTCGGCTTCGGCAACAGCGAGTCCATGTTCGCGACCCCTCCGTCGATAGGTCACCCTCCCGCTGATCCACGTCGCGATCGCGACCGCAGCCCCGATCAATCCGAACAGCATGAACATCGATTGTCCGACCACCAACGCAATCACTGCCGCGCCCGCCAGCGCGACCGTTGCCGGCAACAGTCCGCCGTTTCCTGGCGTTGCGGGTTCCGGTCCGACGGTGCGTCGCTGGACCGGAACAGCCTCCCAGTGCGGCACGGTCCGGGGGGTACGATTGACGGTGATGCTGGCGTGCCCGGCCTTTGCCCCGGCGTCTCCGGAGATGTCCCGTTCGCGACCAGTCCGCCGCGAGGGGGTGAGCGCAAGGGTGCTCGACCCGACGCTGATCGAGTGGCCGGTGATGCGTGCCGGGGTTCGTCCCGCGAGTTGGACGACCGCCCAACCCTGGCCATCTCGCCGTACCCGCAGATGGAACGGCTCGAGCAGTGGATCGTCGCAGCGGATGTCGGCCTGGGCAGCGCGGCCGACGACGACGTCGCTGCTCGCCGAGAAGACGAACGAGCGTCCGCCATCGGGACCGCTGACCCAGCAGGCGCTCCAGCTCCCATCGGCGGGGCCGGCGGCCGACGAGACGGATTGCGTGTTCGGGGGTGAGTGGGTCGCTGGTTCCATGGTCACTGACGCACCTTGGCGACCCGTGCTCGGAAACCGAATCGGTCAACCCCCGCAGCAGCGACACCCGGCGCGATCGGTGGCAGCGACGCCACCAGCACTCACAGGTGTCGTGACCTGAGGATGTGAGTCCCGATTGGGCCGGGCTGACGGAGCGCGTGAGCTGTAGGTGAGGGGGTACCCGAGGAAGTCTTGACGAACCTCGGTACCGGAGCACCCCCGCGGGGAGCCCAGCGATGAGGGTCGCGGTGAGGGGGTTTCGTCATCGTGGCGCCCATGTCATCTGCCCCGTCATCCCCCCGCCCGTCATCGCGCTCGCTCATCATCCGGCTCCAGCAGGAGTGGGACCGGGTCAGTCGGTCACCCCGCTCGATCCGCCGTGCACAGGCATGGGGGTGGCGATTCGAACACGTCGAGTCCCTCGACGAGATCTTGGCGATGACCGGCTACAGCCGCACCCCAGTCGACCGCGCAGCGGCCCGCCTGATCGACGGCGACGAGGTACTTGGGCTCCTTGTCGAACTCGCCCGAACGGACGAACTCGCCGGCCGACTGCTCCTGCAGCGCCTCCTGCCGGGGATGTGCACTACGGCCCGACGGCGCAGTCGTAACCCGTGGGATCTCGATGCGGCCCTCGACGAGGTGGTGGCCACCGCGTGGTCGACGATTCGCAACTACTCCGTCGACCGCAAACCCCATTTCATCGTGCCCAACATGTTGCGCGACATCGAGTACCGCGCGTTCGTGCAGCCCGGTCGCCGGCGGGCCACGTTCATCCCCCAGCCGGGTCACACCTTCGACCGGACCGCTTCGCCGCCGACCGTTCTGTCGGCCGCCGAGGAACTTGCCGAGCTGTTGGACATCGCCGAGCGCTCGGGAATCGACAGCGCTGATCTCGACCTCGCCCGTCGACTCGCCAGTGGGCAATCCACCGCCGAACTCGCCGTCGAGTGCCGCGTCACCGACCGCACGATCCGCAATCGCCGTGACACGGTGACCTACCGGCTCCGCCAAGTCGCGCTCGCATGTGCGTAACGCCATGCAGATCGCGATGTCCGGGGTGTGCTCAGGGTCGTTCCGTGAACGTGGCTCGGCGCTTACCGAGGAACGCGGCGATCCCCTCCTGTGCGTCGGGTGACAGCGCCGCTGTCGACATCATCTCGACGGCGAGGTCGTAGGCGGCGGGCTGGTCGAGGCCGACCTGCGCGTAGAAGCCGCGCTTGCCAAGAGCTTTCGACAGCACACTGCCGCGTGTGGCGCGCGAGCAAGCAGATCGCGGGTTGCCGTGCTCAGTTGGTCATCGGGCACGAC
>JANNHO010000092.1:0-2968 GCA_031404435.1 Acidimicrobiaceae bacterium | reverse complement strand
CACCTGCCGGCACCACGGCCGACACGGCGGGCAGCAGCACGGCAGGGACGGCGGAACCGGCGGTGACTGCGGCGAGCGTCGGGACAGACAGCACTGTGGCGGCCGCGACCACGCCGTTGTCACCTGCGGTCGGCAGCGAGTCGGGCGCGTCGGTGGCGCTGCTGATCCTTGGTGCCGGTGCCTTCTTCGTCTCGTTCCTGTTGTTGTTCGTGCTCGCGCTCCCAGACTCATCTCGCGAGCACCAAGCGCGCGATCGGCTCATCGGCGACCGCCCGGTTCCCACCGCCGGCGGTCCCGGAGTTGCCGAGCGGGTAACCGGCGCCGCCGACCGGATGCTCGACCGCCAAGGACGCCGCAAGGGTCTCGCCAACGTCCTCGATGTCGCCGGTATCTCGCTACGCCCCGGCGAGTTCGTGGTGATCTGCTTCGCCGCAGGTGTCGTCCTCGCACTCGTACTGTTCTCAGCCATCGGTCCGCTCGGGATCATCGTCGGGCTCGCCGCAACACCGCTGCTGGCCCGCATGTTGGTGTCGGCCAAGGCCGACCGCAGACGACGTGCGTTCAACGACCAACTGCCGGAGCTGCTGCAGCTGCTCGTCAGTTCGCTGCGCGGCGGATACGGGCTCGCCCAGGCGCTCGACGCTGTTTCCAGCCAGAGCCCAGAACCGACCCGAACGGAACTGCAGCGGGTGCTGTTCGAGGTGCGCATCGGGCGAGACCCAGGCGACGCGCTCTCGGCGACCGCACAGCGGATGAAGAGTCGCGACTTCGAATGGGTGGTGTCGGCAATCCAGATCAACCGCGAGATCGGCGGCGAGCTCGCCCACGTACTCGAAACCGTCGCCGAGACCGTACGCGAACGCCAACGCCTCGCCCGCCAGATCCAAACCCTCACGGCCGAGGGCCGGATGTCGGCCTACGTCCTGATCGCCCTACCATTCGTACTGGTGCTCGGCCTCAGCGTGACCAACCCCGACTACTTCGACCCGATGCGGAAGGCACCCGGACCGGCGTTGATCGTGCTGGGAATCGTACTGCTGATCGTCGGCTGGTTCTGGATGCGTCGCCTGATCAAGGCTCAGCTGTGAACCTCTCGGCTGTGATGCTTGATCGACTCGGAGGGAGGTGACTGTGGAACCCATCGTCGTACTCGGATCCGCTGCAATCGTCTGTTCGTTCGCCGTGCTGTGGTGGGCCATCTCCGGCGGTCGCGATCAGCCGTCGGACATGAGCGCGCCAACCAGCGAACGTCTGGTCGACATGCGTTCGATCCTGCTCAGCCAGAGCGCCACCGACCGCTCCGTCAAACCGATGGTCGAACGGATCGGGGCGCGCATCGGACGCATCGGCCCCGCCGGCCGGCTCGGCGCGATCGACCTCAAGTTGCGCCGCGCCGGTTCGCCGGTTGGCTGGACCGTGGAACGAGTGCTGGCGATGAAGGTGCTCGGCGCGTTGGTGCTCGGCGGGTTGATGGGCCTGCGGATCGTGGGCGCACCGTCGCTGGCGAACGTGCTCATCGCGATCGGCGCGGGCGTCGCCGGGTACTTCATCCCCAACGGCGTGCTCGACAACCGCGCCGAAGCCCGCCGCGCGGCGGTGCGCAAAGACCTCGCCGACACCATCGATCAGCTTGCGGTGATCGTGCGCGCCGGGCTCGGCATCGACGCTGCGATCGCCCGGATCGCCCGCTCTGGCGACGGGCCGCTGTTCAACGAGTTCACTCGCGTCGTACAGGACATGCGCGTCGGGCTTGGCCGCACGGCTGCGCTGACGAACATGGCCGAGCGGATCGACGTACCTGAGTTGCGTGCGTTCGTGGCGGCACTCGCACAAGCGGAGCAGCTCGGTGTACCGGTCGGCGAGACGCTGCAGATCCAGGCCGGCGAGATGCGCCTGCGCCGCCGCCAAGCCGCCGAGGAGCAGGCGATGAAGCTGCCCGTGAAGATCCTGTTCCCGATGGTGGTGTGCATCCTGCCCGTGCTGTTCATCGTGCTGCTCGGCCCCGCCGCTATCCGGATCTTCGACCAGCTCGGCTGACCCGGCACGCCGCTTTCACGAGCGCTGGTGGGCTTGGCCGGTGAGCTTGGCGATGGTGGCCACGTCGTGATCGACAGCCCACGCCGCAATCTCGGCGGTGATCCGGGCGGCGGCGCGCGGGTTGGCAAACGTGGCCGTGCCCACCTGCACGGCCGAGGCACCGGCCAGCATCAGCTCCACGGCATCCCACCCTGTCGAGATGCCCCCGACCCCGACGATCGGCAGGCCCGGCAGGGCGGCATGCACATCGTGGACCACCCGCACGGCGACCGGATGGATGCCGTGACCGCTGAGGCCACCCCCACCGGCACCGAGCGCCGGGCGCAACGTGACGGGATCGATCACCATGCCGAGCACGGTGTTGATCAGCGTGACCGCCTCCGCTCCGGCCTCGCGCACCGCCTCGGCCACCTCCACCAGGCGGTCGGTGTTCGGGCTCAGCTTGGCCCAGCGCGGTCGACGGCAGGCCTCCGTCGCATGCATCACCTCGGCCGAGAGCGCGACGTCGTGGGCGAAGATCCCGCGTCGGCCCTCCAGGTTCGGGCACGACAGGTTGACCT
This sequence comes from Acidimicrobiaceae bacterium, assembly GCA_031404435.1. Lineage (GTDB taxonomy): Bacteria > Actinomycetota > Acidimicrobiia > Acidimicrobiales > Ilumatobacteraceae > VFMC01. The sequence continues at coordinate 371 of JANNHO010000092.1, read as the reverse complement.
CCACCGCGACCACCTCGGGCGGGGCATCGCACAGCAGGCGCGCGGCACGCCGGTAGTCGTCGACCGATCGGCCCCAGATGCTGGCCACCACGGTCGCGCCGGTGGCGATCAACTCGGGCAGCTCGTGGTTCAGCCAGTGGGTCAGCCCAGGCCCCTGCAACCCGACGGCATTGATCATCCCCACCCCAGCGGGATGCAGTCGAGGCGACGGGTTCCCCGCCCACTCGAATGCAGCGATCGACTTCGTGACCACCGCCCCCAGCGCACCCAAGTCGAGGTATGCGGCCAGCTCCCGGCCGTACCCGGCGGTGCCAGATGCCAGCATCACCGGACTCGACAGCTCCACCGACCCCACCCGAACCCGACCGTCC
>JANNHO010000091.1:0-7098 GCA_031404435.1 Acidimicrobiaceae bacterium | reverse complement strand
GGTGGAATCGTTGTAACACGGGAACATCGCCGAAACGCTCATGACGAGGGGGGAGGGTGTAGGCATCAAGCTCAGCGATCGTCGGGGGAGATGTCGGCCAGGGAGGCCTCGACCGTAGCGATCTCGGCCTCTGTCAGGTCGGGAAAGCATGGCACGGACAGGCACTCGGCGGCCCACATCTCGGCAACCGGGCAGGCGGCGCGGGTGAACTGCCGGTACGCGGGCTGCTGGGTGAGCGCGTGCGGGTAGTGCACGGCGGTGGCCACTCCGGCATCGCCGAGCACGACGCGAACCCGGTCGCGGTCGGCCACGCGAGCGACGCTGAGGTGGTACACGTGGTCGGCGTGATCGGCCTGCCAGTGCAACTGCGGAGCCGCAGCCCGGTAGCGCCTGGCGATGTCGCGTCGACGCTGCGTCCAGCCGTTCAGGTCTTCGAGGCCGAGTCGTAGCCACGCTGCCTCCACCTCCGACATGCGGAAGTTCTGCGAGACCGATTCGTGCAGGTATTGCTCGGTCATGCCGTGGACGCGCAGGTTGCGCACCCGCTCGGCCAGCGCCGCGTCACGGGTGACCACCGCACCGCCATCGCCGATTCCGCCGAGGTTCTTGGTGGGGTAGAAGCTGTAGCAAACCGCCGCCGAGGCGCCATGGTCGCGCACGGCCCCGTGCGCTTGGGCGGCGTCTTCCACAACTGGTAATCCGGCCGCCGGTCCGGCCTCGGGAAGCGTTGCGGGGCGGCCGTAGAGGTGCACGGCGATGATCGCCCGGGTCCGGCCGGTGACGGCCGCGCCGACCAGTGCCGGGTCGAGGTTGGCGCTGTGCGCTTCGACGTCGACGGGGACCGGGATCGCCCCCAGGGCGCACACCGCAGCGGCCGTCGGCACGGCGGTGAAGGCCGGCACGATCACCTCGTCGCCGGGACCGATATCGAGCGCGGCGAGCGCGAGTTGCAGCGCGGACGCGCCCGACGACACGGCCACGGCGTGGGGTGCGCCGAGCCAGCCGGCGAACTCGTTTTCGAATGCTGTGGTCTCCGGGCCGAGCAGGTACACGCCACGGCGCACGATGTCGGCAACCCGTTCGCCGAACTGATCTGCCGCGACGAGCCCGTGGCGGCTCAGATCGACGACAGGTACCACGTGTGCTCCCGGTAGAAATCGATGGTGCGCGCCAGGCCGTGTTCCACATCGGTGATGGCTGTCCAGCCCACGTCACGGGCGATCGCGCTGCTGTCGGATTCGAACGAACCGATGTCGATCCGCTTGTGCTGCTCGGGCCAGTCGATCGATTTCACTTCCGACCCCGCGCCGGCGAGCCGGGCGGCCAACGACGCGAGGTGGGCGAGCGCGTGGTGGCTCGGGTGGCCAACGTTGTACACCTGGCCGACGCCGGCGTCGCCCGTGCAGGCGATGAGCGAATCGACGACGTCGTCGACGAACAGGCAGTCGCGGCGTTGTTCGCCGGTGCCGAACAGCTCGATGGTCTCGCCGAGCAGAGCCCTGCGGATGAACACGGGGAGGAAGCCGAGCTCGTTGCTGGTGAGGCGTTGGCGCGGCCCGTACACGTTCGTCAGGCGAAGGGTGGTGACGGCCATGCCGTGCGCGTGGGCGTAGACCAGGTGCAGCTGTTCGCCGGCAAGCTTGGCGACCCCGTTGACGTCGGCCGGCCGGGTCGGGTGCTGCTCGTCGACGGGAAACCGGATCGGTCGGCCGTACACCTGACGGGTGGATGCATGAACCACCCGAGCCCGCGGGTTCACGGTTCGCAACGTTTCGAGGAAGCGGGCATGGGTGATGGTGTTGAGATGCAGATCGCGCTCGGGGTCGGTCATCGAAGCGGTGTGGCTCACCTGACCGGCAAGGTTGAACACCACATCGGCACCCTCGACCACCTCGCCGACGCGGGCATCTCCGATATCGGCAACGAGCACGTCGCGGGTGATCGCCGCGGCCGGGCAGCCATCGAGGTTGCGGACGTCGCCGCCGTGGCCGTCGACGAGGGCGTCGATCACCCGTACCCGGGCACCGAGTGCCGCCAGGCGATGGACGAGGTTCGAACCGATGAAACCGAGGCCCCCGGTGACCACGCATGTGGTGCCCGCGAGCGCGGCAGTACGGAGGTCGCTGGCCGGGGGCATGGCCGTCAATGGTAGGCGCTGGCTCATCGGTCGTACGGCCGTCTCGTTGGGGCAGCCCCCGGATCGACAGGCCAGTGGTGCTTCGGGTACCGGCCGGCCATCTCCTTGCGCACCTGCACCCACGACCCGCTCCAGAAATTCGGCAGGTCGCTGGTGATTTGCACCGGGCGGCCGGCTGGGGAGAGCAACTCCAGCGTCACCGGCACGCCGTCGCCGACGGTTGGGTGCACGGTCGTGCCGTACAGATCCTGCACACGCACCGATGCGGTCGGGGTGTCGCGGGCGTAATCGATGGGCACGCGCCTGCCCCCGAGCTTCATCGGGCCCGCATCCGAGGCGTCCGACTTCGACGTGCCCGGCCCGGTGCCAAGCGTGGCCGGGGCGAGTTCGGTGAGTCGTGTTTGCTGATCCCAGCTGAGCAGGTTCGACAACAGCATGGCCACATCGAGCCGGGCGAGATCGGCGCGGCCGGTGGCGTGGGTCAGGTACGGCGCCAGCCAGTCGTCGAGCGTGTCGATCAGCGCGCCGTCGGACAGGTCCGGCCAACCCGCGTCGGGTTGACGCTTGGCGACGAACCCGACGCGTGCCCGCCAGCCCGCGGCCAGGCCCATGTCGAGTTGGCCGAGCCGCGTGATGCGGACCCGGTCGACGAGCGCCTCGACGGTTGCCTGGCCAACCGTCGGTGACCGCCGCGCCTCGCTGAGCACCATGTTGCCCAACCGTGTCTCGACGCGTACGACGAGGTCGTTCGCCGCCTTGTCCCACTGCATCGTCTCGCGCCGCTCGATGTCGTTGGCCAGCATCGCCTCCAGTTCGTGCGCATCGAGCGCGGCCGCGAGGCGGGCTCGGGCCGAGGTGCGGTTGCCATCGAGGTCGGCGGCGACGATGAACTGCTCGCTGGCCAACTGGTCGTCTTTCGCGATCCATGCACCACCTCCACCGCGCAGCTGGAACTGGCCCGGCTGGCTGCGCCTGGTCGCGACCCGGTCGGGATAGGCGAGGGCGAGCAGTGCGCCGCACCTGGCCGCGTCGACATCGGCGATCACCAGTCGCACCCTGGCCCGGTCGGCGATCCCGAGCGCCCGGTCACGAACCTGCTCGATCGCACGCCGGTCGGCGCGGTCGTCGCGTGTGGCGCCGGTGACCAGGCGGACGCGCAACGCAAGGTCGCACGGCAAGTCATCGAGGCGGCCGCGCATCACGTCACGTTCGTCGACCAGTGCGGCGACGATGCAGGCGAGGGGCTGGTCGACGGGTGGTGCCGCCACGATCATCCGGGCCAGGCGCGGGTGGACCGGCAGCGACATCATTGCCCTGCCCTGCGGGGTGATCGCTCCGGTCGGGTCGAGCCCTTCGAGTTCGCGCAGCAGTGTGCGAGCGGCCTGAAGCGCTTTCGGCGGCGGCTGGTCGATGAACGCGAGGGAGTCGGCGGCGGCACCCCACGCGGCGAGCTCGAGCACCTACCCGGACAGGTCGGCCTGGGTGATCTCGGCGGGCAGATGGGCGAGGCGGGTGTTGTGTTCGAGCTTGCTCCACAGTCGGTAGGCCACACCGGGTTCGGTGCGTCCAGCCCGCCCGGCACGCTGATCCGATGAGGCTCGGCTGGTGGTGACGGTGGCCAGGCGGGTCATACCCGAGCGGGGGTCGAAGCGTGGCACCCGTGCCAGACCGGCATCGACCACCACCCGCACCCCGGCGACGGTGAGTGACGATTCGGCGATGTCGGTGCTCAGCACCACCCGTCGCCGACCAGGTGGCGACGGGGCAAGTGCCGCGTCCTGCTCGGCGAGGGTGAGCGCACCAGCGAGGGGTCGGAGATCGACGTCGGGCCCCACCCGGTCGCGCAGCAATCCTTCCACGCGACGGATCTCGCCGATCCCCGGCAGGAACACGAGGATGTCGCCGGTCTCGGAACGCAGCGCGGCGAGAACCGCGTCGGCGACGGCCGGCCCGATGCGTACCCCCTTGCCGGGCTTGAGCGGGAGCGAACGGACCTCGACGGGGTGTTCGCGGCCGTCGCTGGACACCACGGGTGCCTGCCCGCCACCTGGCACGCCGAGGATCGCGGCCAGCTTGCGCGCATCGGGCGTTGCCGACATGGCCAGCAGTCGCAGATCGGGTCGCAGCGCGTGCTGCACGTCAAGCGCCAGAGCTAGACCGAGGTCGGTCGGCAGGTTGCGTTCGTGGACCTCGTCGAAGATCACGACGGCCACACCGGTCAGTTCGGGATCGTTCTGCAGTCGTCGCGTGAGTACGCCCTCGGTGACCACCTCGATGCGGGTTCCGGGCCCGATGCGGCGCTCGTCGCGAGTCTGGTAGCCAACGGTGTCGCCGACGGATTCGCCCAGCAGCGCGGCCATTCGTCGTGCTGCGGCCCGTGTGGCGAGGCGGCGCGGTTCGAGCATGACGATCTTGCGCGGCCCGAGCCATTCCTGGTCGAGCAGCCACAGTGGGACGACCGTTGTCTTCCCCGCGCCGGGCGGGGCGACGAGCACCGCGGTGGTGCCGTCGCCGAGCGCGGCACCGAGGGCCGCGAGGACATCGATGACCGGCAGGTCGGCGACGGATTCAGGTATCGGCACTGGTGATCGCAGCCCGGTTCGGTCCGGTTCGGGGCAACCCGGATCAGCGACCGAGGGCCGGTGTGCCGTGGAACGGGCCAGGGTCGGCGGCGACGGGAATGTTCGGGCGTGACCACGCGGTAGCAGTGGCGATGGCATCGGCAACGGCGCGCCACTCGGCCGACTTCCAACCCTCGGCGGCGGCCTGCAACGTTCCGTCGGTCTGCACGAACACGAACGCCGGCAGTTCGGTCAGGCCCAACGACTTGACGAACGCGCGATCGGGGTCGCAGTACACCAGGAACGAATCGGCGAGCGGACCGAGGAACGCACGGGCTTCCGACTTCGGGCAGGTGAGCACGAAGTTCACCCGGGCGTCGGAACCGCGAAACCCGTCGAGGATCCGCGCCGCGGTCTTCAGGATCCACGAGCTTTCGTTGGTGTAGGGATCGAGCACCACACTGGCGAGGTGGAACGTGGTGAGCCACTCTTCGAGCGGGCGCGCATCGCCATCGAGTGCAGCGAGCGTGATATCGGGCGAAGGGGAGAGAGCCACGGCGCAAACGGTAGCAACCGAGCGCCTCCGTCCCGCAAGCATCACCGGCGATCAGTCCGGCGGGCCTCTTGACATCTCTTCAACAACGGACAGAATATTGACCTATGGCAGACATGGTGGCGTTCAGCATGGCGAAAGCGCGCGAGTCCCTCAAGGAGACCTCGGACATCGTTGGCGATCCTGAATTGCTCGCCTCGCTCAAGCTGTCGCAGCAGCAAGCCAGGAATGGCGACCGTACCCGACTCTCGGCCGTTCTTGCCGAGTAGAGCAGCTCCGGCGATCATGATCCGGACCGGGCTTGCCTGCGACGTGGGAGCGATCAGCGCGGGGGTGGTGAGCCGGTGGTGATGAAGTGCCGCGCCCTGGCGACATTGTTCGCGACGAACCGCTGACGGCCCGGCGCCGTGATGAACCGCGCCGCTGCTGCGAGCGGCAGGCGTGATCCGGTCGCTGCCGATTCACGGATCGCTGCCCGGGCCACCTTGATGTGATGGGCCACCACGATCAGCGCTCCCGAGCGATCGTCGAGCGACGCCCGCACCAACGCATCGGCGACGTCGTCACGGGGAGCGTTCATGGCAGCCCACACGGCCGCCTCCACGGCCCCGGTCGCCATCGCCTCTGACAGGTCGAGTCCGTCCGGACCCGGCTGGCCAGCCGGCTCTGCCAGCCGGACCGTTTCGGGCGCGGTTGCGTAGCGGCCACCGTCGACGACGTGGAACACGGTGTACATCGCTAGGCGGGCGGTGTGCTCGCCCGGGTCGGTGGTCCATGCCCAGCGGGCGGCGTTGGCGTAGGTGAGCGAATGGGTGATGTCGAGCCAGCCGTACCCGCTGAGGTCGGGGTGGTACTCGTGAGTCAGGTCGTGGCGCAACATGCGCTCTGCGGCGGCGATGGATACGGCGTCGAGCACACCGGTGATCCCCGCACCCTCATCGAGCGCGGTCATCGCTGCGGTCACGGCGGCGGTCTGATCGGTGCCGAGCAGCACGTCCACCAACGCGTCGCGCCCCGGCCAGGCGAGGTCGATTTCACGCCCCCATCGGCCGGCCAGCCCGGCTGCACCGACGGCGCGCAGGAACGGGCGCATGTAGGGCAGCTTGTCCTCACGCGTGCTGGTAATCAGCATGGTCGACAGGTGGGCGAGCAGTTGTGGCGCACGCTCCCAGCCGACGATGTCGAGCATCTCGAACGCCTTCTGCGTGTAGATCGCCCCGTGGCCGAATGCGAGGTGGTGATCGCACGACGGTCGGATCAGCCAGCGTGCCGCTTCGTCGCGGTCGAGCCGGTCGAGCAGCGCGCCTGTCAGCAGCGAATCGGCTGCGTCCGCCTGTTCGGTTTCGACCAGGTGGCGGAACGCTTCGAGGCCGTTTCCCGACGTGCCGGTCGCTGGCGTTGGGCGCGCTCGTTCGGGCCGACGCAACTCCGATTCGGCGAGGCCGGACACAGCCTGCGCCACGGGGATGAGGCGGTCGTCGCCCTCCATTCCAGCAAGCGCGATCAGGCAATCGGTCGTCATCGCAAGGGCGTGATTGAAGCCGTCCTCGGCACGCGGCGCGGTGCGTGCCACTGCCTGCCACACCACCTCCACCGGGCTCGCCCCGGCCTGCAGCAAGCGCAGGCTGTCACGGGCGATCTGTCCGTTGTAGGCAGCGTCGATGCCGCGGTCAAGGCTTGCCGCGGCGGCGGTGCGCACCTGGTCGGGCGAGGGGGTTCGCACGGTCACGGTGACCGCCCCGTCGTCGATGCTCACGGCGTGGCAACGCTGCCGCTGCAAGACCCTGTTCCCGTTCCCGATCGACACATGGCGTCCCCGCCACACAACTGGAGACTCACGATGAAAC
>JANNHO010000090.1:0-4699 GCA_031404435.1 Acidimicrobiaceae bacterium | reverse complement strand
GCAAGGCGAGCCGTCGCTGCCACTCGCACTGTCGACGCGGTTGTGTACGTGATCGATGCCTCGAGTCCGTTCACCACAAGCGAGCTGCGTTTGCTTTCCGAGGTGTCAGCGCGGGTGCGGTCTGTCGTGGTGGTCGTCACCCGCATCGACCGGTTTCGGGGATGGAGACGGATCATCACCGAGACGGAACCGGTCGTCAACACGCTGCCGGGCCTCGGCCGCGTCCGCGTCATCGGAGTCTCGAGCAAGCTTGCCGAAGCCGCGTTCGACCCGTCCTTGGACGACGACGAGGCGGTCGAGCTGCTCTCCGAAAGCGGTCTCCCAGAACTCCAACAGCATCTCAGCAACGTGGTTCGACGCCTGCGGTTCCTTCGCCTCGGCAACCTGACCGCGACCATTGGATTGGTGCTCGACGAGATTTCATTGCATCACGAGGTCACCGTCGCCGCAGGCTCGGACGACGCTGGAGCCGAGATGATCCAACAGGCCGAGGCCGGTCGCAGACAGCTGGTCGAGTTGCGCGACGAGGGCGCGGCATGGTTGATCTCTCTCTCCGATTCGATCACGCAGCTGCGGGAGGAGTCGAATGCCGATCTGTTACGCCGGATCGGGGAGCAGTCGGGGCGTTTCGAGCGCCAGATCGCGACATGGGATGGCGATCTGGCGACCTTTGCCGCCAGCGTCGACGACGATCTGGCGTTGGTGGCCGAGGAGTTCGGCGAAACGCTCGGAGTGAGGTTGTCGACACTGGTGCAGGCGCTCGCAGCGCGCAGCGATCTCGCCGATCTGCGCCTCGCTGCCGACCCAACCGATCTGCTCCGGATCGCGGCCATCGATTCGGTTGACGGTGAACGAGCGACCTCCGAGGGCGTCCGGCTGAAGGTGGCCGGTTCGCTCGTATCGGCGGCGACCAGTTCTTCGATGGTGCTGACGATGATGGGAGGTATGGGTGGAACGCTGGCAATGGTCCGGATCGGGGCACTCGGCGCGGCTGCAGTGTTCAGCGGCGCTGTCGCGGCTGTCACTGTTCGCGCCGATCGTCGCAACCGCAACCGTCAAGAGCTGCGTGCCGAATTCAAAGTTCGCGCCGATGCCCTCAGGAGCCAGGGTCCGGTACGGGTTCGCACCTTCCTACTCTCCACACAGCGCTCGCTCGAGGCGCAGATCAAGCTGCAGATCCGTGATCGAGCATCGGTGCTGGAGGGTCAGCTCGCCACGCTGCAGTCGGCAGGCCGATCAGACCTCGCTGAACATCGCCGTCAGGCGGCCCGAGCTAGTGACGAGCTCCGCCAACTCGATCTCGTTCGTCAGGACCTCGCTGCGCTCGATACCGCGCTCGATACCGCACTCGATGCCGCGCTCGCCGACGCCTGAGGTGGTGTCGTCACCTACACTCCCCTCGTGGCGGGCCTCGACGAACCGTGCCGGATCACCTGATGGCGATGGGTCCCTGCACCGCCGCGATCGCCGACGGGGTTGATCGCTACCTCGAGACGGCATCGCTGGCCGCTGACCTCGTGGGCGATCTCCTGACCGATGACGTGCTGGCCGAACTCGTTGCCCTACGCCTCAGTCTTGATGAACCCATCCGCATTGCGGTCACCGGTCGCGTCAACGCGGGGAAATCCACGATCGTCAACGCACTCCTCAATCAGCGCATTGCGGCCACGGATGTCAGCGAGTGCACACGACATGTCACCTGGTTTCGAGCGGGCGTGCCCGAACGGGTCGACGTCGTCCACCGATCCGGGAAGCGAACGGCGCTGCGGTTGCGTGAGGACGGTCGGCTGCCGACGACCATCGGTGTCGATGCCGAGGAGGTCGATCATCTTGAGGTGTTCCTCTCCAACGATGCTCTCGAGGCGATGACGTTGATCGACACCCCGGGCATTGCCTCACTCAACGACGCGGCCAGCGCAGCGACCCTCGAGATGCTCGCGCTCGATCGGTCCTCACGAGCTGCTGCGGCGAAGGCGGACGTTCTGGTGTTCGTGCTGTCGGGTGATGTGCAACGCGACGACACCGCGTTCCTTGACTCGTTCCACCGGCTGTTCAACGGTCTGGCGGCAACTCCGGTGAGCACCGTTGCCGTGTTGAACAAGGTTGATCAGCTCGACGAGGACGCGCTTGACCCGGTCGCTGCGGCTGCCGAGCGGTGCGAGTCGTTAGGCCGTAGTCTCCAGACACTTGTGGCCACGGTGGTGCCATTGGTGGGGCTGCTTGCCGAGACGGCAGAAGCCGGCGCGCTCACCCAGTCCGATCTGGAACACCTTCGTGGTGCGGCGCGCCAGGATCCTGCGGCGGTGGACCGAGCGTTGCTCTCCACCGACCGGTTCGTTCGCTCGTCCGTCATCGCTGCCGAGGCTGCGGCTCGCGAACGGCTCTTGGAACTGCTCGATCTGTCAGGGGCGCGCCTGGTGTTGGAACTGCTCCGGACGGAAGCACTCGGCCTTGCCGAGGCCGTTGAGCGAATCGGCGATCGCTCGGGAATCGCCGCACTGCGGGCGCTGCTACGCGGTGAGTTCGTGGCCCATGCGGATTCGCTCAAAGCAGCTGCTGCGCTGGCAGGAATCGAACGTTTGGGGTATCGCTCCAAGGGAACGGGGCGAGCGCAACTACTCGACCTCGCCGAGCGCTTTCAGATGGATCCGACGCTTCATCGACTTCGTGAGTTGCAGGCCCGTCAGCACCTTGCCGCAGGCGAGGTGTTCTTCGGGGCGGACGAACTCGAAGCGGCGCGCCGACTCTTCGCGGCGACGGATCCCAGAGAGCGCCTGGGGCTTGCCGGCGAGGTGCCGATGGAAGTCGTCATCGCCGAGACGCGAGCAGGTGCAGCTCGTTGGAAGCAACGCGCCAACAACTCCAGGTCCACACCGATCGAGCGGCGGTTGGCCGACACGGCAGTACGGAGCCTGGAGCTGTTGTGGGAAGAACTCAACACGTGACCACACGCGCCGATGACCCGGAGCACATGCTCCGGGTCATCGGATGGGGGACAGCGAGTGAGGTTCGATGACTCTCGTGGTCTCAGGCGTAGCACCAGTAGGTGCCACCGAAGTTGACCCACTCGCCACCGATCTCCCACTGGTAGCCGTTCCAGTCGGCGTACTGCACGTACAGGGCCGACCAACCGGTCTGCGACGACGGTGCGACCGAGGTTCCGCCGCCGTTGTAGGTGGGGTTCCACGACCCCTGGAACCAGCCCTGGCCGTCGATGTACTGCCAGATCTTGGTGTAGTCGAAACCGTAGTTGTCGTAGTTGAGCACGATCGAGTATCCGTCGCAGTAGCCGACGGTTTCGGCGGCCGCACCGTTCGATGAGACCACAGCTGCATCGGCGACGACGGCGGGGCCGCCGATCGAGAGGGCGAGGGTGGCTCCGACTGTGGTGATGATCTTCTTGATGTTCATGACATGGTCCTTTCGAAACCGGCGACCTCGGTGATCGCTGCGGTGATCACATGGTGCGCCCCGATCGGAACTCGAACATCCGGGAACCCCGCCAAGCTCCTGGCGAACTATGTCGGTCTGGACATGCTGGGCCGGTCGAGAGCGACAAAGTTCCGGTGAACGACCCGGGGTGCCGGGGGGGGTGGGGAGCCCTGGCTCTGCCGGGGGCGCTAGGCGTGCGTCTCGATGGCGGGGTTGGGGGAAGCACACCACGTGGTGCGTCGTGCATGGTTCGACGGACTCGACCGTCACGACCGGTGGCGGGAAGGGCCAGCCCTGTCAGCCAACTCCAATGTGCGCGAGGATTGATTCAAATGAGCGGAAGAACTACGAAGTCGGCCACAAGCTGGCGGCTATCGATCGATCTCGGGACGAGCTTCACGGCAGCCGCGACCGAACGCGGCGGACGGATCACGACTGTGCTGTTCGACGGTTCGCCGCGCATCGCGTCCGTCGTCGCCGTCGACGAACACGGCAGCCTCGTGGTTGCCGGTGTAGCAGAACGAGAGATGGCGCTGGCACCTGAGCGCGCCGAGCGTTGCCCGAAGCGCCGCCTCGGGGATTCCGTGATGTTGTTGGGTGACACCTCGGTGAGCCCTGTCGACGCGGTGGCCGCCGTGCTTCAGTACGTCTTCGACGAGGCGGTTCGCCAAAGCGGGGGGGCCCGTCCCGTTTCGGTCGTGCTCACGCACCCGGCGCGGTGGGGCTCGGTTCGCCTCGGATTGCTTGCCGAGGCCGCTCGGCGGGTGGGGCTGCCGGAACCGGATTTCGTCAGTGAACCCGTCGCCGCTGCTGCCGCAGAATCCGATGCCGCGGCGTTGGGAGATGGTCAGGTCGCCGCCGTGTTCGACATCGGCGGTGGCACGTTCGACACGGCGGTCGTGCGGCGCGTCGGCGACAGCTTCGAGGTGGTCGGCCCGCCGGGCGGCAACGACCGGATCGGCGGTGAGACCTTCGACGAACGGATCTTTGTCTACCTTGGTGAGCTCCTCGCCCGAACCCAGCCAGAAGCGTGGGAGCTGGTGCGCTTCTCCGACGAACGCACGTGGCGCCGTGCGGCGTACGACCTGCGCGTTGCAGCCCGCTCGGCGAAAGAGACGTTGTCCAGTCGTGTCGACGCAGCCGTGTATCTCGGAGCGCCCATCGATGCCGAACTGCGGTTCACCCGCGACGAGTTCGAGCGCCTCATCGAGGCGGACATGCACGCCGCGGTCGCCGAACTGGCTGCCACCGTCGACGCCGCAGGATT
>JANNHO010000089.1:0-4126 GCA_031404435.1 Acidimicrobiaceae bacterium | reverse complement strand
CCCGATCAGAAAGAGGACCGATGGACCTCCGTCTCGCAGGCAAACGCGCACTCGTCACGGGCAGCAGCTCTGGCATCGGCACCGGTATTGCGAAGGTGCTCGCAGCCGAGGGTGCCCTCGTCGTCGTTCACGGCCGCAACGCCGAGCGAACCGAACGGGTTCGAGCCGAACTCGAGGCGTCCGGCGCGCAGGTGGCCGCGACGCTCGGCGACCTGGCGACCGACGACGGCGCTTCCGCCGTGGGTGAGGCCGCCCTCGCCGCGTTCGGCGGGATCGACATCCTGGTGAACAACGCCGGCGGTGGTGCCGAGGTGGCGAATCCGTCATGGTTCACAACCGACCTGTCGGCATGGCTCGACACCTACCAGAAGAACGTGATGGCGGCCGCCCGCCTCACCCACCACCTCACGCCTGGCATGAAGGAGCGGGGCTGGGGTCGCATCATCCAGATCGGGAGCATGGCTGGCACCATGCCAACCTCCGCACAGCCCGACTACGCTGCTGCCAAGGCGGCGATGCTGGCAATGTCGCTCGGCCTGTCGAAGGCGCTGAAGGGCACCGGCATCACGGTCAACACGGTGACGCCCGGGATGATCTGGACCGAGGGTCTCGCGGACTTCCTGAGGAAGTTCGCCGCCAAACGCGGCTGGGACGACATCCAGCAAGCCGCCGATTACATCCTCAAGGGCACCGGCCAGACCGTGCTCCGCATCGGTCAACCCGACGACATCGCCTGCGCGGTCGCGTACCTGGCGAGCCCGGTCGCCGACTTCGTCAACGGGGTCAACATGCACCTCGACGGTGGCGGCACCGCGAACATCTACTGAGCGACGGGATCAGCCGGTTGATCCCGGAAACTCGACGAGTTGCCGACGGAGGCGGGAGATCGTGTCGGTGGCGAGCCCCGCCGGTCCGAGGAGGTACGCCTCAATGCCGCCGAACTGATCGTCAAGTTGGGCGAGCGTTTCCTCCATCGCCCAGCGAGGCGCGCCGAGCACCCCGGCGGCGGCCTCTGGTGCCATGCCGCCCTCCACCATCCGTTCGAACGACTCGGTCTGGTGCTCGCGTCGTCGATATGTTGCGGTGAGCTCGTAATCGTCGAGCACGGTCTCGCGCTCGACTCCGAGCGCTTCGAGCAGAAACGCCGCCACCACACCGGTGCGGTCCTTACCGGCGTGGCAGTGAAACATGGCCGGCACACCAGTTTCGTTGGCGAGACCACCGAACATCGTGCCGATCACGCCGCCCGAGTGCTCGAGCATGTGGCCGTACATGGTGCGCAGCAGGCGTTCGCCGGCGCGCTGATCGGCGGCGCCAGCGCGATCGAACGGTTCGACGCCGGCCTCGGTGACCGGGGTCATGATGCACAGCCCGACCGACGCGACACGGTTCGGTAGCCGCTCGCGTTCGTCGTCGCGCCGCAGGTCGTACACCACCCGTACACCGAGCCGCTCGTAGTCGGCGATGTCGTCGTCAGTCAGGTGCTGCAGCCCGTCGGAGCGGAAGACCTTGCCCCACCGGGTCACGCCGCCATCGCGAGTGGCGTATCCCCCGAGGTCACGGAAGTTCGTCGCACCGGCGAACGGGAGCCGCCGATCCCCGGTAGCGCTACTGGAGGTCACCCCGCCGACCCTACCTGCCACCACGCCTTCACATCACGTGGTGGCAGACGGGTGGCGGTCAGACGGGTCGGTCATCGTCTTCCGAACGAACGCGACGAGGCCGATCAGGGTCACGCCGGAGAGGGCGGTGGTCTCGGCTGGGCCGATGAGATCGGCGAGCGCGCCGACAACGAGCGAACCGACCACGATGCCGGCACTCAGCACCACAAACCAGATCGCGACCACACGGCCGCGGTACTCGGCACCGGCCCACAGCTGGGTGAGCGACAGGGTGCACACCATGCTCAGCATCAGGCCCACACCGACCGGGAACGACGCGACCACCGCGATCCACGTGACCGGCACCGCCATCACGCACAGCGACACCGCCATCAGCGCGAGTGCTCGCCCGAACAGCGTCACGCTCGGCGAACCGAACCGGCTCGCCAGGAACAGCGCTGCGACGAGCGCTCCGAAGCCGCGCACCACCGTCAGCGTGGCGAACAGTCCAGAATCACCGCCGAGGTCCTTCGCCAGCAGGGGCAGCAGCACCTCGATCCGGTAGGCGAACACGGACGCCAACGCGAGCGCGATCAGCATCATCTGCACGTCGTGGTGGCCGCGTAGGTAGGCGAACCCGGCGCGTACTGAGGCGTGCTCCCCCACGGCCCGAGGTCGCTCGATCATCTCGGCCGGGCGGACCGCCGAGATCGCCACGATCATCACCACATAGGTGCCGGCGTTCACCGCAAAGCACCAGGCGATGCCGACGGTCTCGATCAGCACCGCACCGATCGCCGGCCCGACGATCAGGCCGATCTGCACGAGAGCGCTGTTCGTCGCGATCGCGTTCGGCAGCTCGGCGTCACCGACCAGTTCGTTCATCAACGTCTGGCGGATCGGCCGGTCGAACGTGCCACCGATGCCGTTCCACAACGCGAGCAGGACGAGCGACCACAGCTCGTCCGCCCCGGCGAACACGAGCGCCGCCAGTGCGACCGCTTGCGCCCCGAGTACGAACTGGAGCGCGATGATCGTGCGGCGAGCATCGAAACGGTCAGCGATCGCGCCGGCCCACGCACCGAACAGCAACGACGGCGCGAACAGCGACGCGCTCACCAGACCGACCGCGGCACCGCTACCGGTCCGCTCGAGCACCAGCCACGCGAGCGCGACGTTCTGGAGCCACGTGCCCCCGATCGAGGCCAGCTGCCCGATCGCGTACACGCGAAAGTTCCGGTGCCTGAACGCGGGGAACCGCGCGAGCCGGACCTCTCCGGTCACGCGAGACGGGGTAGGTCCGTGAGACGGGGAAGGCCCATGCGTCAGGTGACGTCGCGAGGCAACTTGCCGGACTGCATCAGGTTCATCCGGAACGCGTGTGCGTCGGAGGTCTTTTCGAGGATCGACATCACGTCGGCCGAGAGCTGCAGGTGCTGGCGCATGCCCATCTGCTCCCACGCCCGGATCAGCAGCGATTTCGTGCCCATCAGCGTTGACAGCGGTGCCCGGGCGATGTGCTGGGCCATCGATTGGACCGCCTCGTCCAGCTCGTCGCGCGGCACCACCTTGTTCACCAGCCCGTACCGTTCGGCCTCGACGGCACTGAGCGTGCGCGCCGTGTACAGGTACTCCGCTGCCCGCTTGCGGTTCATGAACGTCCACGGCTCGACCATCGTTTCGCCGCCCGGGAACCCGAGGCCCTGCACCAGCGGCATCTGAAAGTACGCGTCCTCCGAGGCGATCGTGATGTCGGAGAGGTATGCCCAGTACGTGCCGCCACCGAGGCAGTAGCCGTGTACCTGGGTGATCAGTGGCTTCGGGAACTCGTAGAACCGCAACGTCGGCCACAGGAACAACTCACGGCTGCCGATCCAGTTCGACCCGATCGCCTCGACCGACTTCACGAACTCGGGGTACGCATCGGGCCCGGCGATCACATGGCCGGCACAAAAGCCTTTGCCGTTCGCCTTCATCGTGACAACCTTGATCGAGTCGTCGTGCTCGGCGAGATCGAGCGCCTCGTCGAGCTGGTGCACCATGTCGCTCGACTGCGAGTTCGCTTTCTCCGGCCAGTTGAGCGTGATGCGCGCCACGGCACCGTCGGTGTCGTACAGCAGCTTGCCCAGGTCGCGCGCTTCGGTCATCGTGTCTCCCCTTCGCGGCCGGCGAGCCGACATGCCTAAGTTGACGGAAGTGTCAGCTGTGTTGCACAGTAACCCGGAGCACCTCAACTCTGGAGAGCCGCACATGACCGCACCGTTGCCGCCCGCACTGCCGGACGACCCCCTCACGAACTTCTTCTGGGAGGCGGCGCGCAACCACGAGCTACACATCCAGCGCTGCCAGGCCTGTGGTACCTACATCCACATGCCGCGACCGGTGTGCCGGAACTGCCAGTCGTTCGACCTCGCAGGCGACGTGGTGTCGGGCAAAGCGACGCTCTACAGCTACACGCAGACGTTCAAGGCGTTCCACCCGTTCTTCGTCGACCGGGTGCCGTACCTTGTCGCCACAGTGACACT
>JANNHO010000088.1:0-3637 GCA_031404435.1 Acidimicrobiaceae bacterium | reverse complement strand
TTTCATTGAGGAGCGCCTTGGTCTCTTGGAACAGGTAGCTCTTGTTTGCGCTACCGCCGCCTTTGGCAATGAACAAGAACTTGTAGGTGTCGACGTCGACCGCGGCAATCTTGATCTCGGCGGGCAGGTTGGTGCCGGTGTTGCGCTCGTCGTACATGGTGAGCGGGGCCATCTGGCTGTACCGCAGGTTCGAGGTGAGGAACGTGTCGTACACGCCACGGGCGATCGCCGCCTCGTCGCCCCCGGTCTGCCCGGCACCCGAGCCCGAACCTGAGCCTGCATTGACGGTGACCACCATCTGGCCCTTCTTCGCCTTCACGATTGCCGTGCCCGTGTCTTGGCACATCGGCAGCACGCCACCGGCGGCGATGTTGGCGTTCTTCAACAGATCGAGCGCGACGAAGCGATCGTTGTCGCTGGCTTCGGGGTCGCCGAGGATGTTGCGCAACTGCTGCAGGTGGTCGGATCGCAGGAAGTGGGCGATGTCGTGCATCGCCTCGCGGGTCAGCATGGTGATCGCCTCGGTGTCGACCCGCAGGAGCGTTCCGAGTGGGGTGTCGACGGTGGATACGCCCTGGGTGCCGAGCATGCGGTACTCGGTGGTGTCGGGGCCGAGAGGCAGCAGTTCCGTGAAGGCAAACTCGGGTATGAACTCAGACATGCGCTCAGGCTAGGGCTAGAGCGGCGACTGGCTGGTCAGAAAGTGCGCTGCGCCGCAGCGTTCACGGGGTCAGGCCGAGGGCGGAGCGTACGAGCGCCAGCTCCTCGGGTGTCGTCGGCGCACGGGGCGTGATCGCTCCTTGCGCGATGAGGTGGGCGATGCTGGACACGCGCACATCGGGGCTGAACGAGATTGGCTGGTGCTCGGGGTCGGCTTGCGTGACCAGTCCCGAACCGGCGATCAGGTCGAGCGTGCGGTGCTCCTCGGCGGCACGGATGCCCCACGCCGCGCTGTTGGTTCGCAAGGCGCCAAGGCCCAACACGATCGAGACCAGCAGCGCCACTCGCCCGACCCACACAGCCTCGGCCGACACCCTGCGCAACTGATCGACGGCCAACGCGAACGCGGGAGCGATCAGCATCGCCCCCATGTACTGGTAGCGAGATGCCGCAGCGTTGTCCACGCCCAGTGCGGCGCGCTGGGTCCCCAGGCCCACGTACATCGCCGCGGTGGTGAGCCACAACGTGATCAGTGTGCTTTGCACGCGCCAACCGGGGCGGCGCCACAGCGTGACGCCGAGCGCCGCCGCGGCGGCGATGCCGCCGAGCGCGGCGATGCCGGCGAGGCTTCCGAACGCGGCGATGACACCGCGTACCGCGTAGGCGGGGACCTGAGCGATCGAACCTCCAGTCGATGCCTCCGGTGACCGGTCGCCCCACGCGAGCCACCACCAAGCCTGCATCATCGCCGACGGTACGACCGCCACGGCGAGGGCGAGCCAGCGTCGACGTAGGGTCAACAGCACCGTCATGCCGACGAAGAAGAACGGCCCGAATCCCGACGACATCGCCCCGACGATCGCCATCAACGATCCGGCGACATCGCGCCGGTCGACCGGGCCATCGTGGTCAACGAGCAGCATCTGCACGAGGAAGCCGAGCAGCGACAACCCGTAGGTGATCTGGATCGCGAACACGATGTTCTCCCACCCTGCGCCGAACACCAGCAGCCCGGCGCATACGAGGGTGGTGGTCCACGGCTGGACGCCGGCCCGCCGGCAGAGCGAACGCACCGCGAACACGATCGCCACGTGCAGGGCCATGTTCACGAACAGGAACGGCCAGTACGAATCGATCCCGAACACGTTCTCGATCCCGCGGTAGATCAGCAGCGGGATGCTCATCCAGTGTCCGACCGTTGGCAGAAGCAGCCACTCGTCCCACCCGTACTGGTCGCGGATCTGGTTGCGCGTGATGAGGAACGCCCAGTCGTCGCGGATGAACCACTGTCGTCGGCCGACCACGTACATGACCGGCACGGTCAGGACGAGCGCGGCCCGGAACGTCCACGCCGCTGCAGCATCGGTGTTCAACCACGTCCACACCCACCGGGCGCAGCGCTCGACCTGTGCCGCAATGTCGCTCATCGGCGGCCCGTTGCCACCCGGCCCGTTGCCCGCGGTGTCGTTGCTCATGATCTCGTCGCCGAATTGGCCGGCTTTCGGAGCACGACGTTGGTCGAGAGGCCGAACGGCAGCCGGGCACGCTGATGCGAGAGTGCGCGTGCTTCAAGGCGCAGCGCGCCAGCCAGCAGGCGGTTGGTCCAGCGCAACCCGCGCGGCATCGGCTTCACATCCGAGTCCGACGCGGCTGCGCCGATGCGCATCAGCACCAGCCTGCGCACCGCGGCAACGGGGAACAGCACGCTGTTCGCGTATGTGCGCCGGACCACCTCGAAGCCGGCCCGCTCGGCGAGATCGCTGATCTCGCGCAGTGTGTAG
Organism: Acidimicrobiaceae bacterium; assembly: GCA_031404435.1. Lineage (GTDB taxonomy): Bacteria > Actinomycetota > Acidimicrobiia > Acidimicrobiales > Ilumatobacteraceae > VFMC01. The sequence continues at coordinate 1,196 of JANNHO010000088.1, read as the reverse complement.
CGACGCTGGGTGTGCAGCGCAACGTCATGGCCACTGCGCATCCACCCGTACGCTGCGCCGCGGGCGAAGGCCACCCCGCCGGGGCGCAGCACCCGGTACATCTCGGTCATCGCCAGATCGTCTCCGCCGTCACCGGGGATCTGCACCAACACATCGAAGCTCGTGGCGATGTCGCAACTCTCGTCGGCGTAGGGCAGATCGGTGGCCGAGGCGAGCACCACGTTGCGGTCGCCGCGCGACCGGCAGAACCGCAGCGCCTGCTCGACCACGTCGAGACCGCCGATGCTCGCTGCTGCGCCGTAGCGTCGCAACCAGGTGAGGTTGCCGCCCGTGCCGCAACCGAGATCGAGGATCACCCGTTCGGCTTCGGGGCGCATGAACGGGCGGGCCTGCTCGACCACCGGGTCGAGCAGAGCGGCCTGCACCTGGCGCATGCCGACGAACCACCAGAACGTGTCTTCCAGGTGGGCCAGGTTCTCGAAGTCCTCATCGCGCACGGCGGACCACCATTCGCATCCACAGCGCCAGGAGTTGGCGCGCGCTCCGGGCGATCGCCGGGACGCGGAAGAACTGCGACCGGCCCTCGGCTCGGAAGTAGTGGTGTACGGGCGTCTCGACGAAGCGCGCCCCGCCGGTGGAGAAGTTGCGCATCATCTCCACGCAGATCACGCCGCTGGTCGAGGTGAGCGGGCGATCGACGATGAGTTGGCGGCGGAACAGGCGGAAGTCGCAATCGGTGTCGCGCACCGGCAGGTGGAACAGCACCTTGACCACACGGTGGTAGACCCGCCCGATCACCTTGCGGTACAGCGGGTCGCCGCGCCCGATCTTGTAACCCTGGACGACGTCGACGGCGGCGGTGGCAAGCGGGACGAGCTTGGCGACCTCCGCCGCGTCGTACTGGCCGTCGCCGTCGGTGTAGAAGATCCAGTCGTGGCGTGCGGTTTCGAAACCGGTGATCAACGCCCCGCCATAGCCGCGGTTGGCTTCGTGATGGACCACGCGCAACCACGCCCTGGTTGCGGCCATGGTGTCGAGCACCTCACGCGAACCGTCGGAGGAGCCGTCGTTGACCACGATCACTTCGATATCGGCAACGAGCGGCAACAGGGTCGAGTACACATCGTCGACGAGCCCGCCGATGGTGGTGGAATCGTTGTAACACGGGAACATCGCCGAAACGCTCATGACGAGGG
>JANNHO010000087.1:0-9126 GCA_031404435.1 Acidimicrobiaceae bacterium | reverse complement strand
GTCCGGGGTGTCCCCAGCCGCGCTTCGGATGGCGTCCATGGACGACCACAGGGTCGTCACCATGAAGTGCGTGATGCCGTCTTCGTCGCGCCGAAGGACGTAGACCCCCATGTTCCCGGGCCTGTGTCGCCGCTGATGTCGGAGATCTTCGGGACGTCCGCATGCGCCTCGGCGAGACCGCGTGCGTCGTATTTGATGACTGATTCACCGGGCACCAGGCACGCTCCTCAACGGGTGAACACGAGCACTTCGCGCTCGTACGGGTCGTAGGTGTCGATCTCGTGGCCGATGATCGCCCGGATCGCCACCTCCTCGGACGCCATCGCCACCATCTCGTCGCTCTCGAACAGCACGAGCGGCTTGGCGGCCATCTCGTCCTTGGCCACGCCGAGCGCATCGGCGGTGACACACATGTAGGTGAACACGCCGTCAAGGTCGTCGAGGCTCTGGTGCATCGCCGCTTCCAGGGTGAGCCCATCGCCCATCTTCTGGGCGATGTACACGGCGATGATCTCGCTGTCGCACTCGCTCTGGAACCGGTGACCGGTGCGCTCGAGCCGCCGCTTCCACTGGAAGTAGTTGGTGAGCTGCCCGTTGTGCACGACAGCGACGTCGTTGAACGGGTATGCCCAGTACGGGTGGGCACCGGAGATGTCGACGTCGCTCTCGGTTGCCATCCGCACGTGACCGATCGCGTGGGTGCCGTTGAACCCGGCGAGGTGGTACTGGCCGGCCACGGTTTCGGCATCACCGAGATCCTTGACGATCTCCAGCGAATGCCCGATCGACAGCACCTCGCAGTTGGGGACGTCCTCGATGTAGTCGGCCAGCGACTTGAGGTTGCCGTCGTAGTTGACCACAGCGCGGTACGCGTAGTCCGTGTCGCCTTCGACGCGGTCGACGGTGGCACCGATTTTCGCCAGCCGCGATTCGACCTCGATGCGATGGCGGTCGAGTCGGTCGTTGAACCCGAAGTCACGCTTGTCGTTGGCATCGGCCAGCGTGAAGCGGATCACGATCTGCTCGGTCTGTGGGCCGAACAGCGCGAAGCCGGTGGAGTCGGGGCCGCGGTGCTTCATCGACTGCAACATCGCAGTCATCTGCGTGCCGATATCGGCGGTTCCCGATCTCTTGTTGATGATTCCGGCGATGCCGCACATCTCGTGTCTCCTATCGTGATCGGCGTCGGGTTGCGGTGCTACGGGAGCACGTCCTACGGGAGGACGTCCAGGTATTCCTTGATGTCCCAGTCGGAGGTGGTGGAGATGAACCGGATCCACTCGTCGGTCTTGTAGTGCCAGAACACCTTCCACATGTCGCCCGGCAACGCGGAGCGAACCACGTCGTCGGCTTCGAGCGCTTCGAGCGCTTCGCCGAAGGTGGACGGGATCCGTTGCACGACCTTGCCCTCGGCGATTGCTTGGTAGATGTTGCGCTCCTCGGGCGGGCCGGGATCGATCTTGTCGGCCAGGCCCTCACGCATGCACACCAGCAGCCCGGCCATCGACAGGTACTGGTTGACCGCCGAGTCGACCGATCGGTACTCGAACCGGCCCGGTGCCGACACACGCACCGCGGTCGTGCGGTTCTGGAACCCCCAGTCGGCAAAGACAGGTGCCCAAAAGCCGGCATCGGCGTAGCGCCGGTAGGAGTTGACGGTTGACGCGGAGATGCACGTCAGCGCGCGCAGATGCTTGAGGATTCCGCCCATCGCATAGATCCCGGTCTGGCCGGGCAGGCGCGGGTTCTTGCCCTCCGGCATGAACTTGTTATTGCCTTTCTTGTCCCACAGCGAGAAGTTGTGGTGGCACCCGTTGGCCGACACGCCCATGAACGGCTTGGGCATGAAGCACGGGAACGCGCCCATCTCCCGGCCTACCTGCTTACAGATCTGGCGGTACGTGGACAACCGGTCGGCAGTGAGCTCGGCCCGGTCGAAGTTGAAGTTCAGCTCCAACTGGCCGGGCGCATCCTCATGGTCGCCTTGGATCATGTCGAGGCCCATCGCCTTGCCGTACTCGATCACCTTGTGGATGATCGGTTGCAGCTCGCTGAACTGATCGATGTGATAGCAGAACGGCTTGGTCATCCCCTCGATCGACGGCTTGCCATCGGGGCCGAGCTTCAGCCACATCATCTCCGGTTCGCAGCCGACCTTCATGTGTAGGCCGAAGTCCTTTTCGAACTGGGTATGGATTCGCTTCAGGTTGCCCCGGCAGTCCGACGTGAGGAACGCGCCAGGCTCGTCTTCCTCCTCGCGTCCGCGGAACAGGGTGCAGAACACCCGCGCCACCTTGGAATCCCACGGCATCTGACAGAACGTCTCGGGCTCGGGAAGCCCGACCAGCTCACGCGCCTCGGGTCCGTAGCCGATGTAGTCGCCGTTGCGGTCGGTGAACAGGTTGGCGGTCGAACCGTAGACCAGTTGGAAGCCCTTGTTGGCGATGTTCTCCCAGTGGTCGGCCGGCACGCCCTTGCCCATGATCCGGCCCGTGACCGAGATGAACTGGTAGTAGATGTAGGTGACCCCCGACGCGTTGATCTGCTTGCGCACATCGGTGATCGCTTGGTCGCGACCCTTGCCCCCCAGAAATCCTTCGAGATCGGTAGCCACGTCAGAACCCCCCAGTTCCCCTCGTCGTCACGTCGTCGTGACGTCTCCGTCACGTCGCGATGGTGTTTCCTCACAGTAAACAACGTCTCACCGCACGATACAAGGCCCAGATTCGTCCCGCGGATTCGGATGTCCTCAATCGACCGCTGAGCATTTGCCATGCTGCTACTTTTCTCAAGGAGGCAACCGTGATTGCCGAATGAATCTCTGTGAACAACACGTCGGCCATGGCCGGCACGAAGGGAACATCGTGAACAAGCTGATCGCCGGATCGTTCGTTGTAGTGCTCCTGCTCGTCTCGGGCTGCGGAGGGGACGACCCAGCTCCGGCCGGTGCGGCGCAGTCAACGCAGCGTGGTGCGCTCTTGGCGATGATGGTCGAACAGGCTGCGAGCGCCGGGATCACGTTCGACGAGGAGTGCATGAACGAGCAGCTGGCGAAGCTCCCCGACGACGACGTCGACAAGATCGTTGCCGCCGGAATCGACGGCGATGCGGATGTGAGCCAGGAAGCCACCGCAATCGGCGAAGGGCTGGCGGAGTGCGTCGTCATTTCGGAGTCGTCGATCCCTGGCCTGTCGATCCCCGATGTGTCGATTCCGGACCTGACGATCCCGGAGATGAACGATGCGATGGTCGATGCGGTGGTGCAGTCGCTCGAGGGATCGGGAATGAACGTCGACCGAGACTGCATCGCAGGCGCGCTCAAGGAACTCACCTCGGACGACCTCGGGAAAATTTCCGCAGGCACCCCGTCGCCCGAGTTCATGCAGAAGTTTTTGGGCTGCGTCAGCGAATCCTGAACCTCAGACGACACTCCGCAGCTGGTCGCTATCTCCCCGCACGTTGACTAACTTGGACATTTCTCGACTTCGGATGCAGCAAATCTAGAGTTAGATAGCACCGTAACAACACTTGGCCCGCTACGGTGTGGAGACGATGCATGACAACGTCATCAGCCGGCACAGTCGTGAACTGGTCGAGCGGGCCATTGGTTCGTTCCGGGTGGTGATCATCAACGGCCCGCGCCAGGCAGGCAAGTCGACCCTCCTCGAACTGCTCCACGAACAGGTGGGAGGCACGCGCGTGACGCTCGACGATCTCGATGTGTTGCGGACCGCCCGGTCCGATCCCGGCGGGCTCGTCGAAGAGTCGAACCACCCGCTCCTCATCGACGAGGTGCAGCGCGGCGGAGAGCGGTTGATCCTGGCGATCAAGGCCGACGTCGACAGGCACGGCTTCGATGCCGGCCGATACGTGCTCGCTGGATCCTCCAGATTCCTGACGATTCCGACACTGACCGAGTCGCTTGCCGGTCGCGCCCGGATCATCGATCTGTGGCCGCTGAGCCAGGCGGAGCGAGAAGGCGTCAAGCCGACGTTCATCGATGCGCTGTTCAGATCGAGCGGTGGGCCCCAGGTCGCGGCGCCGCCGGAGTCGCGCCGCGAGACGCTGGAACGGATGGTCGTCGGCGGCTTTCCTGCTCTGCAACGCATCGGTGACCGCAGAGATCGCGAGGATTGGTTTGCCGACTACATCCTTACCCTCCTGCAGCGCGACCTTGCGCAGCTTCGTTCACCCCGGCGCTCGGTCGACCTCCCCCGGCTGCTTCGTTTGATTGCCCATCGGACTGCCGGCGAACTCGTGGTGGCACCGTTGGCTTCCAGCCTCGGGCTCACGGCCGACACCATCAAGGACTACCTCGGGTTGTTCGAGTCGATCTACTTTCACTCCACAGTTCCCGCATGGACACCGGGGGGAACCGGCCGCGCGGTGCATCGACCCAAGATGCACATCATCGATTCCGGCATTGCCTGCCATTTGAACGGCGTCGGTGTCGACCAACTCGCCGTTCCCGGCTCAGCCGCTGTCGGGCCGTTGCTCGAGTCCTTCGTGGCCGGCGAGGTGCAACGCCAGGTGCCCTGGAGCGAGACGCGACCCGTCGTGCATCACTTTCGCGACAACGCCCAGCGTGAGATCGATCTCATTCTGGAAACACGTGACGGGCGCGTCGCCGCGATCGAGGTCAAGGCGGCCCGCGACGTCGACAACGACGACTTCCGACATCTGCGCTGGTTACGCGATCGCCTCGGCGACCGATTCACCAGCGGTGTCGTCTTGCACCTCGGCGAACGGGCACTGCCCGCCGGCGACCGGCTCGCCAGCGTGCCAATCACTGCGCTCTGGTCGCCCTGACGGCCCCAACCGCTACGCAGGGCCGGCGAGGGTGGCTGGCAGTTTTGTCAGTTCTCGATAGGGTCCAATCCGGTGGCAACGATGAACGTCTCCCTACCGGAATCAATGCGAGCGTTCGTGGAGAGCTAGGTGGAGCCGTGCCGCCGGGCATTCGATGTGAAGCCAGTCACTTCCCATTCGCCGTCTTCTACCAGGAATCACCCAGCGAGGTTGTGGTGATACGTGTCCTGCACCATGGAAGCGACCTGATGAGCCTGATCACCTGACCACTGCTACTGCGGGCCGGCGACGTCGATGCCGAACTCCACCCCGGCATCGAGGACGCAGTCGAACAGGTGCTGGCCCGACGACCGTTCGCAGTGCAGCAGGTACGAGCGGGTTCCGTCGGCCAGGTCGTCGCGCACGACATCGGTGACGAGGCCGGCCACACTGCTGCGGAAGGCGGCGAGGTTCGGGGTGACCGATGGATCGAGGTCGACCGCACACAGCTTGGCCAGTACGCCAACGCCGTGCTCACCCGACAACCGCACCAGCGCCCGCCCATGGGTGAGGTCGATCACCGTGACCATCTCCGTGACGTGAGCGGTTTCCGCGAGCAGCCGTTCGGCGATGCCGGCCGCCGACCCGACCGGACCGACAACGAGCCACCCGCCGGGATCGGAGCCGATCTCCACCACGTCGGCGGAAAGCCTCCGGGCCGTCCGGAAGCGGGTCTGGTGGCCCTCGGTGAAGACCCCGTTGGCGTCGGCCTTCACCGCAACCTTGGCCAGCCAGGTGAGATCGGTCAGCTGCAACGATGCGTTCGACCGGCGAGTGCTCACCTCCCACCCGTCGACCACTGCGACCGGCGCGACCGGTGCGATGGGGCTGCGGGCCACTGCCGAAATAGTCATAACTTCATCCTCTCGCCGTTCGGGTCGAAATGGGCCAGGCCGTCGATGACCTTCAGCTGCACACGGCTGCGGTCGGGGAGCTGGCACGTGACCACGCTGCCGGGCACGGCGAGGCGCGGTTCGAGGTAGCCGAGGCAGACGGAACGTCCGATCGTCGGCGACATCCGGCTGGACGTCACCCTGCCGACGATGGTCTTGGTGCCCTCGACGATCTGGCTGGCCTCGGCCGGCACAATCTGCGGGTCGAGCGGTTGCAGCCCGACAAGGCGCTGGTAGTTCTCGCGCCCGGACTGCCACACGAGCTCGGGTTTGCCGACGAAGTCGTCCTTGTCGAGCTTGATGCACCAGTCGAGGTCGGCACCGTAGCCGAGGGTGAGTCCGTCGGTGTCCTGGCCGACGATGAAGTGGCCCTTCTCGAGCCGCATGATCCGCTGCGCCTCCACTCCGAAGGCACCGACGCCGAGGTCGGAGCCGGCGTCGAGCAGTGCGGTCCACACGTGCAGCCCGTAGGCGGCGGGCACGTGGATTTCGTAGCTCAGCTCGCCGGTGAAACCAATTCGCCACATGAAGCAATCGGCGATGCCGGCGACCGTGGCCCGGCGGACGTTCATGTACCCGAACGCCTCGTTCGAGAGATCGAGGCTCGACTCACCGTCGGCACCGGTCACGAGGCGGCTGATCAGCTCGCGGCTTTTCGGCCCGGCAACGTTCATGCTCGCGTACCCGGTGGTGACCGGGGTGACGTGCACCTGCCAATCGGGATGCTCGGTCTGCAGCCAGTTCTCCACCCACTCCCACACGGTGGCGGCACCCGAGGAGGTGGTCGTCATGATGTAGTGGTCGTCGGCGAGACGGCCGGTCACCCCGTCGTCCATGACGACTCCGTCCTCGGCGCACATCACCCCGTAGCGCACCGCGCCGACAGCGAGCTTGGACCACTTGTTGACGTACAGGAGGTTCAACAGCTTGGGCACGTCCGGGCCGCGCAGATCGAGCTTGCCGAGCGGGGTGACGTCGATGATGCCAACATTGGTGCGCACGTTGGTGACCTCGGCGGCGGGATCACCGTAGTGCTCCGGGCGGATCCAGTCGCCGGCCACGAGTGGCTTCGCGTGGTGTGCCTCGTGCCAGGGCTGCATCGGCGAGTACCGGGTGTTCTCGAAGCCGCGCCCACCGAGCGCGCCGAGTGTGATCGGCACGTAGGGTGGGCGCCAGACGGTGGTCCCGATCTCGTTGAGGTCGCTCACCCCATGCGCTTCGGCCATGATCGCCACGGCGTTGACCGATTCGAGCTTGCCCTGCGACGGCCCCATCGTGACGGTCGTGTAGCGCTTGACCAGTTCGATCGAGTCGTACCCTTCCTTCTTCGCCGCGAACAGGTCTTTCGACGACACGTCTTCGGAGTAGTCGACGATGCCGTGGGTGCTCGATCGGTACAGCTCGGGATGCTGGCGGCGGGCCAGCATCGGTACCTGAACGGGCACCCGAGCAGCCGTGCCGTGACCCGCCTGTGCGGCGGCGGTGGCACCGACGGCCGAACCGTGGGCGACGAGCTCGGCGGTGGTGCCGTCGCCGGCGAGCGCACCGGCCACCATCACGTTTGCGGCGAGGCGATCGGACGGGAAGAACCGCGCCGCGCGTGCGTCGTACACGGGGCGGTCACCGGCCATGTTCAGCAGCGATGTGGGCGCGGTCCATCCGACAGCGGTGACCAACAGGTCGCAGTCGATGGTGCGCCCATCTGCCAGCTCGACCCGCTTGACCCGCTTCCCGCCCGAAGCCTTGACCACGTTTCCGCCGGTGCGCGCATCGACGACGGTGACGTCCACTCCGACCCGGCGCAGGTCGGCTGCGCAGGCGTCGCCGTCGTCGTTGGCGGTGAACACGACGGCGCGTTCGCCGGGGCGTACGGCGTACAGGTTGACGAGCCGGCGCACACCGGTGGACAGCATCACCCCGACGAGGTCGTTGCCCTCGAACACGTACGGGCGCTCGATCAGCCCGGCCGCCACCACCAACACGCCGGCACGCACCTTGCACAGCCGTTCGTCGATCTCCGGGCCGCGGGCGGCCGCGCCAGGTTGGCGTTGCACGACGCCGATCCAGTTCTGGTCGTAGCGGCCGGTGACCGCCGAGTTGGCCATCACTTCGATCAGCGGCTCGGCCACCACCTGGGCGCGCAGGTCACCAAGCGTGGCCAATTCGCCGGCACCCCCGTAGCGCAGGTGACCACCGAGGTCGTACTCCTCTTCGACGAGGAGCACCCGCGCCCCTGCGCGCGCCGCGGCGACTGCCGCGGCCATGCCCGCCGGACCGGCGCCGGCCACGCAGACATCGACGTGGATGTAGCGCTTGTCGTAGTAGCCGTGCGCTGCATCGGCAGCGGTGACCCCGCCTGCGGCGAAGCGGCCGAGGATCTTCTGGTATGCGGGCCACAGACGCTGCGGCTTCATGAACGTCTTGTAGTAGAAACCCGGCGACAGGAACCGGCTGACCACCTGGTTGGCGGCACGAACGTCGAACCTGAGCGACGGCCACACGTTCTCCGGGCTCACGTCCATCCCCGCAGCCAGCCGACGGTGAGCGGCGCGGACGTTGGGCTCGTCGTCGACCTGCACGGTGCAGCCGGGGTCGTGGAACGTGGCCGACAGCACCCCACGCGCCCGCTTGTACTTGAAGCTGCGCGAGAACACGTCGACACCGCTGGACGCGAGGGCCGACACGATGGTGTCGCCGGCGAAACCGGTCCGGGCCGACCCGTCCCAGGTGAACTCGACCGGCTTGGTGCGGTCGATGACCTCGCCCTGCTGCGGTGCCAGGCGGCAACTGGTGGACACGGCGGTGCTCATCAGCTGGCCTCTTCCCCTCGTTCTGTTTCCGCCGGCTCGGAGCCGACGGGTTGCGGCGCGTCGCCGCGTTGGCGGAGCTGTGCCGCCGGGAGCCGACTGGCGCGGATCGTGTTGGTGACGGTGTGGCGTTCGACGGCGAAGTACCGGCGGCAGCCGGCGCGGTGATACCACGTCTCGGTCACCCAGTCGGCGAGGTTCGACTTCGTGTACAGGTACGTCCGCCACTGCTCTGGCGTCGCCGTGGCCACATCGGGCCTCGCTTTGGATTCGCCGGCGGCGCGGAACTCCATCGAGTTGCGCGGGCCGCACCAGGGGCAGGGAACCTGGATCATCGTCGGCCCCCGTTGAGCTGCATCGTGTCAGTGTCCAACTGCCGCGGCCCCCTTCTCGCCCACCAGGCGGCCTTCTGCGAAGCGGGCGAAGTCGAACGAGGCGATGTTCTCGGGTGTCGACCCGGTGGCGATGAGTTGCGCCATCGACTCCCCCGACACGGGGCCGGCCTTGAACCCGTAGGTTCCCCAGCCGACATCGACCAGGAACCCGCCGACGGGGGTGTTCCCCATGATCGGGCTGAA
>JANNHO010000086.1:0-2809 GCA_031404435.1 Acidimicrobiaceae bacterium | reverse complement strand
CGAAGTGAACAGCACGGTCACCATGCGTCGGGGGGCGGGGGGCGGGGGGCGGGGGTCCGGGGGTCGGGGCGTCGGGGAGTGTCCGCGATGTTTGCGATGTCCGGGGTGTGCTCAGCGACGTTCCGTGAACGTGGCTCGGCGCTTGCCGAGGAACGCGGCGATCCCCTCCTGTGCGTCGGGTGACAGCGCTGCTGCCGACATCATCTCGACGGCGAGGTCGTAGGCGGCGGGCTGGTCGAGGCCGACCTGCGCGTAGAAGCCGCGCTTGCCGAGCGCCTTGGAACGCTCGCTGCCGCGGGTCGCTCGACCAATGAGGTCGGCGACCGCAGCGTCGAGCCCGGCGTCTGGCACCGCGGAATTGATGAGTCCCCACTCGGCTGCCGTCGCGGCGCTGATCGCATCGCCCGTGAGCGCCATCTCGAGCGCCCGCTTGCGGCCGAGGTTGCGGGCCACCGCAACGAGCGGCGTGTGACAGAACAGGCCGCCCTTGCCACCCGGGATCGCGAACGAGGCCGATTCGGCGGCGATCGCCAGGTCGCAACTGGCCACCAACTGACAGCCGGCGGCGGTGGCAAGCGCGTGCACCCTGGCGATGACCGGCTGCGGGATCGATTGCAGCGTGTCCATCATCTCGGTGCACACCTCGAAAAGATGTCGGGCGGCTGCGAGGTCGGTGCCGGCCATGTCGGCGAAGTTGTGCCCGGCCGAAAAGACAGGTCCGTTGGCGGCGAGGATGACGCCGCGCGCATCGCTGGTACCGACCTCGCGTAGAACCGCGGTCAGCTCCAGCATCACGTCGAGGGCGAGCGCATTGCGCTTGTCCGCCCGGTCGAGCGTGACGGTGGTGATCGGACCGTCGGGGGAGACAACGACATGCGAGGTTTTCATTGTCACCAGTGTCGCGCGACCGGCGGCTCCGGGCATGCAGTTGACGGCGCTTCAGGCAGCGACCTCGCAGACGGCGCGGTGCCACGGTGACGACCTCGACACGCCCGCGCCCCGGGCATCCGTCTCCGTTCGACGTCACCCGGGGTGCAGCACCGCTCCGGTCCGTCAGCCGATCACGCCACAGGCGACGCGGGCACCGGCGTTGCCGTTGACGGTGTTGACGTCCCAGTAGTCGGGCTTGGCGTGCAGGATCACGGCCTTGCCGAACAGTTCGTCCGGCTCGAATCGGTCGATGCTGAATTCGGTGCTGGTCGTACCGTCGCTGTTCACGAACACGCTGGGCATGTCGCCGGCGTGTTGGGCGTGCAACGCTCCCGCCGGGTTGTAGTGAGGTCCGGCGGCTCCGAAGTCGACGATTGGCGATCCACCTGCGGCGCACACACCCGTAGCGTGAACGTGAAAGCCGTGGAAGGCGTTGACCGCGATGGCGGCGTGGGCACGATCGATCTCCACCTTCACTTCGGTTTGGTCGTCGTCGAACTCGAAGCTCACCTTGCCGATCTCGTCGCCGCCGACGGTGTAGAGGCGAGCGGTTGCATCGCTGCCTGCGCCGGCGTTCGTGTTCAATGCCCAGGTGCTACCGGCACCGACGGCGACAGCGGCGAGGGCGGTGATGGTCAGTCGTTTGATGTTCATGAATCACTCCGTTCGGTCGAGCGGATCTCGATGACAACACTGTCGCGATCGGCACTCCGAACGGTTCACGGGCGACGCCAGCGGCGGCCGGGATCGAGCGCGCCCTCAGAGCCGCCGAGCAGTGGTCGAGGCCCCAGCCAAGAGGTCGCGACCCCCGCACTTGCGTGGTGTGACCTCCGGCACTATGGTCGGAACGAGTGGGTGTGTCATCAAACAATTCTGGAAGGAATACTCCATCATGATCAAGCGAAGAAGAACCGCAGCGGCCGCATGCATCGCAGTGGTCTCATTACTGGTCGGGATACCGGTTGCACTGGGCCATCCCACGATCTCGAGCGACGGTGCGATTGCCGACGACGGTGACCGTGACGCGCATCAGCACGGCGACACCGCCGGCCATCTCCCAGCGACCAACGAAAACGTCCAACTCATCAGCAAGCTCGCGCTGAAGAACGTGGTGCCGGGCAAGATCGCCGACGTCGGCGTGCACAACGGGTACGCGTACCTGGCGGCGTGGGGCGTGGAGACCTGCCAGTACAACGGGGTGCACGTGGTCGACATCCGTAACCCAGTCGCACCCGACGAGGTGGCGTTCATCCAGTCGAAGGAAGGCAGCTACCCCGGCGAGGGCGTGCAGGCGTTGAGCATCTCCACGCCGAAGTTCACCGGCGACATCCTGGTGACCAACAACGAAAAGTGCAAGGACAAGGTCGGCTTCGGGGGACTCAACATCTACAACGTCACCAATCCGGCGCATCCGACCCCGCTCGTGGAGGGCCTCGGCGATTCCACCGTCAACGGCCAGGGCAAGAAGGACGCCAACGAGATTCACAGCGTGTTCGCCTGGGATGCAGGCGACAAGGCCTATGCGGTGATCGTCGACAACGAAGAGGGAGTCGACGTCGACATCATCGACATCACCGACCCCAAGAAGGCCAAGCTCATCGCCGAGTACGACCTCGACCAGAGGTTCCCGCAGATCGTGCAGGCAGCTCCGGCCAACCTCGTCGAGATCTTCCTTCACGATGCTGTCGTGAAAGAGATTGGTGGCCGGCAGGTGATGTCGCTGTCGTACTGGGACGGTGGCTACGTCCTGCTCGACATGACGGACCCGATGGAACCGAGCTACATCGGTGACAGCGATTTCCCCGACCCCGACACCGAGCCGTTGGACAGTGTTCCGCCGTTGACGGTGGCACCGGAGGGCAACGCCCACCAGTCGGAG
>JANNHO010000085.1:0-10952 GCA_031404435.1 Acidimicrobiaceae bacterium | reverse complement strand
CGGCCTCGGGACACGGTGGTCTTGCCTGACGTGCGACAGTGGGTAGATGGACGAGCTTGCGGGGAGGCGGGTGATGGTGACGGCGGCGGCCGACGGGATCGGGCTTGCGATTGCACGGGCGTTCGTCGCCCGCGGCGCGTTCGTGCACGTGTGCGATGTCAACGCCGAAGCCGTGGACAAGCTGGGTTCCACACTCTCGGACGTGACAGCCACTGTGGTCGATTTGGCAGATGCGGACGCCACGGCGGCATGGTGCTTGACATCGATCGCTGCACTCGGTGGCGTGGACGTGCTGATCAACAACGCCGGGGTGAAGGGTCCGACTGCGCTGGTCGAAGATGTCGATCCGGATGACTGGCGCCACTGCCTCGCTGTCTGTCTCGACTCGCATTTCCTGTGCGCCCGGGCCGTTGCGCCGCTAATGAAGGCGCAACGAGCCGGTTCAATCATCAACATCTCGTCGGTGGCAGGTCTCGTCGGCTACGGGATGCGCACTCCCTATGCTGCCGCGAAGTGGGCGGTGATCGGTCTGACGAAGTCGTTGGCGATCGAGCTTGGCCCGCACAACGTTCGGTGCAACGCGATCTGTCCCGGCTCGGTCGCAGGTGCCCGCATCGATCGAGTCATCGCCGCCGAGGCTGAACAGCGTGGTGTCGCCGCGGAGGTGATTGCCGCGGAGTACACCGACGGTCAGTCGATCAAGCGTTTCGTCGAAGCGCAGGAGGTCGCTGATCTGTGCGTGTTCCTTGCCTCGCCTGCGGCGGCGATGATCACCGGTCAGGCCATCGCGGTCGATGGGCACACCGAGACCTACCACCTCGGCTGATCCCGCGCGCGACCGCGGTCGCGGGTTGCAGTCGCGTTCCGGTCACAGATCCCCCGGACCGCACGCGGCGCACGGGTGGCTTGTCGAGAAGGCACCGTGGCCGTGTGTTTCTCGACAGGCGACTGCTCCACGCAGGCCGGGAGGGGCCAGGGCGGGAGTCGCCCGGGTCAGCCTCGCTCCTGCTCGGCTGCGTAGTGTCGGCCCGTGCAGGAACTCAGTGGCAAGATTGCAGTCATCACGGGTGGTGCGAGCGGGATCGGGTTGGCGATGGCTCGCCGGTTCGCGGCCGAGGGGATGCGGGTCGTGCTTGCCGACATCGATGAGGTCTCGCTGCGCGCTGCCGAGGCCCACCTTGCCGAGGGAGCCACCGAGGTGATGGCGGTGGTGTGCGATACGTCGCTCGAAGCTGACCTGTATGCGCTGGCCGCAGCGACGGTGGAGCGTTTTGGCGGGGCACACGTACTGTGCAACAACGCCGGGGTGGTTGGTCGCGGCGATGCGTGGCGTGGGCCGATGAGTGCGTGGGAGTGGGTGATCGGGGTCAACCTGTACGGGGTGATCCACGGCATTCGGGCGTTCCTGCCGATCATGGAGGATCAAGGCGAGGGCCACATCGTCAACACAGCGTCGATGGCGGGCTTGGTGGCGATGCCGGGCGCCGCGCCGTACAACGTCACCAAGACCGGCGTGGTTGCGCTGAGCGAGGGGTTGTACCTGGAGTTGCTGGCTACGGGTTCGCCGGTGCGGGTGAGTGTGTTGTGTCCGGGGTTCGTCAAGACCAATTTGCTGGACGGTCAGCGCTGGGCCGATCGCCTTGGCGATGATCCGGGGGCTCCTCAGTCGCCGATAGGGCAGATGATCGACGCAGTTCTCCGCCAGGGTTTGGAGGACGGCATCGCGCCAGGTGACGTTGCCGAACAGGTCGTGCGAGCGATCCAGGCGGAGCAGTTCTGGATCCTCACCCATCCCGAGTCGCGTCAGCATCCCGTCGAGCGGATGGAGCGAGCCGCACGGCAAGAAAACCCGGGTCTCGGCACCTGACCGAACATGACTCAAGTAGAGGTTGGAACGTCCAGTTCTAGCTCAGCGACCCATCCGTGCTCCGCAGCACTTGCTAGGGCATTCCGGTGATCATGGCCAGCACGTCGAGGATCTGATGCGTGACCGCTGCGCCCACATTGCCGAACGGTGTGCTGCAGCGCTCGATGGAGACGGCTCGGAGCAGTTCGACCAGCGCGTAGCTCGTGGCGACGAGGCCGTTGGCTGGATCGGCCATGATCCCGACGTGACTCGGGAAGGTCCTCTCCGTGGTGGTCAACGGTACGACGAACACCGTCGTTGGCCGGAATCGGAGGAACGCGTCGGCGGTGACGACGATCGCGGGTCGAACGAAACCTGGTTCCGACCCAATCGGCAAGCCGAAGTCGACCTCGACGACATCTCCAGCGTTCACGGGATCAGCCGAGGTCTGCGTTCAGCCACTCCTCGCGTTCAGCGAGGTAGGCCGCCCATCGACTGGAGTCTGATCGAAGTGCATCCTCGGCAGCAGCCATGCCGTGGTAGAACTGGTCGCGTCGCAGTGATTCGAGAGCGGCGTCAAGCGTGTCGGTCATTGACGACTCACGTTCGGTGGCCAAGGCGCGAAGTCGATCACGTTGCTGAACACTGACGCGAATAGTCGTAGACGGCCAAGTCATACATGCAGTCTACCGACTGGCGGTACCCGCAGCGCGACGAGCGTCCGCGCTGCGGATGGATGCGGGGTGTCGCCGCGGCCTGCGCCGGCCTCGCCGGGCAGCAGGGGCCGGGCAGCGGGACCGAGGTCAGAGAAGCCGTTCGTCAAGCCCAACCGCGCTGAGCGCGACAATGCCCGCTCTATGAAGAAATGTGGTGGTATCCTCACGGAGTGACCGAAAATTCGCGCGGAACGTCGACATCAAACTTCGGGGTGTCGAAACGGGAGAACCACGACGCGAGCGCGTTCTACGCCCGCTTCGCACTGCCCGACGTCAGCACCGACGACCACCTCGGCCACCTCGACGTTGCTGACCGGATCATCACCGGTGATGCCCGCTCGATGACCGCTGTGCCCGACAACTCTGTCGCACTCGTCGTTACCTCGCCGCCGTACTTCGCCGGCAAGGCGTACGAGGAAGCGCTCGGCGAGAACGGGATACCCGCCAGCTACCTCGACTACCTGCAGATGCTCCGCGAGGTGTTTGCCGAATGCGTTCGCGTCCTCGAACCCGGCGGGCGGATCGCGATCAACGTCGCCAACCTCGGGCGTCGTCCGTACCGTTCGCTGTCGGCCGATGTCATTTCGATCTTGCAGGACGACCTACGGATGCTGTTGCGCGGCGAGATCGTGTGGGTGAAGCAGCGCGGTGCATCCGGGTCGTGCGCATGGGGTTCGTTCCAACGCCCGGGCAATCCGGTGCTGCGCGATGTGAGTGAGCGGATCATCGTGGCCAGCAAGGGCCGCTTCGACCGTGCCGTCGATGCCAAGCGCCGAGCCAAGGGCGGCCTGCCGTCGGTGAGCAGCCTCACCCGCGACGAGTTCATGGAAGCCACCCTCGACGTGTGGGAGATGCCCGCCGAAAGTGCCACCCGAGTCGGTCACCCAGCTCCGTTCCCGGTCGCATTGCCGGAGCGGCTGATCCAACTGCATACCTACGTCGGCGATGTCGTGCTTGATCCGTTCATGGGTTCGGGCTCCACGGCGGTTGCCGCGGTGCGCACAGGTCGGCGCTACGTCGGTTACGACACCGACGCTGCCTATGTTGCTGCCGCCGAGCAGCGGGTCGCGCTCGCTGCCCAATCCGTCGACGGTGTGGCGGTGCCTGCCGGCAGCGGCCGTTCGCTCGATCCGGTCCGCGGTGGATGGTCGGCGCGTGAGCTCGCCAGGGTGGCACTCGTCGAGGCCGGCTTCATCGACATCGTCGATCACGTCTCCGTCGCCCCCGGTGTGCCGCTCACCTTCCGCGCCAGCGACGCCGCCGGATGCACCTGGTGGTTCGAGGTCGCCGGCGGTCGCACCGGGACCCGGCCCGGCTTGCAGCGCACCGAACTCGTGTGGAAGGCGATCGGCAAGGGGGCAGTCGTTGCCGCCGCCGACCCCTCGAGCCGCTACGTGGTGCTCGGATGGGGCCTGCCGAGCCAGGCGTCCGGGGGCAAAGCGCTGCAGATGGTGACCGGTGCAGGCCGGCCCGTCGCCGCCGTGGTCGACCTGTCAACCGGCGCCGACGGCGTCGAGCGCCTGCACAATCTCGCCAACTCCTCAGTCGCCGTCGGCTGACTCACCGGGATCCGGTGATCCCGACGACCGAGGTCGACGCCGGTGGAGTGCCGGCGAGTCGAGAACTGCACCGCCACGGTAAGTTTCTCGACAAGTGGCCGCTCCATGTAGAGGCGGCCGCGGTCAGGCGGGGACGGCGGGTTGTTCGACCCAGTCGGCGAGGAGGTCGGGGACGCGTAGCTCGGGCGCGACGTGGTCGGCGCCGATCATTCGGTCGATGGTTGCGTGGAAGTGCCAGATCCGGCGTTCTTGGTAGTTGAGCGGCACGCCGCCGTGCGCTGCTGACTCGACGGAGCGCTGGATCGGTTCGAGGTTCATCGTGTCCTCGCCCATCACCACCTCGAACGCATCAAGGCGGCGATCCCACGTGGGGTGGCGCACGGGCTCAACCCCGGCGGTTGGGGCGAGCCAGATCCGCTCCAGGCGGGTGGTGTCGGCGCTCTGCGGCCAGAACTGCAGCACCGGGAAGCCCACCTTGTCGAACGGCACGATCAAGTTGGGGAACAAGCTGTACGCGGGATTGGTGATGTCGTACATCTCGCCGAGGCCCTCGATCACTGGCAACCCACGGTGGCTCTCGCGCCCGCCCTCCATCACCGCCGCCGACAACGGGGTGAGCATCCTGCTGTGACCGTTGGGCAGCAGGCTGATCGCCGCCCCCGCCGGGCGCAAGACGTTGGCAACCGTGGTGGCGTGGATCGTCTTCGCGTGGTACACCTCGAGGAAGCCCTCGGCCATCAGCTTCCAGTTGCATCGGTGAGTGGTGCTCAACCTTCCGACCACGCGCATGTCGGCAGTGGCGACCGGAGCCAACTCGGTGGCGAGCACGCCGAGCCAGTCGACGAGCGGCGGCGCATCGTTGTCGAGATTGACGAAAATCCATCCGCCCCATGCCTCGCAGCGCACCGGCACCAGCGACCGCTCGTCGGGTTGAAGGCCGACGAAATCGCGCTCGTCGGGCACACGCACCAGGCGGCCCGAATAGTCGTAGCTCCACGAGTGGTACTGGCACACCAGCAGCCGGCACGTACCGCACTCGTCGCGCACCACCGGGGCGCCCCGGTGACGGCAGGCGTTGAAGAACCCGCGCACCGCTCCGTCGTCGCCGCGCACCAGCACCAACGGTCGCCCCGCCACGTCCACACTGCGATAGCTGCCGGAGGCTGCGAGCTCGCTGGCATGGGCCACGAAGATCCAACTCCGGCCGAACACGATCGAGCGTTCGTGATCCCACAAGGTGGCGTCGGTGTAGCGGCCGAGCGGCAGGTCGGGCAGCTTGGGGAAGTCATCGGGGGGCGCCGTCCGCCGAAACTCGTAATCGATCTGCCGTTTGATCCGCTCGACGAAGGCCTGGTCCACACCCCCACCGTAGGCGCGCGACGAGCGGCCGGCCGACCTGTGACCAGCACCATCTGAGACGCTGAGACAGTTTTGTCGACTACGTCTCAGGGATGGGGTACAGTTGGGCCCATGCGACTCTTCATCGACAGCGAGAAGTGCCAGGGCCACAACCGTTGCTACGCGCTCGCGCCCGAGCTGTTCGACGTCGACGACTACGGCTCGGCGCTCGTCGTCGGCGATGGCACCGTGCCCCCGGAGTTGTTCGACAAGGCCCGCCTGGCGATCGCCAACTGCCCCGAATTCGCGATCTCCGAGATCGAGGAGTGACCGTGAGCGACACGATTCAACCCTCCGCTGGACCGGCCGCCCCCGCCACCGGCGATGCAGATCTCGACTCGGCGTGGGCAGACGCCGACAGCAGTTTCGAGGCAGGGCTCTACGGCCCCGTCACCGATTGGGCCACCGATTTCGACCACGCCGACCCCGAGTACAACCCCAACGCACACCAGATCTGGGCCGACCTGCGCGCCACATGCCCGGTCGCCCACAGCGACCGCTACGGAGGGACGTGGCTCCCGGTCACCCATGCCGACGTCTCCCGTGTCGCGTACGACACCGAGAACTTCACGTCGCGATCCGTCGTGGTCAACACCGGTGAGATCCTCGCCGAAGCACCCATCGGCGCAGCCCCGCCGATCAGCAGCGACCCGCCGTTCCACCATCACGCCCGCCGGCTGCTGCTGCCGCCGTTTGCGCCGAAGAAGATCGATCCGTGGGAAGACGATGTGCGCGCGCTGTGCCATCAGTTGATCGACGAGATGGGCGACGGCGATGACGTCGACGCAGCGGTGCAGTACGCGCAGCACATCCCCGTCAACGTCATCGCCCGAATGCTCGGCTTTCCGTTGGAGGACGCCGACTTGTTCCGAGGTTTCGTCCACGACGTGCTCGAAGGTGTCAATCAGGCACCGGCTGTGCGTCAGGCCGCGTTCGAACGCCTCGACCTCTACCTCGACGGCCAGATCGAAGACCACATCGCTAACCCGCGCGACGACCTCACCTCGTTCCTGATGGAGGCGACCATCTTCGATCAGCCGCTGTCACGCGAACACGTTCGGGGCAGCATCGTGTTGTTGCTGCTGGCTGGCATCGACACCACCTGGAGTGCGATCGGCTCGAGTATCTGGCACCTGGCCTCCACCCCCGCAGACCTTGCCCGCCTCGGTGCCGAGCCCGAGCTGTGGCCGACCGCGATCGAGGAGTTCCTGCGCGCCTACGCGCCGGTCACGATGGCGCGGATGGTCGCCAAGGACCACGACTTCAACGGGTGCCCGATGAAGGTCGACGACTGGGTGCTGCTGCCGTTCCCCGCGGCCAACCTTGATCCGGCCGAGTTCGAACGCGCCGACGAGGTGCTGATCGACCGCGAGGTCAACCGCCACGCAGCGTTCGGGCTCGGCATCCACCGCTGCCTCGGCTCGAACCTGGCTCGCCTCGAGGTGCGTATCGCCGTCGAAACCTTCGTCGAGCGCATCCCCGAGTTCGAGCTCGCCGAACCCGGCGCCGTCCGATGGAGCCGCGGCCAGATCCGCGGCCCCCGCGAACTCCCGCTACGGGTGATTCGCCGAGCCTGACCCCGTCGCAGTCGGTTGCCTGGCCCGCCGTCGAGACGTGTCGCCGTCAAGACGCTCGCCGTTCACCACGTTGCTCGCCATCCGATCCACGCGTGTCATCCGAGTGTGAAGAGGGGGATCCGAGTGCCGAGCGCGCACACGGGTGTGCGCTCAACACTCGGATCGATCGCGGCCAGCGCATCACAGTTTGGTGAGCGGCGCCCATGCCAGGGAAAGGTGCTTGGTGCCCACCTCGCGAAAGCGGATCGTTGCCTCGGCCCGGTCGCCGTCGCCGCGCACCTCGACGATCACGCCCTCGCCGAAGGTGGGATGACTCACGTCGTCACCCGTGCGCAGCCCGATCGCTTCGGCGCCCGATGGCTTCGGTTGCGAACGTCCGGCCCGCATCGCCGCGTCGACCACGCGCTCGCGGTGCGCCGTCGCGTCGTCGTCGTCGGGATCGAAACTCGACAGTGGGGCGCGCCGCCCTGGTGTCGATTCGGTATCGGTGGCGCGGCGGCCGCTGCGCTCGCGGTAACTGTTGCGGCCGTAGGCGCTGCGTCCGGTGGGGGTGCCTTTGGTCTCGAGGAGCTCGGCAGGGATCTCGGCGAGGAAGCGACTCGGCGGGTTGAACTGCGTCGAACCGAACAGCGAGCGGCTCTGTGCGTGGGTGAGGTGCAGGCGGCGCTGGGCGCGAGTGATCCCCACGTATGCAAGCCGGCGCTCCTCCTCCAACTCGCGTGGCTCGGTGAGGGCGCGGGTGTGCGGGAACACGCCATCTTCCATGCCGAGCAGGAAAACATTGGGGAACTCAAGCCCTTTGGCCGAGTGCAGCGTCATCAACACGACGTGGTTGTCGTCGTCGAGGTCGTCGGTGTCGGCAACGAGTGACACCTGCTGCAAGAACTCGTCGACCCGGCTGAACTCGCGCGCTGCGCCGACGAGCTCGCCGAGATTTTCGATTCGCCCGTTCGCCTCGACCGACGCTTCCGCTTCGAGTTCGGCCAAGTACCCGCTCATCTCCAGAGCGGTGTGTAGCACGTCGGCCGGACCGACCGGCCCGCTGACATCAGCGTCGTCTTCGGCGTCCGCCCGCTCGACCATGCCGGACAGGTCGTCGAGCAAGCGGATGAACGACTCGACGCCGCGCGCTGCCGGCCCGGTCAGCCCTGCCGCGCTGGCGTGGCGCATGGCATCGATGAAGCTGATCGCCTCGGCGGCTGCGTACGCGTCGAGCTTGCCGACGCTGGTGTCGCCGACGCCGCGCTTGGGCGTGTTGAGCACACGCTTGACGCTCACCTCGTCGGAGGGATTGAACGCAGCGCGCAGGTAGGCAAGCGCATCCTTCACCTCCCGCCGGTCGTAGAAACGTGTACCACCGACCACCTTGTAGGGGACGCCGACACGGATCAGTTGTTCCTCAACAACGCGGGCCTGCGCGTTGGTGCGGTAGAACACGGCGATCTCGCGCCATTGCTGGGCATCGTTTTCGTGCAGGGAGTGCATGGTGCGCACCACCCACGAGGCCTCGTCGTGTTCGTCGGCGGCGTGGTAGCTGACGATCCGGTCGCCCATGCCCAGCTCGCTCCACAGCTCCTTCGGGCGGCGGGACGAGTTGTGCGAGATGACCGCATTGGCTGCGTCGAGGATCACCTGCGTGCTGCGATAGTTCTGATCCAGCACGATCGTGGTGAGGCTGGGGAATGAATCCTCGAGCTGGTTGATGTTGCGCACGTCGGCACCACGAAACCCATATATTGATTGGTTTTCGTCGCCAACAGCGGTGATCTCGCCGCTCTCGCTGGCGAGCAGGACGGCCAACTCGTTCTGGGCCAGGTTGGTGTCTTGGTACTCGTCGATGAGGATGTGCTGAAAGCGGTTGCGGTAGCTGTGCAGCACGTCGGGGTGGGTGCGGAACAGCTCGACGGTCTTGGCCAACAGATCGTCGAAATCCATCGCCCCGGCGCGCAGCAGGCGGGCCTGGTACTCGGTGTACACCTCGGCCTGCTTGCGTTCGAAGATGTTGTTGGCGCGCGACGTTGCCTCGGCGGGGCCGATCAGCTCGTTCTTCCACAAGCTGACGATTCCGTGCACCCCGCGCGGGGTGAACCGCTTGGAATCGAGTCCGAGATCACGGATGACGTAGCCGGTGAGGCGGTTGGCGTCGGCCTGGTCGTAGATGCTGAACGAGCGCGGGTATCCGAGCCGGTCGGCGTTGGCGCGCAGGATTCGCACGCATGCGGCGTGGAACGTCGACACCCACATGCTGCGAGCGATCGGGCCGATCAGCGTGGCGACCCGGTCGCGCATCTCGCCGGCGGCTTTGTTGGTGAACGTGATGGCCAGGATCTGCATCGGGTGGATGCCCTCGTCGATCAGGTGGGCGATCCGGTGGGTGAGCACGCGGGTCTTGCCAGAGCCGGCGCCGGCCACGACCAGCAGCGGGCCTCCACGGTGCACCACCGCGTCGAGCTGATCGGGGTTGAGGCCGTCGAGCAGATTGATGGCAGGCGTATCGGCGCTCATGAACCGCCCATCCTACGGAAGGGGTGCCACCCGGATCGGCGAGGGTGCGACGGACCGGCGTCAGGGGTCGAGCGAGATGATGAATGCCTGATTGGCTGGAACTCGGCCTGCGAGAACCGCACCGAACGCGTCGGTGACCGCATCGGGACCGCGGTGGACGACGACCTCGATCCACGTCGCAGCCGACGCGGTGAACAGGTCCCATGCCGCGCTTACCCGCTCGTCGAACCCACTGCCACCCCAGTCGGCGATTCGGCGTTGCACCTGATCGGGAGCAAAGAACAGCTCCGGTGCCGGACCGGGCAAGGACAGGTCGAAGCGAACCTCGGTCCAGTGCGTCGCCCCAACCTGGCAGCTGTGCCGCAATGAATCGCCGAAGTGGTTGTGCACCTCGGCGAGGACGTTGGCATCGCCACCCATGTCGACGAGCACGGTCGGAGTCGAAGCGTCGAGCGTCGAAACTTCGCCGTAGACGACGACGCTGTCGTAGTAGCCGACCGAGCTAACGAACTCGGCGTTGCGGGCCGACGTCAGCCCAACCACGTGGATGTCGCGAGCCGACGACAGCAGTGCCGCGAGCGCGAGCGCCGTCTTGCTGGATGCACTGGCGATCACCACCGATGTCGCCCCGAACGATTCGGCCTCGGCCAGCCAATCGTCGATCAGGAACGATGTGGTGAACAACGGGCGCAGGACGGCGCGGATGTGTTCGTCGTGGGCGGATTCCCGATCGGTCAGGCGCACGTACTGGTTGTAGACCGGTGACATCGGGGCGCGGTGCGCCGCTGCGTCGGTGAACGACGTCGGAGTCAGCCTGCTTGGCTCGACCACCAGATGGGTCGACATCGGGAAGTAGCCGTAGACCCGCTCACCGTCGGCGATGCCGTCGGCACGCGACTCGACGACATCGGCAAAGCCCCACACCGGGATCCGACCCCATCCTGATTCGGTGGGGAAGAAGTTCCAGTAACCCATCGCCTCACCGAAAACCCCGTAGGTGATGTTGTTGGCCGTCAACGCCGCGTGGTCGATGTGCAGCACTGCCTGCCCAGCGGCGGCAGTAGGCACCGACTCCTCGACGATTCGGTGTTGGGTGAGATCAGTCCGGCGAACTTCGAAGTCCATCGGCTCACCTTAGTGACGTGCGTAACCATAGTGAAGTGCGAAATCCGGTCGTTGCGGGATGGCTCGAAGATCGTGAAGCGTTGGCCGAGACGTGATTGAATCGTGCCCATGAAGGCTGCCATCGTCGTCGAGAGTCTCACCGGGAACACGTGGAAGGCTGGCGAGCGCATCGGCTCGCTGCTGCAGCAGGAGGGGTGGACGATCACTGGCCTCAGCCGTGTGCGCC
>JANNHO010000084.1:0-1794 GCA_031404435.1 Acidimicrobiaceae bacterium | reverse complement strand
CCGTCACGGTTCGTACAAGTGCGACCGCCGACGCTACGCATCCGGTTGGGACTGCGTCGACGGTCGGTGCCGCCACATCGACTGGCACCACTGGCAGCAATATCATCACCCAGGCGACGACCGATAGCGACCTCAAATTCTACTGGACCACCGACTTCACCCCGACGGGTGCGTTCAACGGCTCGTCCTCATCGTGCGGTGAGGAAACGACCATCACCCCGGCCTCCGTGAGCGGTGCCGCTGGCTAGGAGCTAGTCACCAGCGATCAGCGAAAGAGCCGGGCCGCGAGGCCCGGCTCTTTCAATTCACCCAGCTTGTTCAGGGAGACAGTCGGCTTACTTCACGACGGCTATGGCGACCAGGATCGGCTCGGTGGCGACGCTCAGGTTTCCAGCGAGGTCGTAGGCGACGACCCAGTACGTGGCCGTGGTGCGCTTGCCGGTCCAGGTGTCGCCGAGCGTCGTCCCGGCGGTCGTCCCCACCTGTGCTCCGTCGCGATAGACGCGATAACCAGCGACGCTGACGTTGTCCGAGCTTGGGCTCCAGAACAACTCGAGCTTCTTCCCCCTCCCGAAGGTTGCGCCAAGGCCCGTTGGCGTCGTGGGTGGCTGGGCGTCCGTGGAGGGCGTCGGTGACGGCTCGGGAGTGGGCGTTGGCGAAGAAGTCGGCGCGGGGGTTGGCGAAGGAGTCGGCGCGGGCGTCGGGGTTGGCGAAGGGCTAGGCGAAGGAGTCGGGGTCGGCGTCGGTGTGGGACCCGCGCCGAACGCAATGTGCACCGTCGCACCCGATGAAGATGCCGCCAGAGTCGTGATCGAGATCCCACTGATGGGATCAAACAGGGTGCTTCCTACGGCCAGCGGCGCATCCAGGAAACTCGTTGTTGCGGGGGTGGCGTCGACCAGTTGCGATTGAAGCCGAACGGTGTATCCGGATGCAATTCGGACGCTGACCCCCGTCATCACCGGCCATGACGCCGGAAACGTATCGAACGCTCCGATGGCCTGGCGGAACTCGAGCGTCAAGAAGGTGCTCGAGGTGCGAGTCATTCGCAGGGTCTCCACCGCAGTCGGGCCACCACCCTCGACCGGGACGAGGGTGTAGTCACCATCGGTCGTGACCGTCACCGTGTTGGCGGGCTGAAGCCACCCGAAGTTGCCGCGCGAGTAATTCGTGTGCTCGTACTGGTTGGCCTGCCCCATGACCGTGAACGGATCGCCGTACTCATTGGATGTGCAGTTGGCAGAATTCAACGAGAGCGAAACGCGGACACCGCCCTCCGTGCAATTCAGTGTGCTGGCGTGATGCGTGCCGAAGTTGTGGCCAAGCTCATGGGTCATCGTGCGGAGGGTCATCGCCCCGGCGCCGTTCAACCAGGAGGATCGCCCAGGCATCTGGGCGAGCCCGGCCCATCCGCAGCTCGACGCAGTCGGGAATGCATAGACGACATTGTCGTAGGCGCTCAGGTTCACTCCTGCGGCCGCCGCCACGGTGGTTGCCGAGGCCGCCCAACTGCCTGTCGCGCAACCGGCGTTCGTGTCCGGGATCGCGTACCAGCCAAAGACGTCTCCGCTCAGGGTGAGCTGACCGTAGGAGGTTACTGCGTAATACGCGGCCACCGAATTCGGATTTGTGAATGCAACCCCGGCAGCAAACGCGGGCGTATACGGCTGGCTTGAGTCATTCGAGAAATTGAGCAGCACGACCGCGAGCCGTTTGGCCCCGGTCGAGACCGACGTCGACGTTAAGGCGGCAGAGACCGTCTGGGTGCCCCCCGCCGCGACCAGGAAGTGTTTG
>JANNHO010000083.1:0-11217 GCA_031404435.1 Acidimicrobiaceae bacterium | reverse complement strand
GGCTTGTAGTCGCAGTACGCCGCCACCGCGCAGTGCCAGCACTTGGGCGTGCGCGCCACGCAGACATAGCGCCCGTGCACAATCCCGCTACCGTCGGGGGTCCACGTCCAGCACCCACCGCCGAGCCCTCGGCCAGTGCGCGGCGCAGGCAACAACTCGATCTCGCTCCGCTCACCAACGACGGCTTCCCTGGCCGGGTCGGGCAGCCGCTCCACCACGAAGACGCTGCGGCCCTGCGCTGACAGGATGAACCCAAGCGCCCGCGCGTCGGGGCGCAGGCGCGGCTCGCTGAGTTCAGTGCCGCCGATGCAGTCGGCGACCGTGATCGCCGGGGCCGCTGTCTCGTGCACGCTCGGCTGGTCGGTCATCACGGATGAATGTATCGAGCGTCTGATGGCGGTCGGCACAGACAACGACGCAGTTGACGGCTACGGTGACATTGATGACTGCACCCGATCGCAACCTCGCCCTCGAACTGGTCCGTGTCACCGAGAGCGCCGCGTTGGCAGCGTCTCGGTGGGTGGGCCGCGGCGACAAGCTCGGTGCCGACGGTGCCGCCGTCGATGCGATGCGTACCGTGTTGTCGACGGTGCCGATGGACGGAATCGTCGTGATCGGCGAAGGCGAAAAGGACGAAGCGCCGATGCTGTACAACGGCGAACGCGTCGGTGATGGCAGCGCGCAGAAGGTCGACGTGGCGGTCGACCCGATCGACGGCACCACGCTCACCGCGCTCGGCCGGGCCAACGCGATTGCGGTGATTGCGGTGAGCGACCGAGGCAGCATGTTCGACCCGGGGCCGTGCTTCTACATGACCAAGATTGCTGTTGGACCCGATGCCGCTGGATCGATCGACATCACGGCGACGCCGACCCAGAACCTGCGCTGGATCGCCAAGGCCAAGCGGGAGAGCGTCCGCGATCTCACCGTGGTGATCCTCGACCGTCCACGCCACGATGAGTTGATCGCCGAGGTCCGCGCCAGCGGGGCGCGGGTGAAGCTGATCACCGACGGCGACATCTTCGGCGCCATTGCCACCAGTTGGCCCGATGCCGGTGTCGACGTCCTGTTCGGTGTCGGCGGCACACCGGAGGGCGTAGTCGCTGCCGCAGCGCTGAAGTGCATGGGCGGCGAGATCCAGGCTCAACTGTGGCCGCGCAACGACGAAGAACGTGAAGCGGCGATCGCCGCTGGATTCAATCTCGACGCCGTGCTCACCACCGACGACCTCGTGCGCGGCGACAACGCCTTCTTCGCAGCCACCGGGATCACGGACGGCGAACTGCTCCGCGGTGTGCGCTTCAGTACACGCGGCGCACAAACCCAGAGCCTGGTGATGCGTTCGCGCAGCGGCACGGTCCGCCTCGTCGAAGCCCACCACCGCCTCGACAAGCTGGCCGGCTTCGCCGCCGTCGACTACAACTAGCTCGTTCGGTGCCGGCGAACGATACGATCTCGACGCCAGGGGGCGTGATGTGAACAGTGACGATCTGGAACGTCTGCTCATCGAACACACCGAAGCATGGAACAGCCATGACATTGAGCGATTGATGAGTTTGTTCGCTGAAGATTGCGTGTTCGATGCCTCCGGCGGACCCGAATCGTATGGCAGCAGGTTCGTGGGTCGGGATCAGGTCAGGAGCGCGTTCGCTGATGTGCTCGACTCGATGCCGGACGCGAACTGGGGTGGTGGCCGTCACTTCGTGCTCGCCGATGACTACGGCGTATCGGAGTGGAGACTGACCGGCACCTTGCTCGACGGCAATCGTCTCGATGTTCTCGGCTGCGACTTTCTTACGGTTCGTGGCAACGAGATCGTTCGAAAGAACGCGTTCCGAAAGCAACGACCTCATGTGGCTGACTCGGCAAACATTCCCAACCGTCGGGTCTGAATGCTGGCGGGGTGGTGTTGTTCGTCGACGCGCTGCATGTCCTCGTCCATCATCTTCGAAGCATGCGCCTCGCCAAGGTTCCGCACAAGCTACGGGTGATCGGACGACGTTCTGCCACGCCGGACCGCTTGCTCAGCCGCGCTGGACCAGGCTCGACAGGCGGCGGGTGAGGCCGCGTGGGGCAATTCCAGTGGCGATGCCGAGTCCCTTGTAGAGGATCCCCGGAACCGACAGCGCTTTACCTTTGGCCACGTCGGCGAGCCCCGCCTTGGCCACCTCGTCGGCGCTCAGCCAGGCGAAGTCCGGATAGGTGGCCGAGTAGCTCTCGGTGTTGCTCACGCTTTGGAACTCGGTGCGGGTCAGGCCGGGGCACAGCGCGGTCACCTTCACCCCGGTGCCGCGCACCTCCTCGTGAAGGCTCTCGGTCAGGTGCGTCACGTACGCCTTCGTCGCCGCGTACACCGCCAGCTTGGGCGCCGGTTGGAAGCTGGCGACGCTGCTGACATTCAGCAGGTGCCCACTGCCCCGCGGCACCATCACGCCGAGCGCAGCCCGACTGATCCGGGTGAGCGCGGCGATGTTGAGGGTGATCTCTTGCTGCAGCCGGTCGGCGTCAAGCTCGTAAAACATGCCCGACGTACCGAAGCCGGCGTTGTTGACGACGAGGTCGACAGGCTCGCTGACACTCTCGACCCGAGCGACAACCGCGGCCAATCCCTCGGCCGTGGTGAGATCGGCGGAGAGAACCTCGATGCCCGGATGAGCGCCGGCCAGTTCTTCCAACCGGGCACTACGCCGGGCGACGATCACCTGCGGCACACCATCGGCGGAGAGCAGGCGAACCATCGATTCACCAATCCCGCTGGATGCTCCGGTGATCAGTGCTGAGGTGAAGGTGTACGGCGAAGTCATCCCGCCACCGTACCGACCACCCAAGCGAACAACAGCGCCAGGCGCGTGGGGTCAGCGTGCGCCGACGGTACCCGGCGACACTCCGCCGGTCGCGTTGAGGCGGGCGTTGGCCCGGGCCAATGCCGCAGTGAGTTCGCTGTCGGTGTCGTGGCGCAACCTTTCCTCGACGCGTTCCTTAGCGGCGAGGGCGCGGTTGCGATCGATCTGGTCGGCGAGTTCGGCAACGTCGCTGAGGATGCTCACCGTGGTGCCGCTGACCTGCACGAAACCACCGTGCACGGCAACATCGAGGACCGTGCCATCGGTGAGGCTGATGCGGGTGTGGTTCTCGGTGAGCGCACCGAGGAACGGCGCGTGGCCGGGCAGGAACGCGATCTCGCCGCCACCGACGGTGCGCGTGATCACCTGCGTGGCTTCCCCGGAGAAGAGCACCTTCTCCGGTGACACGATCTCCACCTGCATCGTCGCCATCTCAGGCGGTGCCTTCCTGCAACGCCTTGCTCTTGGCCAGCACCTGCTCGACCCCGCCGACGTTCAAGAACGCCTGCTCGGGCACATCGTCGAGCTCGCCCTTGACGATCGCTTCGAAGCTCTCGACCGTCTCGGCGACGGGCACGGTCTCGCCGCTCACACCGGTGAACACCTCGGCCACGTAGAACGGCTGGCTGAGGAAGCGCTGCACTTTGCGGGCCCGCGACACGGTGAGGCGGTCCTCTTCCGACAGTTCGTCGAGGCCGAGGATGGCGATGATGTCTTGCAGTTCCTTGTACCGCTGCAGGATCTCCTGCACCCGTCGGGCGACGTCGTAGTGGCGCTGGCCAACGACTTCTGGCTGCAAGATGGTGGAGGTGGACGCCAACGGGTCGACGGCCGGGTAGATGCCGAGCGAGGCGATCTGGCGGCTGAGTTCGGTGGTGGCATCGAGGAAGGTGAAGGTGGTGAACGGTGCCGGGTCGGTGTAGTCGTCGGCGGGCACGTACACGGCCTGCAGCGAGGTGATCGAGCGGCCACGGGTGGAGGTGATCCGCTCCTGCAACTGACCCATCTCGTCGGCCAAGGTGGGCTGGTAGCCCACAGCCGACGGCATGCGCCCGAGCAGGGTGGAGACCTCGGAGCCGGCTTGCACGAACCGGAAGATGTTGTCGACGAACAACAACACGTCCTGGTTCTGCACGTCACGGAAGTACTCGGCCATCGTCAGCGCCGACAGGGCGACGCGCAGCCGGACTCCCGGCGGCTCGTCCATCTGACCGAACACGAGGGCGGCCTTTTCAAACACGCCCGATTCGGTCATCTCGATCATCAAGTCGGTGCCCTCACGGGTGCGCTCGCCCACTCCGGCGAACACCGACACGCCGCCGTGGTTCTGGGCGACACGGCGGATCATCTCGGTGATCAACACGGTCTTGCCCACTCCGGCACCACCGAACAGGCCGATCTTGCCGCCGGCCACGTACGGGGTCAGCAGGTCGATCACCTTGATGCCGGTCTCGAACAACCGCTTCGACGGCTCAAGCGCGGCGAAGTCGGGGGCCGAGCGGTGGATCTCCCAACGCTCGACATCGGCGAAATCGGCGTTGTCCCCATCGAGGACGTCGCCCCACACGTTCCACACGTGACCGAGCGTCCGGTCGCCGACCGGCACGGACAGGCCGCGACCGGTGTTGCGCACCGCAGTGCCGCGCACCAAGCCGTCGGTCGGCTTCATGCACACCGCACGCACCCGGCTGTCGCCGAGCTGTTGGGCGACCTCGGCCAGCACGGCAACGGGCTTGCCGTCGACGTTCACCGTGAACTCCAGTGCGTTGTTCAACTCCGGCAGCGAGCCGCGTGGGAACTCGACGTCGACCACGGGGCCGGCGATGCCGACGACTCGGCCGTCTTTGCGATCAGTTTCAATGATGGTCATGGCAGGATTCCTTGCAGTGGCCGAAGTTCGTGGGTGACGGGTTCGTGGAGCGTGGTTCTGGGGGGCAATGTGGAAGGTTCGTGCGGCGGCATCGACGTTCAGTGCGCTGCGGTGGACATCGGTGACGATCCGAGTTCGGTGATCGGTCCGAGATCGACGTACCGGGCCGCCTTGGAGTCGCCACCGAGCGCCTCGGCGCCGCTGACGATCTCCATGATCTCGGTGGTGATCGAATCTTGACGGGCTCGGTTCATGATCCGGCTGAGGGTCTTGATCAGTTCCTCGGCGTTGTCGGTAGCGCTCTTCATCGCCCGCTGGCGGAAGGCGTGTTCGCTGGCCGCGGCGTTGAGCAAGGCGGCGTAGATGCGGGCCTCGATGTAGCGCGGCAGCAGCGTGTCCAAGATGGTGCCAGGGTCGGGCTCGAACTCGAAATCGGCAGCCGCGCCACTCACATTGGCTCCCTTACCGTCGCCGCCGGCAACCGCTTCACGCTCGAGCGGCACCAGCGGGCGGCGGACAACCTCTTGGTTACCGGCCGAGACGAACCGGGTGTACACCAACTCGACACGGTCGACTGCGCCGCTCGCGTACAGATCGACCACGTACTCGCCGATCGCTTTGGCGTCGGCATAGGTCGGGTTGTCGCTGAAGCCGCCGAACGCCTTGGCGATGTTGTATCCGCGGAACCGGAAGTAGCCCTCGGCCTTGCGACCGATGGCGATGACTCGGTAGTCCTTGCCGGCCAGCACATCGGCTTTGATCTCGCCTTCGGTGGCACGCTGGATACCAGCGTTGTAGCCACCGCACAAACCACGGTCGGCGGTGATCGCCACGTACGCGGTGGTGCGCACCTCGCGACCTGCCAGCAGCGGTGACTGCGAGGCCCCGCCGGCGGCAGCAAGATCCTTGACGACCTCGGTGATCTGCTCGCTGTACGGCACGGCCGCTGCCACACGCTGTTGCGCCTTGACGATGCGGGACGCAGCGATGAGTTCCATGGCGCGCGTGATCTTCTTCGTTGCCTGGACGCTGCGAATGCGTCCGCGAAGAATGCGCTCCTGACCTCCGGCCATGATCTACTCCGTTGCCAGCGTCTTGGCGCTCGTGGCCTCGCCGAGCTCGCCTGCGTCGGTTGCCGTGGCGTCAGCCACGCGGGCCGCCTCGGTGATCTCGGCGACGAAGTGCTCCTTGTACCCGGCGATGAGATCGCCGAGCTCGGCGGGGACATCGGCTTTCGGGTTGGAGCGGATACCCGACAGCAGACCACCCTGGGTGGAACGCATGTGTTCCAGCAGCCCGGTTTCGAAGGCGCGAACCTGATTGACCGGCAAGCTGTCGAGATAACCCTTGGTGCCGGCGAACACGACGACGACCTGCTCCTCGACCGGCATCGGGCTGTTCAGGGGCTGCTTGAGCAGCTCCACCAACCGGTAGCCGCGCTCGAGCTGAGCCTTGGAGATGGCGTCGAGCTCGGAACCGAACGTGGCGAACGCTTCCAGCTCACGGAACTGAGCCAGGTCGAGCTTGAGCGTGCCGGACACGCCCTTCATCGCCTTGATCTGCGCTGCGCCACCGACCCGGCTGACGGAGATGCCCACGTCGACCGCGGGGCGGACGCCGGACTTGAACAGGTTGTCCTGCAGGTACACCTGGCCGTCGGTGATCGAGATCACGTTGGTGGGGATGTACGCCGACACGTCGCCGGCCTTGGTCTCGATCACCGGCAGCGCGGTGAGCGAACCGGCACCGCGCTCGTCGCTGAGCTTTGCGGCCCGCTCGAGCAGGCGACTGTGGAGGTAGAACACGTCGCCGGGGTAGGCCTCGCGGCCCGGCGGGCGGCGCAACAGCAGCGACACCTGGCGATACGCCTCGGCCTGCTTCGACAGGTCGTCATAGACGATGAGTGCGTGCTCGCCGTTTTCCATCCAGTGCTGACCCATCGCGCACCCGCCATAGGGGGCCAGGTACTTGAATGGGGCAGGGTCGCTCGCAGGGGCGGCGACCACGACGGTGTACTCCATCGCGCCGTACTGCTGGAGCGTGGCAACCGTCTGGGCGACGGTGGACCCCTTCTGGCCGATGGCGACGTAAATGCACTTCACGCCGAGGCCACGCTGGTTGATGATCGCATCGATGGCGACGGTGGTCTTGCCGGTCTTGCGGTCGCCGATGATCAGCTGGCGCTGACCGCGCCCGATCGGGGTCATCGCATCGATCGACTTGATGCCGGTCTGCAGCGGCTCGTGCACGGGCTTGCGACCCATGATGCCCGGCGCCTGAATCTCGACACGGCGCTGGATGCCGCCGACGATGTCGCCCTTACCATCGATCGGCTGACCGAGTGCATTGACCACGCGGCCAAGCAGCGCGTCGCCGACGGGTACCGACAGGATGCGTCCGGTGGCCTTGACGGTCTGGCCCTCTTCGATCTCGAAGCCCTCGCCGAGGACGACCGCGCCGATGGAGCTCTCGTCAAGGTTGAGGGCGAGGCCGAACGTGCCGTCTTCGAACTCGAGCAGTTCGTTCACGCCGCAATCGGGCAGACCGCTGACGCGGGCGATGCCGTCGCCGACTTCGGTGACGCGCCCGACGGTGCGGGCCTCGAGTGACGGGGTGAACCCGTCGAGGTTCTTCTTCAGCGCGGCGGCGATGTCGCCGGCGGTGAGGGTGAGCTCTGCCATGGTGATGCGGTCTCCTAGAGCCGGGACTTCAACTGATCGATACGGGTGCGAACGCTGCCGTCGATGACGGTGTCGCCCACGGTGGCGACAACCCCGCCGAGAATCGACGGGTCGACAACGACTTTCATGTTCAGCTGCTTACCGGTGGCGTTCACCAGCGCAGCTTTGATGCGGACGTGCTGGTTGGTCGTGAGTGGCACCGCGGTTCGGACTTCGGCCACCTCGAGCTGCTTGGTTGCCGACGCCTTGGCGACGAGGTTGTCGACAATGGCCGGCAGGTCGCGTCCTCGGCCCGCACCGATGACCATCGACACGAGTTGCATGGTGGTGGTCGATGCCTGGGCACCGAGGAGGTCCTCGACGATGGCCTGGCGGCGTGCCGCCGGGATCTGCTCGTCGGTGAGCGCGTTCCGCAGCGCATCATTGGACTCGTAGCTGCGGGCGAACTGGAACAGCTCGTCTTCGACGGCGTCGACGACGCCTTCGGCGCGGGCGATCTCGAACAAGCCGCGGGCGTAGCCCTCGATCCGGTTGTCGTTCATGACCGTGCTCCGACTCGCGTGATGAAGCTCTCGATGAGCTCCTGGTGGGTGGCATCGTCGAGTGAGCCGGTGACGACCTGGTCGACTGCGGCGCTCGACAGGCGGGCGATTTCGGAGCGGAGCTCGTCGCCGACACGACCCGACGCGGCCGACAAATCGGCTTCGGCGCGGGCCTGGAGCTCGGCCACTTCGACCTGCGTGCGGGTACGACCCTCGTCGAGGATCCGTTCCGCCTGCTCGTCGGCCTGGGCCAGCATGCGGGTCCGTTCAGAATCGATGTCGCCCATCGCGGCGCGGATCTGCGTCGCCTCGGCCTGCGCCGCGGTGCGGGCAGCTTCGCCACCATCGAGCTCGGCCTGGATGCGTGCGGTGCGAGCTGCCATGGCCTTCTTCACCAGCGGACCGGCGAACTTGTACAGCAAGCCAAAGATGAGCAGCGATGCGAAGCCGCCGAAGATGATCTCGTACGGCTCGGGCCAGAACA
Source organism: Acidimicrobiaceae bacterium (assembly GCA_031404435.1). Taxonomy (GTDB): domain Bacteria; phylum Actinomycetota; class Acidimicrobiia; order Acidimicrobiales; family Ilumatobacteraceae; genus VFMC01. The sequence goes on along the minus strand of JANNHO010000083.1, from coordinate 2,797 downwards.
CCGACGGCGTCTGGGTGATGTCGTGGAGCTCACCACCTTCTTCGACACCTTCTTCGACAGCGAACAGGCGGCCGGCGCTCAGGACGAATGGATTCATGACCCTGCTCCCATCAGGTTTCCGACCACCTGGTCGACGATCGTCGAAACAGGCTTGCGTCCGGTGGCCAACTCGGCAGCACGAGCGCTGACGTCGACCACTGCGGCACGCACGTGTGCCGAGGCGGCGATGCGCGCGGCATCGGTTGCGGCGTTGGCCTCGGCGCGCTTCGCGGCGATCCGCTCGTTGGCGGCAGCGATTGCCGCAACCCGCTCGGACTCGACGGTCTGTCGCACGGCATCGATGCGTTGCGCCGCCTCTGCCTTCACCGCGGCGAGCTGTTGCTCGTACGCGGCGACATCGGCGCGGGCATCGGCACGCAGTGAATCGGCCGTCTCGTGATCGTTGCGGATCTTGCCGTACCGGGCCTGCATGCCCTTCTTGACACGTGGGAACAACACGACGCGCATGAGCACGAACAGCACGATGAACGAACCCGCGCCCCAGGCCAGTTCCTTGACCTCGGGTGCGATCGGGCTAGGTCCTTTGTCTTCGGTGCCGGCCTCAGCTTCCACTGCGGGCACCGGGAGACGCACGACGAACTCGCCCGCACCGGTCGTATGGACGGTGACGGTGAACATCGTGCCCCTCAGAGACCGAGGAGGATGAAGACGACGAAGCCGATGAGGGCCAGTGCTTCGGTGAAGGCGATGCCGAGGAACATGGTGGTACGCACCATGCCGGCAGCCTCGGGCTGGCGGGCCATTGCTTCGATGGCCTTACCGACGACATAACCGATGCCGATGCCGGGGCCGATGGCGGCGAGGCCGTAGGCGAAACCGGCACCGATCGCAGCGTTTGCGGCCTTCGCGTCCGCAGGGTCAACGGGTGCTACCGCAATCAGGGATGACAGGGCTTCCATGGTGGTCAGATACTCCTACGTGATGTTTTGGCTGAGGTTGGTGGATTGGGGAGACCGACGAGCGGTCAGTGCTCGGGGTGCTGCGCGGAGTTGATGAACACGGCCGTGAGGATCGTGAAGATGTAGGCCTGCAGGAAGCCGACGAGCACCTCGAACGCGGTGAGGAACACCAGCATGAACAGCGGCAGCACGCCCATCGGACGCAAGAAGAACTGCTTGGTGTGGGCGGTGAACATCGCGTTCGACAAGAACGCGAACGTGATCAGCAGCATGTGCCCGGCGAGCATGTTGGCGAAAAGTCGGACAGCCAGCGAGAACGGGCGCAACACGATGTTCGACAGCAGTTCGATCACACCCACCAGCGGGCGCATGCCGACCGGCACGCTGTGCGGCCAGGCCATTCCGGTGAGGTACTTGATGCCGTTGTGCTTGAGACCGACCGCGTTGTAGACCACCCAGACGGTGAGGGCGAGGAACAGCGGGATGGCCATTCTGGCGGTGGCCGGCATCTGGAAGATGGGGATGATGCCGGGCAGGTTGCACAGGTAGATGAACACGAACAGCGACAGCAGAAACGGTGTCCAGCCGAGGCCCTCCTTGCCCATGGTCTGCATCACGATCTGATCTTCGATGAACTCGACTCCGGTCTCGGCGAGGTTGCGAACACCCTTGGGGGCCTTCAGCGGATCCTTGTTGCCGGCCAGGAGGAAGATGCCGATCCCGATCAGCGCAGCAAGGACGGCGATCAGGCCGACCTTGTTGAACGAGGGGAAGATGTCTCGCCAACGAATCAGTTCGTTGATCGGCGGGAAGGTCAAACCGAGCATGTGTGCGAAGCCTTCAGTTCGTGATGGTGGTGTGACGGCCGGGCTTGAGTCCCGGGTAGGTGAGTGACATCGACACGTACTTCATCTCCCAGATGAGCAGCCCGAGGTGCGTGACGATGATGGTAGATCCGAGGGCCGGGAGTGAAATCCAGCCGGAATCCTTGACGAGGAACACCGCCAGGAAGATCAACGCGAGCCTGCCGATGTAGCCGAACAGGATCGCCCCCATCATCACCGCGAGGCTGATCCGCGCAGTGACTGCGACGAGGCCTGCGGCGAGGGCGAAGTTGACGAGCACGATCGCAACCGCATACGCACTGGAGAACGCGCCATCGGCGCCCCAGATGACGCCGCAGATGGCGATCAGCACGGGTGCGGCGAAGAGGCCCCGACGCACGAGATCGGTGGACACCTCGACTTCGGGGGCCGGACCCTCGAGTCGCTTGGTGAATACCGATTCCGCACTCATCGGCCAGTTCCTCGGCTCGACGAACTGGCCGCCTCGCTGCGCTGCTGTTCGTGGATGCGCATGGTGGCATCGTACTCGTAGTACATCTTGGCGAACTGACCGACGAGGGCCAGCAGCACGAAAGCAATGATGAACACCGGCTGCGTGCCGAGCCAGCGATCGAAGCCATAGCCGAGACCAAGGAACACCAACGTCACCAACGCAAGCTCCATCCCTCGACCGAGGGTGGGATCACTCGTGATCGGCTTCGCGGGTGTGAACTTCAACGGTCCTCAGACTTCGGCGGTGGTGAGCGTGGAGCGGCCGCAACGCTCCCCGTCGTGGAGAGCTTGTGAACGCGAACACAATCTAGCCGGTCCAACAGGTCGGTCCAAACCAAGGGCCACAACGTGCGCAAAATCTCCCGGACGCGTTCACTCCCCAGCGCGTTGGCCGCGGATCTGCGGGTGCAGCACCGTGTACAGCGCAAGCCCGAGCATTGCTGCACCCACCGGCAGGAACGGCAGCCCCTCCTCGGTGATCACCGGATACAGCACGAACCC
>JANNHO010000082.1:0-2564 GCA_031404435.1 Acidimicrobiaceae bacterium | reverse complement strand
ATAAATCCTATTTCTATACAACCGGCACAAAGGATGGGCCGGGAACCACTATGTTGCCTCCGATGCCTGAACGGCCGTTGATTAATCTGAATGTGTCATATAGACCGGATGCAAAAAAAGAAAAGAGCGGTGAGGCTGTTTTTCAGATATACCCGCTGCCAAGCAATGATACCAACAAGTCAAAAAAATCTCCGGTTGAGGGCAAGGCGGCAATAGGGGCCAGTTTTGATGCCGGAAAATACTCTCTGTCGGTGAAAGAAATCCGTTACTGGGCCTCAATGGCTGTTCGTTATGAACCTGGACAGCCAATTGTACGGAGTACCGCACCATCCCGGCGGCGATGTGTCTCGTACTTCCCGACGGCACCGATCCGGCGGACGGGGCATCGTGCTTCGTCAACCCCTTGACTGCGCTCGGTATGGTCGAGACGATGCGGATGGAGGGGCACAGCGCCCTCGTCCATACAGCCGCTGCATCGAACCTCGGCCAGATGCTCAACCGGATTTGCATCGCCGATGGCGTGGGGTTGGTCAACATCGTCCGCCGCGACGAGCAGGCCGATCTGCTACGTGGTCTCGGTGCCACCCATGTGTGTAACTCGTCCGAGCCGTCGTTCACCGACGACCTCACCCGGGCGCTGGTCGACACCGGTGCCACGCTCGCGTTCGACGCGCTCGGCGGGGGGCGCCAAGCCGGTCAGATCCTGGGGTGCATGGAGAGCGCGGCCAACGCGAACGCCGCCACCTACAGCCGCTACGGCTCGACGGTGCACAAGCAGGTCTACATCTACGGCGGGCTCGACCGCAGTCCCACCGAGATCGTCCGCAGCTTTGGGATGACCTGGGGGATCGGGGGATGGCTGCTCACGCCGTTCCTGCAGAAGATCGGTGCCGACGGGATGAACCGCCTGCGGGCCCGCGTGGTCGACGAGCTGACCACCACGTTCGCCAGTCACTACACCGATCAGGTTTCCCTCGCCGGAGCGCTCGGTCTTGATGCAATTGCCGCCTACTCGCGGCAAGCCACGGGCGAGAAGTTTCTCATCCGCCCGTCCCACGCGGAGCTGTAGGTTGCTGCGATGATCGAACACCACGTGGATATCGCCACCGCCGACGGAGCGATGAACACCTTCATCACCCATCCCGACGAGGGTGGGCCGTTCCCGGTGGTGCTGTTCCTCATGGACGCACCGGGCAAGCGCGAGGAACTGCACGACATGGCCCGTCGCATCGCCACCACCGGCTACTACGTGATGCTGCCCAACCTGTACTACCGCGTCACCCGAGAGCTCGACTACATCTCCGACGATGACCGTGCTCGGGAACGGATGTTCGAGCTGATGCGTGGGGTCACCGATGCAATGGCGGTTGCCGACGCCGGGGTCTTGCTGGCTCACGCCGACGCTGATCCCGCGGCCGATGGCGAGCGTGCCGGGTGCGTCGGCTACTGCATGAGCGGACCGTTCGCGTTCGCTGTCGCAGCCAGCCTCCCCGACCGGATCAAGGCGGCGGCGTCGGTGTACGGCGTGCGCCTGTTCGGCGAGGGCTCGCCCGCGGCGCTCGCCAGTCAGGTGCGCGGTGAGCTGTACTTCGCCTGCGCCGAGTTCGACGACTACGCGCCAGCGGCGATGATCGACGGCCTCGAAGCACACCTGGTTGCCGTCGGGGCAAACGCGCGCGTCGAGCGGTATCCGGGTGCGCATCACGGATTCGCCTTCCCGCAGCGGGCTGTCTACGACAAAGCCGCTGCCGAACGCCACTGGTCGCGCCTGCACGCGCTGTTCGCTCGCAACCTGCACCCCTGACCCGGCTCTCCGGACGGGGTTGGATACGTTTGCATGATGGACCGGGACGCCGACGTGGTGGTGATCGGAGCCGGGGTGATCGGTTGCGCGATTGCGCTCGAGTTGGCTCGCAGCGGGCGTTCGGTCGTGTGCGTCGACAAGGGGCCCGGGCCGGGCGCCGGCTCGACGAGTGCGTCGTCGGCGCTCATCCGGTTCAGCTACTCCACCATGGATTCGGTGCTCACCGCGTGGGAATCGGCGGCTCACTGGGAGTCATGGGGCGAGTACCTCGGGGTGGACGACGCCGACGGGATGGCCTCGTTCATCCGCACCGGGATGCTCATCTTCGACGAGCCGACCGGGGTGATGCCACGCGTGACCGAGCTGTGGGACGAGGTCGGCATTCCCTACGAACGACTCGATGCGGATCACGTCGCCAGACGGTTCCCGGCACTCGACGTCGGTTCGTACTTCCCGCCAACCGTTGCGTCGGATCCGGCGTTCGGCAACCCCGCCAATGGTCGTCTGTCAGCGGTCTTCGACCCCAACGCCGGCTACATCGACGACCCGCAGCTGGCAACCCGTAACATCGCCCATGCGGCGCGCCATTTCGGGGCGGAGTTCGTGTTCCGTCGGCGATTGGTGAGCGTCGAACTCGACGGCCACCCGTTCAGGCCGGACATCCGCCGTGTCCATCTCGATGATGGCAGCGCCGTGAACACCCAGGTCGTGGTCAACGCCGCAGGTCCCCACTCGGCCGAGGTGAACCGGCTTGTCGACG
>JANNHO010000081.1:0-4493 GCA_031404435.1 Acidimicrobiaceae bacterium | reverse complement strand
CACCGTGCGCGTCCAGAACAGCATGATCAGTCGCTGTTACAGCGGCGCATCACCTGCGTGTCAGCACCGGTCCACGCTGCCGACTCCCCGAAGAGGCGGTTCGTGGAGCCGGCGTCGTCGTTGCCGCCGCCCGCTCCCGCGGGGAGGAGCCGATTCTCCACGCCGACTGGCTCGCCCCCGGCGCCACCGTCGTGTCAATCGGCTCGACCATCCCCCAACAACGTGAGATCGCCGTTTCCGTCGTTGAGTGGGCCGACCTGATCGTCTGCGACGTGCTCGACGAGGTGCTTGAATCGACCGGCGACATGATTGCCGCCAGCGCGGCCGGTATCGAGTTCCACGACAAGTCCGCCAGCCTCACCGACCTGCTGTCCGGTACCTGCGCCGACCGGCTGGCGAGCGCCCGCAACATGATGTTCAAATCGATCGGCAGCGGCCTGCAGGACATCGTTGGAACGACCCGGTCAAGACGACGGAAGCGTTCCGCAATGGCTGGTTCCACAGCGGAGATCTGGGTGTCATCGATGACGAGGGTTACTTGTCGGTGGTCGATCGCAAAAAGGACATGATCAAGACGGGTGGCGAGAACGTCGCCAGCCGTGAAGTCGGGGAAGCCCTGTACGCACACCCCGCCGTGTTGGAGGTCGCCGTCTTCGGCGTGCCGCACCCACACTGGATCGAGGCCGTCACGGCCGCCGTGGTGCTTCGGCCGGATCAGATCGTCGAGGTGACAGATCTCGTCGCTTTTGCGCGAACCCGGCTGGCCGGTTTCAAGGTACCGAAGTCGATGGTGGTCGTGGATGGGTTAACCAAGAACGCGAGTGGAAAGATACTCAAGCGCGAACTGCGCGAGCAGATCAGAGGAGCACCATGAACGCCACTGAAGTGAGCGAGAAGGACAACGAACACTCGGCGACCGATTCGATCAAGGGCGCCAACCCATTCGTCGGACTCACAACGCGCCAGGTCGCGTCCGCGTTCGGGCGCTGGGCCGGCCACATGGCGCAGCGACCTAAGGTGATCGCGTCGACGGTGGTCGATCTGGCGACCACACAACGACGAATCCTCGCGGGATCATCGGGGATCGAACCCGACGCGAAGGACAAGCGATTCGCTGATCCGCTTTGGGACGGCGCCGTGTGGGGTCGTGTTACTCGCTCGTACCTGGCGACTCGCAAGACCTTGCTCAGCACCGTCGACGAGTTGGATCTCGACGAGAAAAGTGCCGACCGGGCCAGGTTCGCGCTCATGCAAATCGCAGAGGCTGCGGCACCGTCGAACAACCTGTTGACCAACCCGGTTGCGCTCCGGCGCGCAATCGACACGCGTGGTGATTCGCTCGTCAAGGGTGCCCGGCACTTCGCCTGGGATGTGCGCCACAACGGAGCGATGCCGAGCCAGGTCGATACTCGACCGTTCGAGGTTGGCCGCACCCTGGCGTTGACGCCGGGTTCGGTTGTCCATCGAACCGAGATGTTCGAGCTGTTGCACTATGCGCCCACCACTCCGCAGGTGCATGCCCGCCCAACGGTGGTGATCCCTCCTCAGGTGAACAAGTTCTACTTCCTCGACCTTGCGCCAGGTCGCAGCTTCGTCGAGCACGCCGTCGCCGAGGGACTGCAGATGTTCATGATCTCGTGGCGCAACCCTGGCCCTGATCAGCGCGACTGGTCACTCGAAAGCTACGTCGAGGCGTGCCTGGAAGCCGTCGAGGTGGTCACGGCGATCACCCGCAGCCCGGACGTCAACGTGATCGGGTTCTGTGCAGGGGGGATCACGCAATCCGTGATGCTCGCTCACCTGGCGGCGACTGCCCAAACCCAGGTGAATGCGTGCGGTCTGGCAGTCACGACGATCGACACACATGCCAAGAGCGTGATGAACATGTTCGTCAGTGAACGCACCGCAACGAACGCGATCGACAAGTCACAACGCGCCGGAATCCTGGAGGGCCGTAGTCTCGCCCGGGTTTTCGCCTGGGTGCGACCGAACGATCTGATCTGGAACTACTGGGTGTCGAACTATCTGCTCGGCAAGTCGCCGCCCGCCTTCGACGTGCTCGCATGGAACTCCGACTCGACGAATCTTCCAGCCGCGTTGCACGCCGATCTGATCCAAATCTTTGTCGACAACTCGCTGATGCATCCCGGCATGCTCGAGGTGCTCGGTACGCCCGTTGACCTGCGGAAGGTAACGGCGGACCTGTACGTGGTGGCCGCTGCCACGGATCATCTTGTTCCATGGCAGGCGGCCTATGGCGCCAAACGGAGCTTTGGTGGCGAGACGAGATTCGTGTTGTCCAACAGCGGCCACATCCAGGCCCTGATCAATCCGCCGGACAACCCGAAGGCCAGTTACTACGTCAATGACGAGTATCCGCCCGACCCGCAGGCGTGGCTCGCCGGAGCCACGTCACACGCCGGGAGTTGGTGGACCGACTGGGCGTCGTGGAGCAAGGATCGGTCGGGGCCCCTGAAACGATCACCTCGCGTCCTCGGCAACAAGGGTCATGCCCCCCTGGATCCAGCACCGGGGACCTATGTCCATCAGCGATGAGAGCCCGGTTCTGAAGGCCGAGCAGATCCAGGTCGGATGTCATCGCATCCGAATCCAGACGTACGGAGTCGGGCCGCCGCTGCTGCTCGTGATGGGCATCGGGGGGAACATGGAGATGTGGGAACCGGTTCGCCGGCTGATGCCCGATCGACAGTTGATTGCCTTTGACGTGCCGGGTACGGGCGGATCCAAGACATCGCTAACGCCGTTGTCGATGCGGGCGACGGCCAAGATCGCAGTCGCGGTGCTGCGCCATTTGCAGATCGAACGAGCCGACGTCCTAGGGATCTCGTGGGGCGGCGTGCTTGCCCAGGTCCTGGCGATCCACCACCCGACCGTCGTTCGACGGCTCGTCTTGGCATCGACGTCATGTGGCCTCGGCTCGGTTCCTGGCAGGCCTTCAGCGCTCTGGATTCTGGCGACACCCAGGCGTTACTACTCTCGGTCCTATCTCGACAAGGTCGCCCCGACGTTGTACGGGGGACAGATTCGTCGACATCCCGAGATCTTCCGACAGCAAGCGGGGGCTCGGCTGAGTCGGCCCCCGTCACTACTCGGGTACTTCTCGCAGGTCTACGCGATCGCAACCACATCGACGCTCCCATTGGCGCGTTGCATCAAGAGCCCAACGCTGATCATGACCGGAACCGACGATCCCATGGTGCCGAGCGTGAACAGCCGGATCCTGCAGCGGGTCATCCCGAATGCGATCCTTCATCTCGTGCAGGGTGGCGGCCACTTGTTCTTGTTCGACAGCGCCGAGACGGTTGTTCCGATGATCTCGAAGTTCCTCGACAGCGAGTGAGCCCCTCCACCTTGTGGGGCACCGGCCCGTACTGCGAGGCCGTGGTGACTCTCGTCCGACCGTAAATGGACAACTTCGTCGTCGCGTGTGTGTCCAGCGGCGCACACCCCTTCAATCGGCCTGTGTGTCCGACCGCGAACCGCAGCATGGTCGGGGTACTACCTGAGCCTCTCCGGGCGGAGAGGCTCAGGTGTCAACAACGACGGAAAATTGACCTCTTTCCAACGGCTGAAAATTGGCCCCCGCTCTCTGGGTTCACCGTCACTGTGAGTCATCATGGTCGTCAGTGGGTGGTTTCCTCGCCGAGCAGGTCGCTGATCGCGATGGGCTCATCGCAGTGCGGGCAGGCGCCGACGCGGTGCCCGGCCACACAGGCGCGTATCCCGAGGGCTATCGATAGGTGCGATTTGCCGGTCCCTGGTGGACCGGCGAACACCGCATTCGATTTGGCTTCGATGAAGTCGAGTACGCCGAGGTGGGCGACAAACGTCGGCGCGGACGCTGCGCTGGTGGTCGAAATAGAAGTCTTCCAACGTTTTGCGGGCCGGGAACCGGGCGGCCCGGATGCGCGCCTCGCCGCCGTGGGATTGGCGGGCGGACACCTCCCGTCCAAGCAGGCAGCATGGAACTCCTCATGACCAGGCTTCGGTCCGGGCCCGTTCACCGAGGCGTTCGATCCCGGCCAGCAGCGATGGGGCCTTCAACTCGCGGCACAGGTAGGTGAGCTCACGGGTGCCGCTCATGGCGCACCGGTGGCCCGGTCGTAGACGGACAGGTCGCGGACCTCGACATCGCTGCCGGCCACCGGTTTCGGGGCCTCGCTGTCGATCGCCCACGGGCGCATCTTTTTTGGCCGCCTTATCTCGGAGTCGGTGACGTGATTCCGTGGCGCCGCAGTGGGACCGCACTCGGGTGGGCCGAGGTGCCGAATCGCCGGGATTGTGCGTGCCGATATCGGGTGGGTTCGGAAGAAACGTTGACCCGCCATGCGGTTGACTGGGCGCCGCTCGATCGTCAGGGCTCGGCCACAATGTCGCCGCTTCTGTCGTCGACGATGTTGCGGCCGGCGAGCGGGCGCACCAGGCTGACTGGTGGACTGGATGACTCGCGCAGGCATCACCGCCTCCGATCA
>JANNHO010000080.1:0-8085 GCA_031404435.1 Acidimicrobiaceae bacterium | reverse complement strand
GGTGATGCCTGGTGACAACGTGGCGATCACGGTGGAGTTGGGGAAGCCGATCGCGATGGATGAGGGTTTGCGGTTCGCGATCCGCGAGGGTGGCCGTACTGTTGGTGCTGGCCGTGTCACCAAGATCTTGAAGTGAGCTGACACACACCATGGCCCAATCAAGCATCCGCATCCGTCTCAAGGCATTCGACCACGAGATCATCGACCAGTCGACGCGCAAGATCGTCGAGACAGTCACCCGTACCAATGCCACCGTTCGTGGCCCGATCCCGCTGCCGACCGACAAGCACCGCTACACGGTCATCCGCGGACCACACATCGACAAAGACTCGCGAGAGCACTTCGAGATGCGCATCCACAAGCGCCTGATTGACATCGTCGATCCGAACGCGAAGACCATCGACAGCCTGCAGCGCATCGAACTGCCCGCCGGCGTCGACATCGAGATCAAGATCCAGTCGAGCTGATCTAAAATCTCGCCGCCGATTGGTAGCGAGACGCACGACAAGAACTCACCAGACGAAGGGGCGGCCACTGCGGTCGTCCCTTTGTCGCTTCTGCGGCGACAACACTGGTGGCCTGGGCTCGTGTGACAGGCCGGTCGAGCCGATAGACACCTGATGATCGAGACTGATCCGGTACACGACGAGCACCATGTGGCCGCGCCGGGACCCACCGCAGCCGAGCATCTGCTACCCGCTTCGGTCACCGACGGGGTCCCGTCACCCACGACTTCGCCCACGCGCACATCGCGCAGGCGAGGAACCCAGGCGAGCCGGTGGTTTTTGGCGGTGCTCGGCTTGCTGGTCGTGGCGTGGGTCGCTGCGTTCGCCGGTGCCCTCGTTGGTTGGAACCTCGCCGAGCGCCGCTCGGCCCCGCCGCGCCAACCGTCCACGCTCGGCCTCGCGGTTGCCCCCGAGCGCTCCGCACCGTTCGGGCCGATCGATGTCGCCGCCGTCGCTGCCGAGATCGGCACGAGCGTGGTCGCCATCCAGCGCGTCGTCAGCAACGGTGAGCAGATCGGAGAGTCCGCTGGCACCGGCTTGATCCTCACCGCCGACGGCGAGATCCTGACGAACGCGCACGTCGTTGCCGGTGCGACACAGGTGAACGTTCGTCTGCCCGGCGAAAGCGAGCCGCGCACCGGGGCGGTGATTGCTGTCGATGCGCCGAACGATCTCGCGTTGGTACGCATCGACGCGGACGACCTCGATGTCGCGGTATTCGCCGACCCCGACGACATCCGTGTCGGCGACGAGGTGGTCGCCGTCGGCTACGCGCTCGACCTCGATGGTGACCCGAGCGTCACCCGCGGCGTCGTCTCGGCGCTCGGCCGAACCTTGAACACTCGCGACGGCGCACTCAACGGTTTGATCCAAACCGACGCGGCAATCTCATCCGGCAACTCCGGCGGACCGTTGCTCAACGCCGCTGGCCAGGTGATCGGGATCAATACAGCGGTTGCCTACAGCGACGTCACCACCGCGGCCAACAGCGTCGGTTTCGCGATTGGAGTAGGCGAACTGCTGCCCGAGATCGCCGATCTTCGGCTCCGTGCCGACGGTGAATCGCTCGAGCAGGGTTATCTCGGTGTTGCGCTCGTTGGCCGCCTCGACGGTGGTCGCGGCGCGGTGATCACCGAAGTCGAGGCTGGCTCGCCGGCCGACCTCGCCGACATCCGGACCAACGACGTCATCATCGCGGTCGACGGTAGATCGATGGTGGGTGACGCCGATCTGATCGGAACGATTCGCGACCTTCGTCCCGGTGTCACGGTGACCGTCGAATTGCTGCGCGACGGAAAGCCGCTGGAGGTTTCGGTCACCCTCGTGCGCCGGGTCGACTGACACTTCGCCGGGACCACGACAGCCGGGGATCACGACTGCTCGGGCCGCCGTGGACGTGGGGACGCGCGTAGGGTTCGGACGATGCGGGAACTCGATGCGCACCTCGGTGGGAAACGGCCGTTCGGGCTGAACTACTGGCCGCTCGCCGAGGACGCCCCGACGGTCGAGGTGCGCCGCGAATCGATCCGGCTCGTGTCGCCCGACGGGGCGTTGGTACGCGGTGTGTTGTGGACGCCGCCGGCTGGTACACCGTGGAAAACAGCGGTGATCCTCAGCCACCCGCGGGGAGACTTCAGCGTGCACTACGCGTGTCCGTTGTTGGCTACCGCCGGCTACGGGGTGCTCGGGTTCGGCACCCGCTACATGAACAACGACACGGACTGCTTGCACGAGTCGTGCATCGTCGATGTCCAGACCGTGCACGACGAGATGCGTCGACGCGGCGCTCAGGCGGTGGTACTGCTCGGCAATTCCGGCGGCGGAAGTTTGATGGCGCTGGCGCAAGCCGATCTCGGCATCGGTGACGGATGGATCGGAATAGCCGCGCACCCCGGCGAGGGCGTGTTCATGCTGCAGGTGATCGACCCATCCGTGGCCGACGAGGCCGACCCGTTTGCCACAATCGCCGAGCTCGACATGTACCACCCCGACAATGGCTGGCGACCCTGGCCCGAGCCGTGCAGTTACGACCCGGGCTGGCTGGCGGGCTACCGCGCCGCCCAGGTGGCTCGCGTCGCGCGCATCGACGCCGTTGCCAAGGCTTCGATCGACGACGCCGCCGGCGCGGCGCGTCAGCTCCGCACGATCGACAAGGCCACCGACCCGCTGAGCTACCGCGAGCGCCGTCGTCGGGCCGTGTTCACGAAGTATCTGACCATTTACCGCACCCTGGCCGATCCGGCGTACCTCGATCTCGACATCGACCCCGACGAACGACCGATGGGTTCGCTGTTCGCCTTCCCCGATCCGTTTGATGCCAACTACGGCCGCGGCGGCCTGGCCCGCACGATGACTGCCCGCGGGTGGCTGAGCACGTGGTCGGGTTTGTCCAGCCACGCCAAGCTGGCCGACACGATGCCGCGGGTGACGGTGCCGACGATTCTGTTGCACCCGACGGGCGACACCGAGATCCGTGTTCGCCAAGCCAAGGAGATCGTCGACAACGCCGGCGCGGCCGACACCACCTATGTCGAACTGCACGGTGCCCCTCACTACCTGGAAGGCCACCGTCGACAGGCCCTCGACGTGGTCACCGACTGGCTTCGCGCCCGGTTCCCGTAGCCGTTCACGCGCTGACGTTCACTTGGGCGGCCGGGTCACGTGGCGGCGAGTACGCCCATCGTCCACAGCGTCGGCGCGTGTGATTGGTAGAACGTGAACTCGTTCATCATCGGCAGCGACGAATGGTCGTACCACGATTGCAGCAGCGGTACTTCGAGCGGGTGCGGCTCGACTCCGTCGGGGATGAGGACATCGTTTTCCACCCAGTCGTCGCTGCCGTCAAATCCGAGATCATGAATCCCGTACACGAACGTGCCCGGCCACACCGGCAGCCCGCCGACCTTGACATCGAGGATCAACGGGGCGCGTACCGACGTGGCTCCGAGGCCGGTGGCGAACACGGTGTTGAGCGGGTTGCCTCCGAGCGAGAACGATGCCCCGCGCACCACTGCGGTGCGGTAGCGGTCGTCGCCGGTGATGACGAATGCTCGCAGCAGTGTCACGCCGTGCGGGGTGGACGGTCCGAGCCCCCACACGATTGGATAGTCCGGCCGTTCCATCAAGAACGCGAACGGTGACGTCGCCTGTGCATCGAGCAACGCGTTGGCAGCGCTGGCGAAGCTGGCCACCGCGTTGTCGTATACAACGGGCTCGCGCAGATCGGCGTCGAGCTGGGTGTACAGCCACGCCGCGTTGCACCATGGCCCGATGCAGTCGAGGAGGTCATGCGGGCCGTCGTCGAGCGACGATGCATCGATGAACACGTCGTGCCAACTGGTGTCGCCGGTCATCTGCAACATCGCCGCGGCGGCCACGGCACGTTCGGCTTCGACGGCGTCGACGACGCCTTCATCGGTGTTGGCGAGGTCGGCCCGGTTGTCCTCGGCCCATGTCATTGCGGCAAGTGCGGAATCGCGGTAGCCGGCCGAGCGATCGGAGTCGTAGGCACTCAACACCGTTGCGGCCTGCGCCGCGACCCCCGCGTACACGTAGCTCGACCAGACGTCGGGAGAGTACACAAACACCCGCGACTGGTTGTCCCACGAGGTATCGCCCTCGTCGGCGCGCTGGTCGACCATCCCCGGCACGGCACCGTCGTTGCGCTGCAAGCGCATGTACAGATCGAGATCCCACAGGCCCTCGTCGATGAGATCGGGTATGGCATCACCCGACTCAGGGATCGCCAGTTCGACATCATCCATCGACGCCGGGAACAGCGAGACGAGGTCAAGGCCCATCCTCAGGTACTCGAGGTGTTGGATCCGCGAGTTCCAATCCCCCGCGTCGTAATGCCCGCCCCACGCGTTCGGTACCGACTCGCCGGTGGCGCCCGCCTCGTAGTCGTCGAAGCGGTCGTCCTGGCCAATCGAATACCCCTCGTCGATCATCGTCGATTCGACACGCTCAAAGGTCCAGCCGTCATCAGGGTGAAACGAGCGGGGGCGGGTGACGGCGGTGTACGGAAACCCGAGTGCAGTCCCGCTGCGTTGGTGGTAGGCCGATTTGGCGACGGCCACCATCACCCGCCGCCACGTGGACTCGGCACCGATGGAGAAGTCCTCCGAGCAGCCGAGACCGGTGATACACACCCGGTAGCGGCCGGGTTCGGTGACCGCCGAGAAGTCGGCCTCGTCGACCACTGTGCCGGTGAGATCGCCCTTGCCCCACTCGTTTGCCGTTGCCGGGCCCGACGTTGACGTACGTTCGGTGGTCCCGTCGAACACCACGGAATCGTCGGCAGTTCGCCGGACCTGGAACGGCTGCGCGGTTGCGAGCGAGATCGGGTCCGCGTCGCCGGTGACCGCAGAGATCAGTGCGATCTTGCCCTCGTCGTTCGGTGCGAAACCGATCTGGTTCACGTGGATCGACGAACTGACGGTGCTGGCGTCGTCGATGCTGAACGTGAGCGGCTCGATGTCGGCTGCGAAGCTCACGGTGTGCTCGGTGCCCAATGTGAGCGGCGCGGCGAGCGTGAGATAGAGATCGTGGATCAGCGGCGCCGCGTATCCACCGTCGAGATCGCCGGCGCCGAGCGGTCGGCTGATCCGCGACACGCCGGTCACGGTCGTACCGGTTACCTCGAACGACTCCGGTGAGTCGAGGCCCTCGGTGTCGAGATGCGACCCGATGAAGGAGTCGAAGGGGGCGTTGCCATTCCAACGGATGCGGCCGGTTTCGACTCGTACCTGCACCACGTCGGGGGCCACCAGCCGTGCCCAGCTCGGCCGGTGGCTACCGCCCGATGCCGATGCGGTCGCAGCCTCCCAGGTGTCGTCAACCTCGATTCCGGCCACGGCGGGTCCAATCGGGGCCGAGTCGGCGTCGGGGCGAACCCGCACATACACCAACTGGTAGCCGTCGTCGTCGAGACGAACGGTGGTGTCGGGGGTGAACGGCTGCCAGGTCGCGCCGGCGAAGGTCGGGTCGGTGGAGAACTGCATCTCGGTCACGTCACGCTCGGCTGTCACCGCGACAGGAACATCGACATCGCGCTGAACCGGCCCGTCTACTCCGAATGTCAATGACAGGTCGTCGACACCGGTCGCGGCTTCACCTGGCCCGTCGCCACTCGTCGGTGCGGGTGGTTGCCCTGGTGCGGCAGTGGTCTCGTTGGCGGCGGTGCCTCGTCCCGGTTCGCGTGGGGGGTCGTTGTCGGAGCCCGTCGTCAATACCACAACACCAGCGGCAGCAAGCAGACCGAGGCCGAGCGCTGCAGCGATCACCCTCGGCCGGACCATGGGCGAAGTGCTATCACACGCCCACCCGGTCGTCGTCGCCGCCCCTGGCCATGCTGGCGTGCCGCTTGGTTTCCGGTGGCCCGGCTTAGACTCAGCGCCGACCCAGGGAGGGCCTGATGGAACTGTCGTTCATCATCAATGCGCTGCGCAGATACTTCTGGTTGCCGCTAATCGGGGCCTTGATCGGGTTGGTGATCCCTTCGCTGCTACTCGAGGACAACGTCGAAGAATACGAATCCACAGCGGTGCTGCTGGTTTCGCCGCCGAGCGAATCCGAGCTTCGGGTCAGCTTCAGTGGCGACCCCGACCGCTTCGTAATCGGCCAGCTGAGCGTGCTTCAAGCCGAGGGCACCGCCGAGCGGGTTGCAGCCCGCGTGGGCGCCGCGCTCGATACCGACGCAATCCTTCGTTCCACGGTGATCACGCAGGTGCCGCGCACCGAAATCGTCGAGATCGCCGTCACGTCTCCCGACGCATCGCTCTCCAAGACCATCGCCGATGCCTACATCGACGTGTATTTCACCATTCTTCGTTCGCAGGTCGACGGCACCCAACAACCCGACCTGGAACGCATCGATGGCGAGCTGGCCCAGATCAAGTCGGACATCGAAGACATCGACACCCTCATCCAGCAGGTGATGGTCAACTTCTTGCCGTCGGGGGACCCGCTTCCGGAAGGGCAGACCTTCCCCCCGATCCCTGACCTCGCCCAGGTGGCCCCCAACCTGGCTTCGCAGCGAGAGATCCTGTTGGCCGAGTTCGATCAGACCTTGACCACGCGCACCCGCTACGAGCTCAATGCGCAACTGCTCGTCACCAGCCAGGTCATCCAGCGCGGCACGTTGCCGACCGAGCCGCTGCCCCGTTCGGACGGCTACCTCGTGGTTGCCGGCGGGGTCGCCGGTCTCGGCCTCGGTGTGGTGCTGGCGCTGTTGCTGGCCCGCATCTCGCCGCGGGTTCTGAGCCGCCCGCATGCCGAGCAGCTCCTGCGGCACGCCTTCGTCGCCGAAATCCCACGCGAACGCTCGTTTGGCCGTGATCGGCGTGCCGCTCTGGAGGCACTTCCGGCCAACCTCGTGCCGTCGATCGACGCGTTGTGCGTGCGCGCCGAAGCGAACGCCAAAGCCGGGGAACCGCTCACGGTGGTGGTCGTCGGCACCGAGCGATCCGCTGGATCGACCACGCTGGCGATGGCGATGGCCAATCGGTACGCAGCGATGGGGTCACAGACGTTGCTGATCGACGGGGACGCCCGTGATCCCGAACTCACCCACCTGTTCGCCAGTGGTAGCCCAGGTCTGGCCGGGCTCCTTGCGCTGACCACGGGCAGGCTCGCCACCAGTACCAAGCCGGGAGCGGGGCTCGACCCGTTCAGTCAAAGCGGCGTGCCGGGCCTCAGCGTGGTCGGAGTCGGCGCCAAGTCCGATGCAACCGTGCTGCGCCGCCAGAACGTGCCCGACATCATCGACAAAGCGGTGGGTTTCGCCCACGTGGTCGTGTTCGATGGCGGTCCGCTGCTCGATTCGGCCTCAACGATGCAGCTGGCCTCGATGGTGGACGTGGTGGTCGTCAGCGTTCCCCTCCGCCGCCAGTCATCGGCCACCCTCGATGTCGTCGGACGTCAGCTTGCGACTGGTGGGGCTGCGGTGTTACCAGTCGAAAGCCATCCGACACATCGGCGGCGTCAGCGTCCACTTAACGACCAGTTCCTCGATGACACCAACCAGCCACCAGCGACTCGAACTCGCAGGTCAGCCGGTACTTCTGCGGCCGATCGAGACACCTCGGCCGCGCGGTAGGTGATATTTCTGACAGCGACGGAGTTGTCACGAAACTGACATGTTGCTAGTGTGACAAGCGCGGATGGGTCAAGCTCGAACACTAGTTGGTCGATACTCATGCAGAAGTTCGACTGTTGGAGGAGATTCCATGATCGCTCGACGTCTTGTCGGTGTATTCAGTTTTGTGGTGCTGGTTGCAACCGCTTGCTCGGTGCCAAACCCAGGCACGCAAGGTGGTGCCGGGCAAGGCACGCCGGCGCCGGCTGCGGCTGCGGTGGTTCCGGTTGCGGGTCCGGTTGGGGCGGTGGCTGGTTCGCCGTTTGTGGATGTGTCTCGGATTCCGGCTCCGTTGGGTGGTGCGGCGGGGGTTGTGTTGATTCCTGGTGCGGTGCCGTCGTCGAATCCGGAGGGGCCCCATCAACCGGAGGTTTGGTGAGTTGAGCGAGAAGGGAAGCTCAGCACCACGGCGCCGAAAAGAGGTTGATTGAATAGCGAGTC
>JANNHO010000079.1:0-3944 GCA_031404435.1 Acidimicrobiaceae bacterium | reverse complement strand
CCACCGTTGGCAAGCTCAAGGTCGTGTCCATGCTCGAATCGCTTCCCGGCGTGGGCACGGTCAAGGCCCGCAAGATCATGGATGACATCGGTATCGCCGACAACCGACGCGTGCAAGGGCTCGGACCCCAGCAGAAGGCTTCCCTTCTCGAGCAACTGGGTAAGTGACCATCTGAATCCCGATCATCGGAACCTCGATCACAGCGCCGCGAACGCTGCACCACCGTTAATCTTTGTCGTGTCCGGTCCTGGCGGCGTGGGCAAGGGCACGATCGTCGCCGACCTTGTCCGCCGCGATCCCGCGCTGTGGCTGAGCCGGTCGTGGACGACCCGTGGGCAACGGCCAGGCGAGGCCGCCGACGCGTACGTGTTCACCAACCGCGATGCATTCGAGCAGCGCATCGGCGACGGCGGCTTTCTGGAGTGGACCGAGTTTCTCGGCAACTATTACGGCACGCCGTCACCTGATCTGCGGCCAGGTCAGATCACCGTGTTGGAGATCGAAGTGGACGGTGCCCGCCAGGTGAAGGCCGTGCACCCCGAGGCCGTGCTCATCTTCGTGCTCCCGCCGTCGCGCGACGAACAGGCTCGGCGCTTGCGCGGCCGCGGTGACGCCGAGGACAAGGTCGATCAACGGGTCCGCAAGGCCGAAGAGGAAGAGCCGATTGGGCGTGCCCTCGCGGATCACGTCGTCGTCAACGACGAGTTGGAGCGAACGGTCACCGAGTTGCTGTCGATCATCGACAAGTACCGCCGGACCGATCTCTGACGCTCGGAGTCGTGGCATCGCCATGTCGCGACCGCACCGCATCCGCTGCATCCGCCGATAGGATGCAGCGCCCCAGTTCAGGAGGACTACGAGCATGCAACGCACGCACGACACCATGATGAACCCACCGATCGAGGAGCTCCTCGACCGGGTCGATTCGAAGTTCAGCCTGGTCACGCTCGCGGCCCGTCGGGCCCGCCAGATCAACTCGTACTTCAGCCAACTCGGCGACGGCCTTGGGCACATGGTGCCGCCACAGGTCAGCTCGATTGCCCGCAAGCCGCTCAGCATCGGCTTCGAAGAGATCGCCGCCGACAAGATCATCCGCGTCGAATACGAAGTGGTCGTCGACAGCGACACCGTCGACAGCGATGACGCGGCCGGCGCGTCTGCCACCGGCGACTGATCCCCGCGCTTCGGCAGACCGATCCATGCTCGAAGGTCGTCGCATCGTCGTCGGGGTGACCGGCGGGATTGCTGCGTACAAAGCGGTCGAGGTGTGCCGCCGCCTCATCGATGCCGGCGCTCACGTGGTGCCGGTGATGACCGCCGGTGCGGAGCGCTTCCTTGGCCGCACCACGCTGTCCGCGTTGTGTAGCGAGCCGGTGCAGACGAGCCTGTGGGACGAGGCCTCGCCGATCCCTCACACCCGCCTCGGCCAAAGCGCCGACCTCGTGCTCGTCGTTCCTGCCACGGCCCGTCTACTCGGGGCATACGCCGCAGGTTTGTCGACCGATCTGTTGACGAACACGTTGCTGGCCACCCGCGCCCCGGTTGTCGTGTGTCCGGCGATGCACACCGAGATGTGGGAGCACCCGGCGGTACAGCACAACCTGGCCACATTGCGCGATCGCGGGGTGCATGTGGTCGACCCCGACTCCGGGCGCTTGGCGGGTGGCGATGTCGGTAGCGGTCGGCTGGCATCGCCGGAGCGGATCGTGGCGATGGTGGAACAGGTGCTCGGACCCCGCGACATGGTCGGGCTGAGGGTCGTCGTCAGCGCGGGTGGCACCCGCGAACCGATCGATGCGGTACGGGTCATCGCCAATCGCAGCAGCGGCAAGCAGGGCTACGCAATCGCCGCCGAAGCGGTGGCGCGGGGTGCATTCGTCACGGTGGTGTCCACCGTCGAGTTGCCGGTTCCGGCTGGCGCAGTGGTGCGTCGGGTCGAGACCGCAGACGAGATGCAGGCCGCGATGAACGCCCTTGCGCCCGACGCCGACGTGGTGATCATGGCCGCAGCCGTTGCCGATTTCCGCCCAGTTGCGGCTGCTGCGGGCAAGATCAAGAAACACGATGGCGTGCCCCAGCTCGTGCTCGAACCGACGCCCGACATCCTCGCTGCACTCGGGGCCGCGAAACCGTCCGGCCAGGTGCTCGTCGGCTTCGCCGCCGAGACCGCCGACCTGCTCGCCAATGCTCGGGCCAAGCTGTGCGCCAAGCGGCTCGATCTCATCGTCGCCAACGACGTCAGCGCCCCAGGGGTCGGTTTCCAACACGACACCAACGCCGTCACCTTGTTGCACGCCGATGGCGAATCGATCACCATCGAGCTCAGCGACAAACGCCACATCGCGCGCGCCGTTCTCGATAGCGTGTGCAGGCTTCGCCGCAACGCGCCGGCACCTACACAAACAACAAGATAGAGGAGCCTCACGACTGTGAGACCGTTCACGTTCACCTCCGAAAGCGTTACCGAGGGTCATCCCGACAAGATGGCCGACCAGGTGAGCGATGCCGTGCTCGACGCGATCCTCGCCGAGGATCCGAACGGCCGTGTCGCCTGCGAAACGCTCCTCACGACCGGGCTGTGCGTGGTTGCCGGCGAGATCACCACCAACGCCTACGTCGACATCCCGAAGCTGGCCCGCGAGGTCATCAACTCGATCGGTTACGACAACGCGGCCTACGGATTTGACGGCAACACCTGCGGGGTGATCGTCAGCATCGACGAACAAAGCGCCGACATCGCCCAGGGCGTCGACAAGAGCGAGGAGTTCCGTGGCGGCAAGGCCGGCGAAGACCTGATCAACAGCCAGGGTGCCGGCGACCAGGGGATGATGTTCGGCTACGCCTGCGACGAAACCCCCGATCTGATGCCGCTGCCGATCTGGTTGGCGCACCGGATGGCCGAGCGCCTGTCTGAGGTACGCAAGGCCGGCGCCGTTCCGTACCTGCGCCCCGACGGTAAGACCCAGATCACCTTCGAGTACGTCGATGGTCGCCCCGTGAAGCTGAGCCACGTGCTCATCAGCACCCAGCACGCCGACGGCATCGATCGCGACAGCGTGATCCGCCCGGACCTCATCGAGCAGGTCATCACCCCGATGGTGCCGGCCGAGTTCGCCGACGACGGCTACAACGTGTACATCAACCCGACCGGCAAGTTCGTCGTCGGCGGGCCGCACGGCGACACCGGCCTCACCGGGCGCAAGATCATCGTCGACACCTACGGCGGCATGGGTCGCCACGGTGGCGGTGCCTTCAGCGGCAAGGATCCCAGCAAGGTCGACCGCTCGGCCGCGTATGCAGCCCGCTGGGTGGCCAAGCATGTCGTCGCCTCCGGGGCGGCAAGCCGTTGCGAAGTGCAGGTCGCGTATGCGATCGGCATGGCCCAGCCGGTCAGCATCCTCGTCGAGACCTTCGGCACCGAGACCGTTGATCCCGACGTGATCGTGCAGGGCGTGCGTGATGTGTTCGACCTTCGTCCCGCGGCCATCGTGCGTGACCTCGACCTGAAGCGGCCTATCTTCCGCAAGACCGCCGCGTACGGTCATTTCGGCCGGTCGTTGCCAGAGTTCACGTGGGAACACGTCAGCCGGCTCGACGACTACAAGAGCGCCATCGGTCTCTGACCCGGGCGTGAACGGCGCGCCGGGCGTGAACGTTGCCACGGTGCTGCCCGACGTGACAGGGCTGGACAAAACCTTCGATTACCTCGTTCCCGATCACTTGGGCGAGCGGGTGATCGTCGGGTCGATGGTGCGCGTCCCGCTTGCCGGGCGACGAATCGGCGGTTGGGTGCTCGGCCTGGCCGCGGCATCGGAGGAGGTGGCCCTCGACCGGCTCGTGCCGATCGCGAAGTGGTCGGGGCACGGACCCGCCAGCGACGTGATCGACCTTGCCGGGTGGGCCGCCCGGCGCTGGGGGGTCGGGCGGTTGCGCCCGTTGCTGGT
>JANNHO010000078.1:0-1609 GCA_031404435.1 Acidimicrobiaceae bacterium | reverse complement strand
ACCTGTGCGATTGCGTGCTCCACCGGATGCTGCGTGCCGAATCAGGTGTGCTCGATATCGGCCGATCAACCCGAACCGTGCCGTTACCGATGTGGCGTGCCGTCGCCGCCCGCGATGGTGGCTGCCGGCATCCCGGATGCGACCGGCCGACCAAGTTCGCCGACGCGCATCACATTCTTTGGTGGCGAAGATTCGGTGATACAAAGCTCGACAATTTGCTGATGTTGTGCAGTTACCACCATCACCTGATCCACCGCGAAAACTGGCAGATCCGCCTGCTCTCCAACGCGGATGCCGAGTTCATCACACCCGACGGCCGCACCCTCATCTCCAAACCGCGCGGCCAACCAACCATCCGCGCCGCCTGAACCAGGACTGCACGAACCGGTTCGCTACCACCCACTGCTACGGCACGCCCCGATTCGGAACCCCCGCACCCAGATCCCGGACGTCGGATCATCAACCCCGACCTCACCGGCGACCACAGAGTCCTCGACACCGATCGGTCGCCGCACACACCCGACGTTCGTGGTCAGAGCACCGGTTAGCGCGTTACTGGTTGAGTTGGGTGACGAAGTCGTCCACGCGACCGACGTAGCGTTCCAACAGCTCAGCGAGTTGTTCTCGTTCGGTGGGGGCGAACCCGCCGAGGACGAACGTCATCACCTGCGATCGGCGCTCGTCGACATCAGCGTGGCGCTCGCGCCCGGCAGGTGTGATCGATACCTTCACGACCCGGCCGTCGTCATCGCAGGACATGCGCGATGCCAGACCGACGTTGACCAGCCGCTGCACTGCACGTGTCGCTGTGGACGGGTCGACCCGCAATGCATCGGCAAGGTCGCTCATCCGGATGGAGGTGTGCTGGGCAAGGAGATCGAGCGTGTCCATTTGACCCTGCTCCAAGGCGTCGTCGCCGGCACCGAACAGGTGCTCGCGCAACTTGCTCATCGAGGCACCGCGGCGTAATTCGATCCACGCCGACCCGATGCGGATGGCGAGTTGGTGCTGATCAGCGTCGTTGAGGTCGACTGGATCGGTGGACGACATGCGCGCAGTAGGGTAGTGCCGATGGGTGACGGCGCCGCTGCTCGGACGGATACACCGCTCGATGCTCTGGGGGTCCTGGCCAGCCAGGAGGCGATGGTCACCGACCGGCTGCGACATGTCGAGATGTTCACCATGCGTGGGCTGCTCACGTTGCTGTGGCACGAGCCGGATGTCGAGGTACCGGTGCAACCCGTGGCGATGGTGCTGTGCGGCGGCGCGATGGGTGGGCTGCTCGGGCCGGCGGGTGGCCTGTACCAGCGTCTCGGGAACACCTGGGCCGGCCGTGGGGTGCAGGTGCTGCGGGTCGACTATCGAAAGCCGAACGATCTCGATGCCTGCTGTGTCGACGTGGCCGCAGCGGTGCAACTCGCGGTCGGTGTCGGTGGGGCCGAGCGGGTGGTCGTCATGGGTCACAGCTTCGGCGGTGCGGTTGCGGTCCGTGTGGCCGTCGGGCTGCAGGAGATGATCTGCGGGGTGGTCACCTTTGCGACGCAATCGGCCGGGTGCGAAGTGGCCGGCAGGTTGGGCGACGGACCGCTGCTGTTGTTCCACGGCGATC
>JANNHO010000077.1:0-2569 GCA_031404435.1 Acidimicrobiaceae bacterium | reverse complement strand
CCCATCCCCCGGCACCCCCTCGCTAACTGACCCCCCAGTCTGCCCCCCCCCCCACGACCCCGTCGGGTATATCCAACCGGGCGGGCCCGGCCTGGTGCGATCCGGTCCCCGCCCGTGAGACGGGATGTATGACCGGCAGTGAGCCGATCACCGATGATCAGGCCTCGGCAGCCGGCTCGTCGGTGGAGTAGGTGCCGTGGATGTTGCTCAGCCAGGCGGCCGGATCCTCGTCGAAGTCGCTGGAGTACGACGTCATCGGCTGGTAATCGGGTGCCGCCACGGTGAACTCGCGGTAGTGCATCATTCCCGAACCGGCAGGGATCAGCTTGCCGATGATGATGTTCTCCTTGAGTCCGAGGAGGTTGTCGCCGCGGCCATCGATGGCAGCCTCGGTGAGCACTCGCGTGGTCTCTTGGAACGACGCCGCAGACAGCCAGCTCTCGGTGGCCAGCGACGCCTTGGTGATGCCCATGATCTCGGGCCGGCCCTCAGCAGGCTTGAGGCCTTCTTCAACCATGCGCTTGTTGGTGTCGCGGAACACCTTGGCGTCGGCCCGCTCGCCCGGCAAGAACCCGGTATCGCCCGGCTCTTGCACACCAATGCGGCGGGTCATCTGACGAACGATCAGCTCGATGTGCTTGTCGGAGATCGACACACCCTGGTCGCGATACACCTTCTGCACTTCTTCGACGAGGTACAGCTGGGTCTCGCGGATGCCCTTGATCTCCATGACTTCCTTGGGATCGAACGGCCCACCGGTGATCGGATCACCCGCGCGCACATCCTGGCCGTCAACGACGATCAGACGGCTACCGGTCGGCAAGATGATGCCGTGCTCTTCGCCCTGATCGTCGATGACGTTGACCGGGATGCCCTTGCCCTCGTCTTCGAGGATGCGCACCACACCGCTGGCGCGAGCCAGGCGGGCCGAGCCCTTCGGGGTCCGGCTCTCGAACAACTCGACCACGCGGGGCAGACCACCGGCGATGTCTTTGCCCATCCCGAGGCCTGTTGCACCACCGGTGTGGAAGGTACGCATGGTGAGCTGCGTGCCGGGCTCACCGATCGACTGGGCGGCGATGACACCGACAGCTTCACCGAGCTCGATCGACTTGCCCGTGGCCAGCGACCGGCCGTAGCACAACGCGCACACACCGAGCTCGGCGTCGCAGGTCAGCACCGAACGGATGCGGACCCGCTTGATCGAGGGATCGTCGCGTAGCGCGGCCATCTCCGGATCGCCGACGAGCATGTTGCGTGGCAGCACCGTGCCATCCGACAGGGTGGTGTCTTGCAACAACGCCCGGCCGAACAACTTGGTCTCGAGATACGAGCGGCGGTTGGCAGTATCGGATTCGACGTTTTCGACCCACAACCCGAGGTTGGTGCCACAGTCCATCTCACGCACGATCAGTTCCTGGGCGACGTCGACGAGACGGCGCGTCAGGTAGCCGGAGTCGGCGGTACGAAGTGCGGTGTCGACCAGGCCCTTACGGGCACCAGGGGTGGCGATGAAGTACTCGAGGGTTTCGAGGCCCTCACGGAAGTTCTTCTTGATCGGGCGCGGGATCATGTCGCCGCGAGGGTTGGCCACCAGGCCGCGCATACCGGCGATCTGACGCATCTGGGTCATGTTGCCGCGCGCACCCGAGCCGACCATCATGTCGATCGGGTTGAACCGCTGCGCTTTGAACTCGACCTCCATCGCCTTTTGTACTTCGGCGGTGGCGTCGGTCCAGATTCGCACTTCTTGCTGGCGGCGCTCGCCATCGGTGATGATGCCGCGCTTGAACTGATTTTCGACCTTGTCGGCTTGGGCCTCGTGGCGATCGAGGATCTCACGCTTGGCGATCGGGGTCTTCACGTCGTCGATCGACACCGTCAAACCGCTCTGCGACGCGTACCGGTAGCACACGTTCTTCAACAGGTCGAGTGCCGTTGCGACTTCGGACTTCTTGTAATTATCAGAGAGGCGTTCGACGATGACGCCCATCTCCTTCTTCTTGATCAGCTCATCGATGTGACCGAACCGCGCCGGGTAATCGGCCGGCAACGCCTCTTCGAACAGCAGGCGCCCAGGCGTGGTCGCGAAGGTGTCTCCAGGGCGGCGCATCGTGATCATCGAGTGCAGGTTGAGTGCACCCTCGTCGACGGCGCGCAGCACTTCCCATGTGTGCCGGAACGTGCGGCCCTCACCGGCAGCTCCCTCGACCGATTCGGTGAGGTAGTAGCCGCCGATGATCAGGTCCTGGCTGGGCGTCACGATCGGGCGGCCCGAAGCGGGCGACAGGATGTTGTTCGCGCTGAGCATCAGCACGCGTGCCTCCGCCTGAGCCTCGGCCGACAACGGCACATGGATGGCCATCTGGTCGCCGTCGAAGTCGGCGTTGAACGCGGTGCACACCAGCGGGTGGATCTGTAGTGCCTTGCCCTCCACCAGCACCGGCTCGAAGGCCTGGATGCCGAGGCGGTGCAGTGTTGGGGCACGGTTGAGGAGGACCGGATGCTCCTTGATCACGTCTTCGAGCACATCCCACACCTGCGGGCGGCGACGTTCGACCATGCGCTT
>JANNHO010000076.1:0-37165 GCA_031404435.1 Acidimicrobiaceae bacterium | reverse complement strand
CCCGAAGCCCTGTCAGAATCGGCCTTCGGCAGCTGAGTGCCAGCGGCCGGAGCCCACACCAACGCAAAGCGGAGCCGCACATGATGACGCTGACCAATTCCGAGATCGCTGCCGTGGCACAACGCCACGAGCAGGCCAGGCGCACCGTGACGCCGATGAAGCGGATCACCCTCGATCATCCGCAGATGACTATCGACGATGCCTATGCCTGCCAGACGGCATGGGTCGATCAGCAGATCGCGGACGGGTGCGCTGTCGGTGGGCACAAGATCGGCCTCACGTCACGGGCGATGCAGCAGGCGGTCAACATCGACGAGCCCGATTTCGGCACGTTGCTCGACTACATGTTCTTCCCCAATGGGACCGAACTTGCTGCCACGAAGTTCCTCGACCCGAAGCTGGAGGTAGAGATCGCGTTCGTGCTCGGCGATGATCTGAGTGGCGTCGATCACGCCGGCGCCGGAGTCACCGCGGCCGACGTGATCGCCGCGACCGACTACGTCGTGGCGGCCGCCGAACTGATCGACGCCAGGTCGTATCGAACCGACCCCGATGACCGTGTCACTCGGACGGTGTGTGACACCATCGCTGACAACGCGGCCAATGCCGGCATCATCGTCGGTGATGTGCGGGCCAAACCCGACGATCTCGATCTGCGTTGGGTGGGGGCGATCATGAAGCGCAATGGCGTGGTCGAAGAGACCGGGCTCGCAGCCGGTGTGCTCGACAACCCTGCACTCGGCATCGTCTGGCTCGCCCGTCGGCTCGCACCCCACGGTGTGGTACTGCGCGCCGGCCAGACCATTCTCGCCGGATCGTTCACCCGGCCTGTCGCCTGTCGACCCGGGGACGAGTTCCACATCGACTACGGCCCGTTCGGCGAGATCACGTGCGCGTTCAGCTGATGGATCTGCCGATCAACATCTTCAGCAGCGCTTGCTCACGGGTGACGTGCAGTACGGGATCTTCGTGGCGATGGTCGATTCGGTCGCTGCCGAGATCTGCGCGGGCGCCGGATTCGACTGGTTGATGATTGACATGGAGCATGCGCCGAACGATCTGCGCTCGGTGCTCCACCAGTTGCAGGCAGACCCTGGTCGTGCCGATGGTCGACTCTGCCGAGCAGGCCGCTGCGATGGTTGCCGCGGTCCGCTATCCGCCGCGCGGTGTACGTGGTGTTGGCCCGTCGATGGCACGTGCTGCGCAGTGGAACCGCGTTGGTGGCTACCTCAATTCCGCAGACGAGCAGGTGGCGCTGGTGTGCCAGGTGGAGACCGTGCTTGGTGTCGAGTCAGCGGCGGCGATTGCTGCAGTGGACGGCGTTGACGCGGTGTTCGTCGGCCCGTCCGATCTGGCTGCTTCGATGGGCCACATCGGTCAACCGCAACACCCCGATGTGCAACGCGCCGTGAACGACGCGATCACCGCAGTGTGCGCAACCGGCACGGCCGCCGGTGTCTTTGCCGCCTCTGTCGGTGGGGCGCGTGCCCATGCCGCTGCAGGCGCAACGATGATCGCTGTCGGTACCGACATTGCGCTGTTCGCGAAAGCGACCACGCAACTGGCCGCGCATCTGGCCGGGTAAATCCGCTGGTGATCGTTGGTCGTAGGACCAATGGGCAGTGGCGAAAGTGAGGGCCAAGGCGCACGATGGTGCTATGCGCGGAGCTTGGAACCAGTTGATTGCCTGTGATGCCTGAGCGGTGGGGCGGACACGGCAGCGAGCCAGGGAATCTGAACGAGGTCTTCGGTGGTGTTACCGCCGTTCCAGCGCAGGCTCGCACGAGGTTTGGTCGTCCGCGAGGTGCGCGCCGTCGGGGCTACACCGTCCCGGTGACGCTGGTATGGGTGCTGACCGGTACGTGCGCTGGCGCATCGGTGTTCGCCGTACGCGACGCCCTGTTCGCCAGCCCCGGTGATGTCACCACCCGTTCTGTGTGGTCGAACCCCGGGAAGCGTGCCTCGCCGCCGGTGGCCGCTCCGACGAGCGCTCCGGCCGACGGACCATCCACATCGAATTCGCTTCTCGCGTCGTCATCGACCGGTGAGGTCACGACGCCACCCACCCCACGCATCACATCCGAGGTGATCGTGGTGACCGTGGCCGTGCCCGGCGGTGGTGCCGCAGCGCCAGCAGGTGGACCGGCGGCTGCAACAATGGCAGCGAGTGATACGGGCGTCGTCTTTCCCCGAACCGACCACTCCCCGCCGCCGAACGCTACGACGACGGTGACGTCCACCACCGTGACCACCACCGGCCCGGCCCTCCCGTCCGCCCTCACTGCGGCGACGCCGTCGGGGCCCGCAGTTTCGACCTCGTCATCAAGCTCGGTCGACCCATCTTCGGAGGCCACCGATGCTTCGGGCCCGTCGACGAGCGATGACGCTGGGTCTGGTTCCCAAAATGGATCGGGCAGCGGCAACTCCGGCAGCGGTAACTCCGGCAGCGGCGGCTGACGCCATCCGTTCCGTTCAGCAGTTCCGTTCAGCTGCTTAGTTGAGGTGTTCGTTGGCCCAGAGTGCCGCCTGGGTGCGGTCGCTCACTCCGAGGCGCTGAAACACACTGGTGAGGTGGGCCTTGACAGTGCGCTCGCTGATGGTGAGTCGTCGCGCGATCTGCTTGTTGGCGAGACCCTCGCGAACGAGGCCGAGCACCTCGCGTTCGCGGTCGGTGAGTGACACGGTCTGCTGTCGGGTTCGCCGTGACTCGAGCAGCACCCGGGCAGCCTTGGGATCGAGCGGCGATTCACCGCGGTGGACGGAACGGATTGCCTGGGCAATCTCGTCGGGGTCGGAATCCTTGAGCAGATAGCCGTCGGCACCGGCTTCGAGCGCACTAAAGATTCGTGTTTGATCCGAAAACGACGTGAGTACGAGCACTCGACTCTTCGGGTACTCGGCTGTGAGCCGTCCGGTGGCCTCGACGCCGTCCATGGTCGGCATCGACAGATCCATGAGCACCACATCGGGGGCCACCTCGGCGACCTTGGCGATGACCTCGATCCCGTTGATGGCGGTGCCGACGATCTCGATGTCGGTGGTGGTTCCGAGCAACTGCGCGAGCCCGGATCGAACGAGCTGATGATCATCGGCCACGACAACACGGATCTTGGCGGCAGCGGTGCCATCACCGTGTCCTGACACCAGCTTGCGGCGATGCGAATCGTGCTCATCCACCAGACTTCACCAGCCGCCGCTCGGGGCGCGCAGAACGTGGGGCGTTCGGACGTACGGGAGCGGGAAGCCGCAGGACGAGTTGGGTGCCGACATCGATCGCAGAGCGTACCGTGAGCGCACCGCCGAGATCGGCGGCGAGGTGGGCGAGCGAGCGAAGGCCAACATGACCGTCGGCCGTTCGGGTGGTGATATCGATCGCCGAGCAGCCCCGCCCGTCATCGTCGACGATCATCTGCACGACGGCGTCGACAAGTTGCACGTCGACGCGGACGCGACACGAGCCGGCGTGGGAAACCACGTTGCGCAGCGCTTCTTGCGCCGTTCGATAGAGCAGACCCGACGTCTCATGATCGAGCGCGACATCGCCGAGTTGCACCTCCAGTTCCGTCGTGTAGCCGCGCCCGGCAAGCCGGTTGAGGAGGTCGCCGAGCGCCGACTCGAGGCCCTCCTCGTGCAGGTTCGGTGGGTAGATCTCCACCAGCAGCGAGCGCAACGCTTTGATGCTGGTCCGGATCGCTGCGGACGTTTCGAGTGCCTCGGCTGGGGCCAACTCCGAACCGCGAGCGCGCGCCGCCAAGCTCAGCGAGATCCCGGTCAGGTCCTGCACGACGCCGTCGTGAAGGTCGGCCGCGATCCGTCGTCGCTCCGCTTCGCTGGCTGCGATCGCGTGGCTGAGCAGTCGCTCGCGTTCGGTCTGGCTGGCCGCGAGCCGACGCGCCATCGACCACGCCAAGGGGAGTTGGATGAGCTGAAGGAGAATCAGCGCGCCGATGGCGATCGGAGCGAACTCGAGCCAGAGTCGACGACCGACATCGGTGACACCGCTGTAGAGGAAGTACGTCTCGAACAGCACGGGGGTGCCGTTGGGCAGCTTGGTGGCTGCGTAGACCTCGAGCAGCTTGCCCTCCGATTCGTACTGGTTCTCGTCCTTGGACAATTCACTGATTTCGGCGAGCGTTGGTGCACCGCGCAACACCGCGAGTGCCGCTTCATCGATCTCGAACTGCTGGCCGATCAACAAGGGTTCATCGGCATAGAGCACGACTCCGTCGGCAGTCCACAACTTCACCCGGATGAGCGATCCGCGTAAGACCGACTCACGGACCGCAGAGTCGAGGCGTTCCAGCGATGCTGCATCCTCGACCAACAAGCCATCCGTGAGTGCAGGCTCGACGATGCCGCGCAGATTCATCCAGGTCACGCGCTGGGCGTCGGCGATCGCCTGCTCTGCCCCGACGCGGCGGCTTGCCCACGCCGTGAGGGCCACCACGAGCCCGAGCGCGACCAACCCGGCAAGCGAAAAGCGCAGGACCACGCGCCGCACCGATGTTCGCTCGACCATGATTTCAGAATCCATCACGTTCCTTGTCTTCGTCGCGCACGACATCGACCTCTGGAGAAGGGCGACCGCCTATGCGCCCATCGATGATCATCGTCGCTTCTGCGCCTCGCGTCAACGTTCTGTTCGCTGACCTTCCACCAGCCCAGTGGGGGCCGACTGGTACTACGACCATCGTCCAATGGCGGGTGGACAACTTCGGGCGTACCGTCGTAGGTGTTGGTTGTCGGCGGAGCGTCTCCCGCCCAGATGCTCCCCGACTACCAACCATGGCTCACTCAGCGGAGCGTTGTGGCGTCAGCGGCCCCGTTCGTCCAGGCCGACGAGGCGTTGCGCAGCGGTGCTCGTACCGGTGATCGCGCTGACGGCGAGGTGCACCGACGGATGCACACGGGCTCCGAGGCGTCCCCACAATCCCGAGCGGAGCAACACGTCTCGCACGGGCCCCTTCATCCCTGCGAGGTGAAGGTGGATGCTGAGATCGTCAAACTCATCGACCAGTTCCGACAGGGCGGACTCGGCGGACGCATCGAGGTCATTGATGCCGGCACCGTCGAGCACGATGTGATGCAGGCCCTCCGGATGGGTGTCGCAGAGCTGCCGCAATCGTCGTTTGAGAAACGAGACGTTGGCAAAGTTGAGTGACACATCGATGCGCAGCACGGCGATACCCGAAATCCGTTCGCAATCCGGGAAGCGTTCAAGGTTGCGATAGATCTCCGAGCCAGTCATTCTGCCGAGTTCGGCGCTATGTGGGTTCATCACCCTGATGATCAACATGATCAGTCCAGCGGCGACCGCGATGGCGATGCCGAGCTCCACGCCGAACGCGAGTGTGGCCACGAAGGCAATCGCCAGTGATGCGGCATCGGAGCGCTTGACCATGGCGATGTGGCGGATCCCGGAGACGTCGATCAGTCCGACGACAGCGGCGACCACGACCGCCCCGAGAACCGCCTGGGGCAGTTCGGTGAACCACCCCGTGAAGAACAACAGGACCACGGCGATGAAGCCTGCCGCCACGATCGACGCCAGCGAGGTTCGTGCACCCGCGTCGGCATTGACCGCTGTTCGGGAGAACCCGCCGGTCACGGGCTGGCCGCTGAAGACCGCCGCAGCCATGTTCGCCGCTCCGAGGGCGATGAGCTCCTGGTTCGAGTCGATCTCGTAGCGGTTCCGGCGGGCGTAGACCTTGGCGACGGCTACCGATTCCACGTACCCGATGACGGCAATGGTGATCGCCGGAGCGGCGAGGTCGCCGATCAGGCCGCCGGACAGCTCTGGGATCCGGAACGGGGGCAGCCCTCCTGGCACTTCGCCGACCGTTGCCACCCCGTGGCCCGCGAGATCGAACAGCTTGCTGACGACGATGGCGATGGCCGCGACGGCGAGCGCGGACGGGAACGTCCGCCGCCAGCGCTTGAGGCCGATGAGCGCGATGAGCGACGCCAACCCCAGACCCGCAGTGAGCGGGTCGACGCCGTCGACTTCGCGACCGAGCGCATCGACGGTGTCGAAGAATCCATCGACCGAAGGCAGGTTGACACCGACGATGTGCTTGAGCTGCCCAGCGGCGATGATGACTGCCGACGCGGCAGTGAACCCGACGAGCACCGGGTGCGACAAGAGGTTGGTCACCCAGCCCATCCGGGCCAGGCCGAGGAGGATGCTGATCGCTCCGACGAGCAACGCCAGCACCGCTGCGGCGCCCGCATAGATTGCCGGGTCGCCTGCGGCGAGTGGAGCGAGCGCGGTTGCGGTCAGCAACGAGATGACCGCAACCGGCCCAACCGACAGCTGCCGCGACGTACCGAACACGGCATACGCGACGAGTGGGACCGTGGCTGCGAAGAGGCCGACCTCGGGTGGGAGGCCGGCCAGCTGCGCGTACACCATTCCTTGAGGCACGAGCATCGCCCCGGCGGTGACCCCGGCGAAGAGATCGCCGCGCAGGTTCGCCCGCTGGTAGGTGCGCAACCAACCAGTGATCGGCACCAACTGCACGAGGACAGCGCGAGATGCGGTTCTCAACGTCATCTGATCATTGTACGGACCTTTACCTGGCTCCGGCGCGAGCACCGGGCAATGGCGCGGATCAGATGCCGGTGCTCTGCGGCCCCGAGGATCATCCCCCGATGGGGGCGAACGTGGGCCGATCGTGGGGCGAACCGTTGTCGGCCCAGTTGGTGATGAACGTGTACAGATCGCCGCGGATGATCGTGCGCCGCCACTCGAGCGGGCGGCGCTGATGCGAGGTGAAACGTTCGACAAGAAAGGCCGGCTCCGTGGCTGTGATGTCGAGCATCGCTCGTTCTGCGCGGTTGGGGAGGATGGGATGCACGCGTTCCCATCCCGCCCCGGGGCGCACTCCGCAACGTCGTTCCAGCTCCTCATAGACCGAGGTGTGCTCGAAGTCGACGTCGAGCAACGGCTTGGCGATCTTGGCCGGGATCCACAACTCGTCGGTCGCAATCGGAGTGTCGTCGGCATTCCGCAATCGGTGGAGGTACACGAACGGCGTCGTGGCTGTGACGCCGAGACGTGACGCTACGTCGGCGTCATGCCGTTGTTCGAGGGTGAGCACCTTGCTGCGTTGCTCGAAGCCCTGGTCCTCGATGGAGCGGAAAAGGCTGTAGAGCACGCCGGTGCGCTGCTCGATTGTTTGTTGTCGTACGAACGTTCCCCGTCCGCGTTCGCGGTCGATCAATCCTTCGGTGTGCAGCCGGCGCATCGCGTCGCGCATCGTGTGTCGGCTGATGGCGTACTGGTCGACCAACTCACGTTCGGGAGGAAAGCCGTCGGCGAACTCTCCGGCATCGAGCCGGCGGCGGATGTCGGCAAGCACCTGCGCCCACAGGGGCATCGGGCTCGACCGGTCCGGCTTGTTGATCAACGATGTCATGTCGGCCAATGTACGGACCAGGTCGGGTCGAAGCAAGTCGAATCCGCGACCACGTGAGGCGGTGGCGTGGCTCAGGACTTGGCGAACACCGGCTGCGTCTCCAGTTCACGGTGCTCGCCGTCGCCGTGGGTGACAGTGTGTACCTGTCGATCGCGCAGGTGCAGGCCGATGAACAGCCCGGCGATTGCCACCACTGCGAGACCGGCCCCCGAGGCGAGCATCACCAACGCCGGGGCGGGACATGTGCCGGCAAGTGCCCAACCTGCGCCGAACAGCACTCCGCCGACCACATGATGGCGCTGCGGCTTCGAGCGAGAGAGGCGGAGCGGACCAGCGAACATCGTCGTGGAGCCGCGCCGCTCCAGCCACCACAGCAGCGGCAGCGAGGTGGCGATTGCGGCACCCATCAGCAAGAACACGTCGAACTCGTCGAAGCGCAACATCCGGTGGATCGTTTCGTACTCGTGCAGCCGGGCCGCTCCGAGCACGAAGCCGAAGCCGGCGCCGAACAGCAGACCGATGACGTCGAGGCGGCGGTTCACAGGTCGCCTCCGGTGGCGAGGCGGAGCAGGAAGGTAACGGCCACGCCCGATGCCATGAACGTGGCGGTGGCCACCCAGCTTGCCGCCGAGCGCTGCGCAGTACCGCAGATGCCGTGACCCGACGTGCACCCGCCTGCCATCCGGGCTCCGTAGCCCATGACGATCGCGCCGACGAACACGATGACAGTCGCAACCGGTAATGAGAACTGATCGACCAGGCTGTCATATCCGGAGCGAACCTCGATGCCGGTTCCGAGGACGAGGGCGACGGCCCCGCCAGCAAAGATGCCCACGAAGTACCACGCGCGCCAACGAACGGTGTCGGCGTGACGGCGCATCAGCCTGGCCGTCTGCACGTAGGCCCCGCTGGCACCAAGCGGTTGGTTGGCGATCAGGAACAGACCCACGACCAGCAGTCCGAGGGCTGGGCCGGCGATGTACCAGGCAAGTCGATCAGGTAGGACGTTCACGGTTTGCTCCTTGGTGTGCGTGGCGTGCTTGTCATCGCTCGGAGAATACCGTAAGGTACGGACATTCGGTGTTCTCGGGCCGAGCTGAAGGGAGTTCGATGATCTTCAAGCAGTATTATCTCGCGTGTTTGTCGCACGCTTCGTACCTTGTGGGCGACGAGGCGTCGGGTCGTGCCGTCGTGGTCGACCCGCAGCGCGATGTGTCGCAGTATCTTGCCGACGCGGCCGAGCACGGCATGACGATCGAGCGGGTGATCGAAACTCACTTCCACGCCGATTTCCTTTCCGGCCACCTGGAGTTGCAGCAGGCCACCGGGGCGGTCATCTCCTACGGTTCCGCTGCCGACGGCGTTGCCGAGTTCGCCATCGATCCGCTCGCACATGGTCAGCGCCTCAGTCTTGGCGAGGTCACCCTCGAGGTGCGCCACACACCGGGCCACACGCCCGAATCGATCTCGATCGTGGTGTACGAACACGATGGCGACGTGCCCTACGGGGTTCTCACCGGGGACACGATGTTCATCGGCGATGTCGGCCGTCCCGATCTACTCACGTCGGTCGGGATGTCCTCCGACGAGTTGGCCCGCCTGCTGTACCGGTCGACGCGCGAGCAGTTGCTGTCGCTGCCCGACGAGACGCGGGTGTTTCCCGCTCACGGCGCGGGTTCGGCATGCGGCAAGGCGTTGTCGTCGGAGACGTCGTCGACGATCGGCGAGCAGCGCGCCTCGAACTACGCCCTGGCTCCGATGAGCGAAGACGAATTCGTCGAGGTGGTCACTGAGGGGCAAAGCCTCGCCCCGCTGTACTTCGCGTTCGCGGCCAACCGCAACAAACAGACCCACGATGTACTACCCGAGGGCGAGGCCCCTGCAGCGATGTCGCTCACCGAGGTGCTGGCGCAGCAGCGCCGTGGCGCCGCGGTGCTCGACACGCGCGATCCGGCCGTGTTCGCCCAGGGCCACCTGGTCGGGTCGTACAACGTCGGCCTCGCCGGCCGGTACGCCGAGTACGCGGGCGATGTCCTCACTGCCGACCAGCCGATCGTGTTGGTGTGCGATGCGGGCACCGAGGTGGAGGCCAGGAACCGGCTGGCGCGAATCGGATTCGACCGGGTGATCGGCTGCCTGTCCGATCCGGTGACGGCGTTCCTCGAAAACCCCCACTGGACCGCCACAGCGTCGCGGCTCACCGTTGCCGAGTTGAACAGGCGGTGTGAAGCCGTGGACGACCTGCAGATCGTTGATGTGCGCGGCCCTGGCGAGGTGGCGGCCGGCAAGATCGAAGGTGCGCTCGAGGTCCCGCTGCCGCGCATCCTCGACCGTTTGGCCGAGCTCGATCCCGGAGCACCGACGGTCGTGTATTGCGCTGGTGGGTACCGGTCGATGATCGCGTCGTCGGTGATGCGGGCCTCGGGGTTCCGCGATGTCTCCGATCTGATCGGCGGGTACGGTGCATGGGATCAAGCGGGCTTGGCGACCGAAGCCACGTCGGCTGACTGCGCTCCGGCGTGACCCGCTACGCGTTCTTGATCGACCAGGACACCTGCATCGGGTGTCACGCCTGCACCGTGGCGTGCAAAGCCGAGCACGAGGTGCCGCTTGGCGTGAACCGCACGTGGGTGAAGTACATCGAGCGGGGTGAGTTCCCCGATACGCGGCGGTTCTTCTCGGTCAACCGGTGCAACCACTGCGACGACGCGCCGTGCGTCACCATCTGCCCGACCACATCGCTGTTCCGGCGCGATGATGGCATCGTCGACTTCGACGACTCGCGGTGCATCGGCTGCAAGTCGTGCATCAACGCCTGCCCCTACGACGCGCTGTACATCAACCCCGACACCCAGACAGCCCACAAGTGCAACTTCTGTTCGCACCGCATCGAGGTGGGGCTGGAGCCGTCGTGCGTGATCGTGTGCCCGACGCAATCGATCTTCGCCGGCGACATCGACGATCCGTCCAGCAGGATCTCCAGCATGCTCGCCCGCCACGACACGCATGTGCGGGCGCCCGAGCAGGGCACCAAGCCGCACGTGTTCTACAAAGGTGCCGATCAGGCCGCGCTCGACCCGTTGCGCACCCGGATCGCCGACGACGGGATGATCTGGGCCGAGACCACCGAGCACCACCCGACGATGCCGGCCTCGCCCTCCGGTCACGGCAGGCAGGCGGTTGCCCGCACGGTATACACCGTGGCACACCCGATGGCGTGGAAGAGCAAGGTGTCGGCGTATCTCGTCACCAAGGCGATCAGCGCCGGAGCGTTGTTGGCGGGGGCTCTCGGCGTGCTCACCGGGCACGCCGGCGAACAGGCGTTCATCGGTATCGCCCTGCCGGTGGTGGCACTGTTGTTCGCCGCCGTCACGGGCCTGCTGCTGATCATGGACCTCAAGCAACCGAAGCGGTTCCACTACATCTTCACCAAGCCGCAGTGGGGTTCGTGGCTGGTGCGCGGCGCGTTCATCCTGCTCGGTTACGGCATCCTCGGATCGCTGTGGCTGCTCGGCGGGCTGATCGACTCGCCTGGTTTGCTGCAGGTGCTGGCTGCGCCGACAGCCCTCTTCGCCGCCGGCACCGCCGGATACACGGCGTTGTTGTTCGGCCAATGCGAGGGCCGCGACTTCTGGCAGACCCCATTGCTGTTGCCGACGCTGCTCGCCCAAGCGGGTGTCGGCGGCGGCGGGATCGGGTTGCTGCTGGCACCGATGTTCGACGTGGCCGATGGGTTTGTCACCGCGCTGATGTGGCTGCTACTCGGGAGCCTCATCGCCGTGGCGTTCCTGATCGCCACCGAACTGTGGAGCACGGGCACCGTCCACGTCGAACTCGCCCAGCGGGCAATGACACACGGCAAGTACCGCACCAGGTTCTGGGGCAGCGTGGCCATCGGGCTCGTGCTGGCCGGCGTGCTCGTCGTCGTCGGGCTCGCCGCCGACCTGCCCGTGCTCGGGCTGTTGGCCGGCGTCGCCGGCATCGCCGGACTTGCGCTGTATGAGGACGCGTTCGTACGGGCCGGGCAATCGGTCCCGCTGTCGTGACCGTCCACTCATCTTCAACGAATCACACAAGGGGGAAGTGACCGATGTCGATGCTCGACGAACTGCACAGATCTGCGCAGGCCAACATCACCCGGTTGATGCCCGGTTCGCAACTCACCAACTACGCCCCGGTCGAGCGGTGGGACGACTGGGTCGAGCTCGATGCGAAGGCGTGGGCGCATGGCGAACGCAAGCAGCGCAACTACCGCCTGATTCCCACCACCTGCTTCAACTGCGAAGCGTGCTGCGGCCTGCTTGCCTACGTCGACAAGACCAGTGGACAGATCGCCAAGTTCGAGGGCAACCCGACCCACCCCGCGAGCCGCGGTCGCAACTGTGCCAAAGGGCCCGCCACCATCACCCAGGTGTACGACCCCGAGCGCATCCTGTACCCGCTGAAGCGGGCCGGCAAGCGAGGCGAGGGCACGTGGGAGCGGGTGACCTGGGAGCAGGCGCTCAGCGAGATCGGCGGCCGCATCGGCACCGCGTTCCGCGAGGGCCGCCACGACGAGGTGATCTACCACGTCGGCAGGCCCGGCGATGACAGCTACATGGAGCGGGTGCTCAACGCGTGGGGCATCGACGGCCACAACAGCCACACCAACATCTGCTCCTCCGGCGCTCGCGTCGGATACGCGGCGTGGATGGGGTTCGATCGGCCGTCGGGCGATCACGCCAACGCCAAGGTCATCTTCCTCATCTCCTCGCACCTCGAAGCCGGGCACTACTTCAACCCGCACGCACAACGGATCATCGAGGGCAAGATGCGCGGTGCCAAGATCATCTGCGTCGATCCGCGGCTGTCGAACACGGCCTCGATGAGTGACCACTGGCTGCCGGTGTGGCCGGGCACCGAGGCGGCGATGCTGCTGGCGATCGCCAGGTTGCTGCTGCAGAAGGGCTCATGGGACCGTGAGTTCTTCCGCAGGTGGGTGAACTGGGACGTGTTCTTGCGTGAGACGCGACCCGACCTGGAGTGCACGTTCGACAACGTCGGCCCGGCGCTCATCGATGCCTATGCCGAGTTCACCCCCGAGTACGCGGCACGCGTGTGCGGAATGACCGAAGCGAAGATCCGCGAGATCGCCGATGTGGTCGCGACCGCCGTGCCGGGCAAGCTCAGCTCGCACAGCTGGCGCGCCGCCGCGGCCGGTAACGAGGGCGGTTGGCAGGTGGCCCGGTGCCTGTGGTTCCTCAACGTGCTGACTGGTTCGGTCGGCACCGAGGGCGGTGTGTCGCCGAACGGTTGGAACAAGTTCATCCCGGTGCCGCCCAAGGCTGCCCATCCCCACGGACGCTGGAACGACATGACGTGGCCGGTCGAGTACCCGTTGGCGCATCACGAGGCGTCGATCCTGTTGCCGCACTTCCTGAAGGAGGGCCGCGGCAAGGTCGACACATACTTCAGTCGGGTCTACAACCCGGTGTGGACCAACCCCGATGGCTTCACCTGGCTCGAGGCGCTCACCGACGAGTCACTCATCGGCTGCCACGTCGCCCTCACGCCGACCTGGTCGGAATCGGCATGGTTCGCCGACTACGTGTTGCCGATGGGCAACGGTGCCGAGCGACACGACCTGGCCAGCTACGAGACCCACAGCGGGCGCTGGATCGGCTTCCGCCAGCCCGTGTTCCGGGTCAACGCCGAAGCAGAAGGCCGCCCGATCCGGCGAACGTGGGAGGCCAACCCGGGCGAGGTGTGGGAGGAGAACGAGTTCTGGATCGATCTGTCATGGAAGATCGATCCAGACGGTGCCCTCGGCATCCGCCGGCACTTTGAATCCGACGAGCAACCCGGCGAGCCGCTCGGCATCGACGAGTACTACGGCCGGCTGTTCCGCGACTCTGTCCCAGGCCTCCCCGACGCCGCCGCGGCAGAGGGGCTGACCCCGCTTGCATTCATGCGCAAGTACGGCGCGTTTGCGATCCCCGGCGATCGGTACGCGCTCCATGAACGTGTCGTCACCGCCGAGGAGATCGCCGCAGCGTCCGCACGCACCGACGACA
Organism: Acidimicrobiaceae bacterium; assembly: GCA_031404435.1. Lineage (GTDB taxonomy): Bacteria > Actinomycetota > Acidimicrobiia > Acidimicrobiales > Ilumatobacteraceae > VFMC01. The sequence goes on along the minus strand of JANNHO010000076.1, from coordinate 23,694 downwards.
TCGGCGTGTATCGCGTTCCGGGCACGGCCGGCTCCCACGACGCGCTCACCGACATCGAGGGGCACATGCCCTTCATCGGTGATGGTTCGATCGGCGTGGACATCGACGGTGTCGCCCGCTTGGGCTTTCCGACACCGTCGCGCAAGCTGGAGATGTACTCGCCAATGCTGCGCGACTGGGGTTGGCCCGAGTACGTGATGCCAGGGTTCATCAAGAGCCACGTGCACTGGGAAGACCTCGACATGGACGCCGGCGAACGGATCCTGTTGCCGACGTTCCGCCTGCCGACGTTGATCCACACCCGCTCCGGGCAGGCCAAGTGGCTGGCCGAGATCAGCCACTCGCACCCGATGTGGGTGCACCCGTCCGATGCCGAGAAGCTGGGCATCGAGATGAACGGGCTCGTGCGGATCACCACCCAGATCGGCTACTTCGTGATCCGCGCGTGGCGCACTGAGGGCATCCGTCCCGGTGTCGTCGGCGTGTCGCACCACATGGGCAGGTGGCGGCTGGAAGAGAACACGGGTACGCCGCGCTACGCATCGGGAGTTGTCGGCATCAGCGGCCCCGAGATCGCCTACGGCCAATCCAATGCGGGGCCGAGCGCTGACGGTATGTGGCGGATGAGCCAGACCCTGGGTGTGACGCCGTTCGAATCCAGCGATCCCGATAGTTCGCGGGTGTGGTGGAGCGATGCCGGGGTGCACCAGAACCTCACGTTTCCGGTGCAACCCGATCCGGTCTCGGGAATGCATTGCTGGCTGCAACGGGTGACCGTGGCTCCAGCTCAGGCCGACGACAGCTATGGAGATATCGCCGTCGACACGGGCAAGTCGACCACGGTGTACCGCGAGTGGTTGGCCAAGACACGGCCTGGTCCCGGACCCGGTGGCTTGCGTCGGCCGCTGTGGCTGGCCCGACCGGTGAAACCGCAAGCCACGGCCTACGCCACGCCGCCGAAGACATGGCCCGCGCCAACGTGAGGCCGTTGCCACAATGACGAGGGATCTTGCGCTGCTTGCAGACCGTCGGGCCGGCATTGCCGCACTGCTCGGGACGCTGCTGTTGGAGGAGCCCGGCCCGCACCTGGCCGACCTCGTGTCGGCGGTGCCATCCCTCGGTCCGCTTGCCGACGGCGATCCGGTGTTGCCCAGCGAGTACGAGCGGGTGTTCCTGCGCGGGGTGCCGCTCCACGAGAGCGTGTTTCGCAGCGACGACGGCCAACAGGGCGGCGAGCACGTCTCGGTGCTAGCGGCCAGATACGTTCGCCTCGGATTCGATGAGGCCCAGCAGGGTCGCTGGCGGGTTGCCGGCATCGACCACATCGGCCTGCACCTGCGATGCCTCGCCGAGTTGTGCCGGGCCGAGGCCAAAGCATGGCGCAGTGGCACACCCGACGAGGCAGTTGCGGCGATCGAGGTCGAGCGTTCGTTCCTCGCCGACCACGTTGCCCCGTGGGCGACCGTTGCACTCGAGGCCGCCGAACACGTCGCCACCGGTGGGCCCTACCAGCCCTTGCTTCACGCGGCCATCGAGTTTTTGGACGAGGAGTACAACCGGCTCCGCCCTGCGCCGGATCTCGGTCGCGTGCTCGCCGCGGCGGGCGATGACGGGCGGCATGCGGGCGTAGGTGCTGGTGATGGTGATGGTGGCATCGCTGCTGGCCGTACTGGCGGCACAGTTGCGACGGCACTTGGCCCGCAGCGCCTCGCTCGTGTCCTGCTGGCGCCCGCAGCCTGCGGAGCGTGGATCGGCCGTGACACGATCGCCGCTGCGGCCGCGGCAATCGGGGCGCCGTGGCGGCCACTCGACACCCGTGGCTCGCTGCGGCTGCTGATCAGCTCGGCGCTCGACAGCGGCGAGCTCGCGGTGCTGCTCGGCCCGCTGGCACAGTCGCTGCGCGCCGCAGCCGATCACCACCAGGCCAGCGCACTGGCGTCACCGGGCAATGCCGATACATCGCAGCGGTGGGCCTCGGTGGCCGGGGCGATGGCCGCTCGGCTGGAACGGATCGCCGCGGACGGGCTTGCCGACAACCAATCCGGAGCGGCCGAGACGCTCACCGTCGCTGGAGCCGATACCGCGGAACTCGCCGACACCCTCGACCGGATCGTGGTCGAACTTCGCGCCAGCGGATTCACCGTCGACCGTCACGCCACCCGGTACGAACCGCGATGAGCTGGGCCGAGTTCAGCCTTGGCTTCGCCACGTCGGTCGTCGGTTCGCTCGGTGGGCTCGGCGGTGCGGTGATCCTCGTTCCGCTGCTGGTGCTCACCGGAACTCCGGCGCGGCTGGCGGCTCCGCTTGGCCTGGTGTCGGTCGCTGCCGGATCGTTGTCGGCCGGTGCTCGCCAACTCGACGAACGTGTCGTCAATCATCGCATCGGGGTCACCACGGAACTCTTCGCAACGACCGGCGCCGTGGTTGGGGCGCTGGGCAGCGGCCTGTTCGGCGATCGTGCGCTCGAGGTGATCCTGGCCGTGGTGGCGATCAGCGCAGCGATTGCCGGTGGACGACGCAAGGGCATTCGCAACAAGCCTGATCCGTCCCTGACCGCCGCCGACGTTGGTGAGCATCAGCTGGCACTGTCGGGCGTGTACCAACTCGGTGCCGAGTTCGTGCCCTACCGAGCCTGTCGGCCGCTCGCCGCGTCTGGGCTGTTCACGGTGGCCGGCTTGCTGGCGGGCCTTGCCGGCGCGAGCGGCGGGTTCGTCAAAACCCCGGCGACCACCGAGGTGATGCACGTGCCGGTTCGAGTATCTGCGGCAACGACCACGTTCACAACCGGGATCACGGCCGCCGCCGGGTTGCTCGTGTTCGCGATCCAGGGTCGAATCGATCTGGCTACGGCGGCGTCAGTTTGTGCCGGAGCGATCCTCGGCGGTCGCGTGGGCGCGGTCCTGCAGTCGCGGTTGTCGCCGCCACAGGTGCGACGCCTCCTCAGCGTGGTGCTCGTGCTCGTCGGGGTGCTGTTGTTGGTGCGGCCGTGAAGTTCGAAGTCGCGCCCATCGTCGATCCGCCCGTGCGCGGGCTCGCAGTGATGCTCAACGTCGCCACTGTTGCCGCGCTCGCGTTCGCTGCCGTGGGCGCGTTCGTCCCGGGGCAAGCGTGGCTTGGCGCGACGGCGATCACCACGATCATTGCGGTTCCGCTGGTCCGAGTGGCGATGTTGGCCTGGCATTGGTCGAGGCGCGGCGACCGGCGCCACGCCGGCTTGGCCGTCACGCTGTTGCTGCTCGTCGCTGTTGGCGCCCTGCTCGCCGCTGCAGGGTGAGCAACCGCACTGGCAGACTTGGGACCATGCATGAACACGGTCGGGTGCATCGACACGAGGGAGTGATGCGTCGCGGGATCATTCGCTGCTCGGCCGCAGCCGTGCTGTTCGGCATCTCGGCACCGGCAGCATCTCGGCTGGCCGGCGAGATGGGAGCGTTCACCCTTGCCGGGCTGCTGTACCTGGGCGCCGCGGTGGCGGTGGCACCCGTGCTGGTTCGCGCGCGTCCCTCCCGTCGGGCGATCCGGCGCGGGGCGTGGCCGTTGGCGGTCGCTGTGGTGCTCGGTGGGGCGGTGGGGCCGGTGCTGCTGGCGACCGGCCTCGGTTTCACGCCAGCGGCTACTGCCTCGCTGTTGTTGAACCTCGAGCTGGTGTTCACCACGTTGCTGGCCGCGCTGGTTTTTCGTGAACACGTCGGGACGCGAGTCGTCGCGGGCACCGCGATGGTGGTGGTCGCCGGAGGTGCGCTCGGATGGTCGGGCGACGCCGATCTGCGCTGGGGTGCGCTGCTCATCGCGGGGGCCTGTCTGTGTTGGGGAATCGACAACTGCGTGACGGCAAACCTGGACGAACTCGCCCCTGCGCACATCACGTTGGTCAAGGGCGTGGTCGCCGGGGGAGCGAACCTGGCGATCGGCTTGGTGGTGGGCTCCGCGCCGGGCGGCTGGGCAACGCTCGCCGCGCTGGTGGTCGGGGCATTCGGGTACGGGGCCTCGATCACGTTATGGGTGGCAGGGGCGCGTGAGCTCGGCGCGGCCCGCGGGCAACTTGTGTTCGCCACGGCCCCGTTCGTCGGGGCGGTCGTCGCGTGGACGGTGTTCACCGAGCCGGTCGTCGGCCGCCAGGTGGTGTCGCTAGTGATCGCTGCCGCTGGCGTGAGCATGGTGCTGCGCAGTGACCACGTTCACCAGCACGCCCACGGACCAGTCGAACACGACCACGATCACGACCACGTAGACGGTCACCACGATCACGATCACGATCACGAGCACGAGCACCGGCAGGCGCCCGGGCCGGCCGAGTCTGACGATGTCGTCAACGCGGCAGGAACCGGGTTACGGCACCGGCATGTTCACCGGCACAGTCCGATGGTCCATGCTCACCCTCACGTTCCCGATCTGCATCACCGCCACGACCACCCCGACGCGTGAGCGAAACAGCGCGGTTCGCGCCCGTGGCTCAGGTGCGGTCCTGCCAGGTGCACACGCACGCTTCGTTGCCCTCTGCATCCGCAAGCACCCAGAACGCCCTGGCGTACTCGGCGCTGACCAGACGACCGCCGGCAGCAATGGCTGCAGCCACACGAGCGTCGGCTTCGTCATGGGCAACAGTCACATCGAGGTGCACGCGGTTGCGTTGCGGTCGCTCGGCGTCCATCTGCTGGAACCAGATGGATGGACCGATCCGGAGGGGGTCGACGACCTCGTTCGACGGCTCTCCGGAGGGTGACGGGCGACCCTCCGCGTATCCGAGCACGGCCGCCCAGAACGGCCGGATCGCGTTGATGTCCATCGCGTCGATGGCGATCTCCAGTGCGCAGCCCGTGGGCGGCTCGGCGGTGAGCCCCGCGGTCACGGCGAGCGCGGAGATGGCGCGCGCCAAGTCGACATCGGCGTCGGTCAACCCGCTCGTTGCGTGGGTGGTGAGCGCGACGTGGACCACGCCGGGGTAGCGAAGGTCGATATCGGGATGATGGCGAGCTGTTTCGGCCGCATCGGCGATCGCATTGACGAAGGCAGCCGCGGCCGGGAAGCTCGTTGCCCGGAACCTGGCCTCGACCCGGCGGAGCAGTACCCGCCAATCGGAGAGTTCTGCGTTCGCACTCAGCTCGGCGGAGGTGACATTGGTGTACATCCCCGGATGGTAGCGAAATGCGTCGCGGGCCGAATCGCCCCGTTAGTGGTGTGGGGTGCGACCAACGGCTCACCGCTGGCTGATCTCATCGATCAGACCCCACGCGAGTGCTGTCGTGGCGTCGATCGTGGTCCCCATCAGCGCCAGCAACGCCGTGCGGTGACGACCGATGCGGCGCGTCAGACTGACTGTTCCGCCGGCACCAGGGATCAGGCCCAGCGAGACCTCCGGGAGCCCGAATTTGGTCGCCGGATGAGCTCGTACATGGCCGGCGAAGGCCGCCAGTTCGATGCCGGACCCTAGGCACGCACCATGCACCTCGGCCACCACCCGGTCGCTCAGCCGGGCAAGCAGCCTGGCCGCGCTACGGGAAAGGCGGATGGCGTGTGCGCTGGCCGGATCGGATCGCGAACCGAACTCGTCGAGGTCGCCGCCACTGCAGAACGACGGCCCGTTGCCGCGGAGCACCACCCGTAACGAGTTGTCGGCCACCGCCACCAGCAGCGCGTCGATGAGGGCATCGCGTGTCGGGGTATCGAAGGCGTTGTGACGGCCTGGACGATCGAAGGTGATGAAGAGGGTGTCGTCGTGGCGATGGATCAGTACGGGCGCGCCGGCGGGCGTCCCGGCCGGGGTGCGAACCGGGGTGGCTTGACGCCACGCGTGGAACTCGGTGCCGGCCTGTAGGGTCGAATAGGCGAAGCTTTCGGCCACGAGCCCCTCGCCGGTCGAGCGTGCCTCGCCTCCGCGCAGCAGCATGGCCAGCGCTGTTGCTGCAATCGGGTTGCCGAGAACCGTCGCGATCACCGCATCGAGGTGCTCGGGATCGGGCAGTACGTCGGCGAGTGAGGCGGCACCCCGATCCACGCCCGGGAATGCGAGCAGCACACACGGCAGCGTCGCGATCTCGGACCGCAGCAGCTCGATGCAGCTCGCGTGTGGGTCAGAGTTCTCGTCCACCGGGCCGTCCGTCGGGTTCTCGACCAGCACTACCGGAATTCCGGCGGCGACCCCGATTGTTTCGACGAGATCGCCGTGGCGGGCGAGGCCGCACAGTTCGGCGACGCTGAACGAGGCGATGCTGGTCACTTGGGCATTGTCGCATCACCGTCGCTGCGACGCTCGCTCGGCAGCGAGACCAGCGACCTGCGGGAGTACGGTCGGCCTCCGAGGCGCCCGCTGGCAACATGTTGCTCGCCCACCTGAACGCCCGAGATCGGCCACCCGTGATGCAGCCCCGCAACGAAACCGCAGCCGGCGACGGACCCGTAGACCGGCCCGAGGACTCGCCAGAAGATCGGCCCGAAAACCGGGCAGGCGACACGGCGAACAGTTCGTCCCGGGCCGTCCTCCGGATCGAAGCGTCGGGCGGGGTCGCCCTTGCCGCTGACGAGGCCGGCGATCCGGCCGACCCGGCGGTGTTGTTGTTTCACGGTGGGGGACAAACCCGGCATGCCTGGGGTGGGGCATTGCATGCGCTGGCCAGCCGCGGTTGGCACGCACTGAGCTTCGACCTGCGCGGCCACGGTGACAGCGATTGGTCGCCCGACGGTGTCTACGACCTCGACTGGTTCTCCGGCGATGTGGCGGCAGTCGCAGCACGGTTCGCCCGACCGGTCCTGGTCGGCGCGTCGCTCGGCGGGATCTCGTCGTTGGCTGCCATCGGCGAATCGCCGACCCCCATCGCCAGCGGGCTGGTGCTCGTCGATGTTGCGCCGAGAATTGAAGCGACCGGCGTCAACCGGATCCGCGAGTTCATGGGGCTCGGGGTGGAGGGCTTCGATTCGCTCGAAGCGGTCGCCGACGCGGTCGCGACCTACCTCCCCAACCGGAAACGTCCGAGTGACCTGTCGGGGCTGCGCAAAAACGTTCGCCAGCGCGACGATGGCAAATGGGTGTGGCACTGGGACCCGAGGTTCTTCAACCGCATCGGCCGGGGGAACGACGCCGGCGAACCCACCGCCGGACCACTCACCCCCTTCGACCGGCTTGCCGACGCCTCGCGAAAGGTCACGGTGCCCACGCTGCTCGTGCGTGGTGGGGCCAGCGATGTGGTCAGCCCGGAGGGTGCCGCCGAGTTGCGCCAGCTCATTCCCCACGCCGAGACCGTCGACGTGGCCGGTGCCGGGCACATGGTGGCCGGCGACCGCAACGACCGGTTCAACGACGCGGTGATCGAGTTCCTCGACCGGGTGATCAGGCCCACGTTGTGACGTTGCTACCCCATCGCCAGCTCGGTGCATCCGGCTTGGAGGTGTCGGTCATGTCGCTCGGCTCGTGGCGCACGTTCGAGCGGATCTCACGCGCCGACGGCCTCGCGGTGATGCATGCCGCCCGTGACGCGGGGATCAACTTCCTCGACGACGCCCGTTACAACGACGAGACCGGCACTGCCCCGGTCCCGACCGGGTATTCCGAGGTGGTGTTCGGCGAGCTGTTCCGGGCTGCAGGCTGGGTTCGCGACGAAGTCGTCGTGGCCAACAAGCTGTGGTGGGAGCACTGGCCACGCGAGGACGCAGCGGCCGAGCTCGACGGTTCGCTGGCCCGGATGGGCCTCGACCATGTCGACTTGATCTACGCGATCCGTCCACCGGATGGGCTCGCGATTGGCACTGTCGTCGAACAGGTCGGCGGCCTGATCAGCTCGGGTCGGGCTCGTGCGTGGGGGACCGGGATGTGGTCGGCCGCTCAGCACAACGAGGCGCTCGACGCGTGTGCGGCGACTGGTGTGCCCCCGCCCGCTGCGGCGCAGATGGCCACGAGCCTGGTCGACCACGATGGTCCCGACGACCCCGAGATGCGCCGCGCGTTCGACCGAGGTCCGATCGGACTCGTCGCCAGCTACGTGCTGGCGGGAGGCACGCTGACGGGCAAATATGCGGCGGGTCACGGGGCCGGCGCGGGCGGCCGGGCCGACGACGATCAGTCGCCGGCAATCACCCGTGGCAAGCAGCTCGCGCCAGCGGTGGTCGAGATGGGGCAGCGATGGGGGATTCCTGCCTCGCACGTGGCGTTCGCCTATGCGTTCATGCACCCGAACCTGGCGAGCATCGTGTTCGGGGCCAGCTCCGTAGCCCAGCTTCACGGCAACGTCGCTGCGTTCTCCAGCTTCGAGGGGCTCGATGCCGGACAACGCCAGGCGATCAGCGCGCTCGCCAACTGACCACAGCAGCCTGCAGCGAGGACCGGCGCGCGGGATCAGGCCCCGGTCGGGTTGGCGGCGCGGTTGCGGGCCCGCTCGACGACCGCGTCCATGTTGGCGCGCAGCGTGTCGCTGCCGACGGTGGTGAACCCGCCGACGCGAGCGTGCTCGGCATGGCGGCGGTACGCCTCGGCCCGTGGCAAGGTCGCGGTGTCGTCCCAGTCGCGCCGCATCGTGGCGACCATCGCCGGGTCCTGCTCGGCGATCGCCGCAGCCAAACCCATGCTGAACGGCATCAGTTGATCGGGTTCGACGACGTGGTTGACCAGGCCGATCCGCAGGGCCGTCGCCGCATCGACGAAGTTCCCGGTGAGCGACATCTCCCGGGCCATGGCCATGCCCACGCGGCGGGGCAGGTCGACCAACACCGGCCCCGGGTACACGCCGACTCGCAGGTGGGTGTCGGCGAACACCGCTGCGGTGGAGGCAACCATGAAGTCGCACGCCAGCGCCATCTCGAAACCGCCGGTCACCGCGGGCCCGTTGACGGCAGCGATCGTGGGGACGGTGGAACCGGCAACAGCACCGATGAACGGGGCCAGCTCGGAAAGGCGGTCGACCCCGAGGTTGCGCAGATCGAGCCCGGCGCAGAACGCTATGCCCTCGCCGGTGACGACGATCACCCGTGCGCTCTGGCATGCCGCAACGGCGTCGACGATGGCGGTGGCCATGTGGCCGTTGACAGCGTTGCGCTTGTCGGGGCGGTTCAGCCGAAGAACTGCAACGGAATCGTTTCGCTCGATCAGCACCAGCGGGACACCAGCGGGGCTCACGGCATTCCCCCGTCGACCGCGAGCACTGCGCCGGTGGTCCAGCGTGACGCGTCGCTGGCGAAGTACAGCGCGGCACCGACGATCTCGTCGGGCTCTCCCGGGCGTTGCATTGCGAAGCGAGCCTTGTGCTCGGCGTTCACCGCCTCGAGGTTCCACGCCTTGCTGATGTCCGTGAGGAACGGCCCAGCCTGGATGCAGTTGACCCGCACAGTGGGCCCGAACGCGTGAGCGAAGCCGACGGTCATCGCGTTCAGTCCGGCCTTTGCCGCCGAGTACGGGATGATCGTCGCGTTCGGGCGCACCGCGCCGCCACTGCTGATGTTGATGATCGAGCCGCCGCTTCCGGTGGCCATGCGCGTACCAACGTTGGCCATCAGCCGGAACGGACCCTTCAAGTTGACGTCGAACACCTTGTCGTACAGCGCTTCGGTGTGATCGGCCAACGCGCCATACAGCGGCGACATCCCGGCGTTGTTGACCAGTACATCGATTCGCCCGAAACGTTCGTAGGCGGCATCGACCAGGCCGTCGAGTTGGCCCCAGTCGCCGACGTGGCAGGCGTAGGGGAGCGCGTGCCGATCGGTGGTCGAGGTGACCTCGTCGGCCACCGCCTGGCAGTTGTCGATCTTGCGGCTGGCGATTACCACGTGTGCCCCCGCCGCGGCGAACGCCAGCACCATCTCGCGGCCGAGGCCCCGCGAGCCGCCCGTGACCAGGGCCACTTTGTCTGTCAGCAGGAACTGGTCGGTGACCGAGGTGGAGTTCCGGGCGTCCATTGTCTGTCCCCTTCGACGTGCGTCGCGCAGCAACCTACACCGTTGCCTGTCGCCCGCCCCGACCCCGCAACGCGGTCGATCACCTTCGAGAGGGGTACCGTTCGATCGCGATGTCGATGGGAACCCAGGTCGTCACCCCCGAAGCCCCACTCCTGTCGCGCGAGTTCTTGATCCTGGCCGCGTCGACGATGCTGTTCTTCGGGGCAATGGGTGCAGCCAACCCGGTTCTGCCCCGCTTCATATCCGACGAGCTCGGCGCAAGCGACACCATGGTCGGCCTCGTCGTCGGCTCGTTCGCCGTCGCCTCGCTGCTGTTGCGACCGTTCCTCGGACGCCTCGGAGATCACCGCGGGGCACGGTTACTGATGGTCATCGGCTGCCTCGCGGGGGCAGTCGGGATGCTGACGATGCTGGCAGTCACCAGCCCGGCAGCGGCGATCATCGGCCGACTCCCACACGGTCTTGCGCAGGCGGCGGTGATGACCGGATCAACCACCCTGGCGATCGACCTCGCCCCGGTCCATCGCCGCGGCGAAGCAGCCAGCTACATCCTCGTCGCGTTCCATCTCGGCCTCGGCATCGGTCCGCTGCTCGGGGAGTTCGTGCTCAACCGGTGGTCGTATGCGGGAGTGTGGGTGGTGCTGGCGATGTTGATGGTCGCCGGTGCGGGCGTGGCGATGCTGCTACCGCACCGTGGCAAGGTGCACAACGAGCCCAGATCGGCACTGCTGCACCCCAACGGTTTCCTGCCCGGGGCGATCATTGGGCTCGGGATGATGGGGCCGATTTCGTTGAGCATCTTCGTGGTGCTGTACGCCGAGGAGATCGGACTGGACAGGGTGGCCCCGGTGTTTCTCGCCACCTCGTTGACGGTGGCGATCGTACGCATCTTCGCCGGGCGGGTGCCCGACCGCCTCGGGCCGCTACGCAATACCACGGTCGCCTGCTCGATCGCCATCGTCGGTTCGTTGGTGCTGGCCGCATGGCACAGCCCGGCCGGGCTGTTCGTCGGTGTCGTCGTCATCTCCGTCGGCGCCGCGTTGATCATGCCGGGCCTGGTGCCGGTGGCCGTGCACGGAGTGGAGGATCACCGCCGGTCCTCGGCACTGGCAACGTTCACGATGTTCCTCGATGTCTCCGTCGCGCTCACCGGGCCGCTGTTCGGTCTGATCGCCAGCGGGATCGGCTACCGGGCGGTGTTCGTGGCAGGGGCGTTCACCTCGCTCGCCGCGCTGGTGATGACCAGGTTGCTGCTGCCCGCCAGGGTCGCCGAGCACACCGACCTCGACTCCCGCCAGGTGAACCGCACAGCGGCAGCGGGCTCGGCGGAGACGGCGGGATAGGGTCGGCGGCATGTCTGTTGATTCGTTCCGGGCGTTCCACGCCGTGACCACTGGTGATTCGATCGAGCGTGGCGTCGTCACGATGTCCGCAGGCGACCTGCCCGGCGATGGGTCGGGCGAATGGGCGCTCGTCGAGGTGCACTGGTCGAGCGTCAACTACAAAGACGGGCTTGCCTCCACGCCGACGGGCAAGGTGGCTCGGGTTTCGCCCATGGTGCCCGGCATCGATCTCGCCGGCGTGCTGGTAGCCGACGCCCGAGGCCTGCCTGCCGGTACCGAGGTGATCGCCCACGGCTACGACATCGGCGTCGCCCAGCACGGCGGGTTCGCCGAGTACGCACGGGTGCGTGCCGAATGGCTGGTTCCGTTGCCGGATGGGCTCAGCACACGTGATGCGATGATCATTGGCACTGCGGGTTTCACCGCGGCGATGTCGGTTCTCGCCTTGATCAACCATGGCGTCACTGTGTCGGCCGGGCCGGTGCTCGCCACCGGCGCAACCGGTGGCGTCGGCAGTACGGCTGTCGGCATGCTCGCCGGCCTCGGCTACGAGGTGGTTGCCAGCTCGGGCAAGGCCGAGGCGGCCGAGTTCCTCCGCTCGATCGGGGCGAACTCGATCATCGACCGAACCGAGTTGAGCGAGCCCGGCAGGCGCCCGCTCGAGTCCACCCTGTGGGCCGGCGCGGTCGACTGCGTCGGGGGAGTCACTCTCGCCAACGTGCTCAAGAAGATCCACTACGGCGGTGCGGTCGCCGCCAGTGGTCTCACCGGCGGAGCCGATCTGCCGACCACCGTCTTGCCGTTCATCCTGCGTGGTGTGGCGCTGCTCGGCATCGATTCGGTTCAGGCCCCGATCGAACGCCGACGTGAGGTGTGGAAACGCATCGGCGCCGACCTTCGCCCGGCCAAGCTCGACGAAATCGGCCACACGGTCGGGCTTGACGACCTCGACGACGTGCTCACCAAAATTCTCGATGGATCGATGACCGGCCGTGCCGTCGTCGACGTGCGGAGGTAAACCTGAGATGACCAGCACCCCGACCCACAGCGCGACAGCGACCAGCGCGACAGCGACCCGGCCTGATCCTGCGGTAGCGACCCGGCCGGGTCGGCCCGACATGCTCAGCCATGCGGCGTTCATCACGCACGACACCTCGGCAACGGTCGAGTTCTATACGACGTTGCTGGGGATGGACTTCGTTGCCGCGGTGATGGACGACTCGATCCCGTCCACCGGCGACCCCGTGCCGTACTTCCACTCGTTCTTCCGGATGACCGACGGCTCGACGATCGCATTCTTCGAGGCGCCCGAGTTGCCGCCGCCGGCGGCAAGCACGCATGCGGCCTACGACGTGTTCCAGCACATGGCGCTGCAGGTGTCATCGCGTGAGGTGGTCGATGCATGGCGCGACTGGCTGGTTGCCAACAACGTCGAGGTGCTCGGCCCGGTCGATCACAAGATCATCTACAGCATCTACTTCCACGACCCCAACGGCATCCGCCTCGAGCTCACCGCCGTGCTCGATCCCACCTGGAACGACCACGGCGAGGGTGCCCAGGAGTCGCTGGCCGAATGGGAGCAGGTGAAAGCGACTGCCCGCGAGACCGGTCGCGACATGGTGTCGGTGCTCGCCGAGCTCACCCGCCAGCGCAGCCATCGGCGGGCCGGATCATGACCGTCGAGATTCCCAAGATCATCAGCGTCGACGACCATGTCGTCGAGCCGGCTCACCTGTGGCAGACGTGGCTGCCCGCCAAGTTCCGCGATCGCGGCCCACGCGTCGAACGCCGCGGTGTGCGGGCGATCGAGTTCGCCGGTGCCGCCGCATACAAGGAGGTGTTCGACGACGACTCGCCGAACAAAGCCGACACATGGGTGTACGAGGACCTCGTCTACACGCACAAGCGGATGGTCGCTGCGGTCGGCTACCCGCGTGACGAGATGACGATGACCCCGATCACCTACGACGACATGCGCCCCGGCTGCTACGACCCTGCGGCCCGGCTCATTGACATGGATGTCAACTGGGTAGAGGCGTCGGCGTGCTACCCCACCTTTCCGCGGTTTTGCGGGCAGACCTTCACCGAGGGCAAGGACAAAGATCTCGGTCTGGCGTGCGTGCTGGCCTACAACGACTGGACGATCGAGGAGTGGTGCGGAGATTCCAACGGCCGCCTGATCCCCATTTGCCTGATCCCGCTGTGGGACGCGCAGTTGGCTGCGACTGAAGTACGCCGCAACGCAGCGCGGGGGTGTCGGGCCGTTGCGTTCAGCGAGATCCCCGTGCACCTCGGCCTGCCGAGCATCCACTCGGGGTTCTGGGATCCGCTGTTCGCAGCGTGCGAGGAAACCGGCACCGTGGTGTGCATGCACATCGGATCGTCGTCACGAATGCCGGCCACGTCGCCGGATGCGCCGCCGGCGGTCACCGCCACCCTCGGGTTCGGCAATGCGATGTTCTCGCTCGTCGATTTCCTGTGGTCGGGGGTGTTGGTCCGATTCCCGAAGATCAAGCTCGCCTACGCCGAGAGCCAGATCGGCTGGTTGCCGTACGTGCTCGAGCGGATCGACGATGTGTGGGAGGACAACCAAGGTTGGGCCGGCACCAAGGCGATCCCCGAGCCGCCGAGCACCTACTTCCACCGCAACGTGTGGGGCTGCTTCTTCAAGGACCAGACCGGCATCGACATGCGCGCCAAGATCGGCATCGATCGGATCACGTTCGAGACCGACTACCCGCACAGCGATTCCACCTGGCCCGACACCAAAGCCGTCGTCACCGGGATGCTCGCCGGCGTACCCGCCGACGACGTCTACAAGATCATCCGCGGCAATGCCATCGAACTGTTCGACCTGCACTCGTTCATCTGACAGCTTGCCTGACAGCATGCGTGCTACCATGCACGCATGCCGCAGATCACCATTCGGGCCGATGTCGAGTTGATGCAGCGCGTGAAAGCGGCGGCAGTCGGGCTCGGGCGATCGATGAACGACTATGTCACCGCGGTGCTTGACGCGGCGACCAACCCCGAGTTTGCTGGAGCCGAGATCGACCGGCTTCGCGAGCGACTGGGTCGAGCCGGTCTCTTGGTTGTGCCGTTACCGCGGGCCGGGACCCGTCCGAGCGCGTCCGCCGTCGCCGCAGCTGGCCACCGGGCGGCAACTGGCCGTTCGGTGGCTGATTTCGTGTCCGATGGCCGGTGAGTGTTTTCGCGGATTCATCGGCCATCGTCAAGTTGTACGTGCCCGAAGCCGGTCATGAAGCGGTCCGTGCGATCGTGGCACCGATCGTGGTCTCCGTGCTTGCCCGAGTTGAGGTGCCGGCGGCACTGTGGGGTAAACAACGCGCTGGCGAGCTGACGGCGGAGGACGCTGCGGTGTTGGTGGCCGCGTTTGAGTTCGACTACCACGGCACCGGGACTCGTGACGGCACGGGAGCCGGTGCGTTCGCCGTCATTGCCATGTCGGAATTGATTGCCGTCGACGCCGCCCGCCAAGCCGCCCGCCATGGACTGCGCGCGTACGACTCGGTCCAGTTGGCAAGCGCGATTGCGGCGCGCGTGGCAGATCCGGGGATCGCCGACGTCGCTGTGTTCGATGTCAACCTCCGGCGGGCGATGCTCGCCGAGGGTTTCTCTGCGGTTGTGAGTACCTGAGCCGGCTGCCTGCCCGCTGTATGCCGTCGGCTGCACTCTGTCGCCCGCGAACGTGCGTCGAGTTGGACCGGTCATCTAACATCAGTGTCACGTTCCCGCCCGCCCCGGGCGCGGGCAACCATTGTCCGACCACGAGGGGGTTTGATGGACCTGGCGTTTTCTGCCGAGGACAACCTGTTCCGAGACCAGGTCCGCACCTGGCTCAGCGAGCATGCGCCCACGCAACGCCGACCCCGCATCGGCGTGGCGATGCGTGAGTTCGATCTGGCCTGGCAGCGAGAGCAGTACGAGGCCGGGTGGGCCGGCGTTGCCTGGCCGGTCGAGTACGGCGGCCGCGGACTTTCGTTGACCCAGCAGTTGATCTGGAGCGAGGAGTATGCCCGCACCGACCTGGAGCCGATCGATACGCGCTTTGTCGGCCTTGCCCATGCCGGCCCGACGCTGATGGCTCGCGCGTCGGCCGGGCAACGCACTGCCCACCTGCCGCAGATCCTGCGCGGTGAGGTCGTGTGGTGCCAGGGTTTCTCCGAGCCCGAAGCGGGGTCGGATCTGGCCAGCCTGCGCACCAAAGCGGTGGTCGATGGCGACGAATTGGTGGTCACCGGGCAGAAGATTTGGACGAGCTTTGCCCATCTGGCCGACTACCAAGAGTTGCTGGTCCGCACCAACCCCGATGCCCCCAAGCACAAGGGCATCACCTGGGTCATCTGCGACATGCGTTCGGCTGGCATCGACATCCGGCCGATCACCACCATCGATGGTGGCCAGGATTTCGCCGAGGTGTTCTACGACGAGGTGCGCATCCCGCTCGCCAACGTCGTTGGCGAGATCGACGCCGGCTGGAGCGTGGCCATGTCGACGCTGTCGTTCGAGCGCGGCACGGCGTTCACGATCAACCAGGTGCAGTTGTCGTCCAGCGTCGAGAAGCTGATCGAGGTTGCCCGAACGCGTCGGTCCGTCGACGGGCGGCCAGTCATCGCCGACGAATCAATCGCGCACCGGCTGGCCAAGGCCAGGGCTGATTGCGCCGCGCTGCGTGCGCTGACCTACCTCGGCATCTCCAAGAACGCCAGATCGGCCGAGCCCGGACCGGAGGGCTCGATGCTGAAGCTGCAGTACGCCGACCTGGCGCAGCGGGTGTACCGGCTGGCGCTCGACGTGATCGGTCCCCGCTCGCTCGGGCTCAGCGACGACGACGAGGAGAGCTACTGGGGCGAACGCCAACTCGTGGCTTACTCCGCCTCGATTGGCGGCGGCACGTCCGAGATCCAACGCAACATCATCGCCGAGCGCGTGCTCGGCCTGCCCCGCTGATCGCCGCCAGGAGGACCCGATGGATCTGCTCCCGTCATCCGAACAAACCGAAATCGTCGATTCGTCGGCTGCGTTCTTGCGCGACCGGTGGCCGATCTCGCGCACCCGCGAGCTGTTCCGCGAACCATCGAATGTCGACGACGAAGCGTGGGCTGCGGCGGCCGAGCTCGGTTGGTTCGGCCTCGGCCTGCCCGAATCCCACGGGGGGATCGGCTGCGGTCTCGCCGATGAGGCGGTCCTGTTCCGTGAGATCGGCCGCTCAGTGCCCAGCGGACCGTTCCTGTCATCGGTGCTGGCGGCCCGAGTCGCCGCGTTCGGCGGGAACGCGGCGCTCGCTGACGAGATCGTGGCCGGCCGTCGGGTCGGCCTCGTCATCGCCGACCAGACGGGCGCGCTGGTGCTCGACTCGGCTGGCGGCGGGGCACTAACCGGAGACGTGCAGCTGATCGATGCCGACGCCACCAACGCTGACGGGTTGGTCCTGGTCGCTGACGAGCGAGGCGCGGCGATCTTCGAGGTCGGCGCGCTAGCCAACGTGACCGTGAGCCCGTGCTACGACGAGGCCACGCGGTTGCATCGGGCTACGGCCGCCAACGAAGTCGCTCTGGTGTGCATCGGTGCCGATATCGACCCGGTCGCTCGCCGTGGACACGTGCTCGCCGCGGCGATGCTGACCGGTATCGCCGAGGCGGTTCGCGACCTCTCCGCCGAGCACGCTACAACCCGGGTGCAGTTCGGCCGGCCGATCGGGGTGAACCAGGCGATCAAGCATCCATGCGCCGACATGGCGGTGCGCGCCCAGCTGTCGCTGGCCCAGACGCTGTTCGCGGCGGTGGCCACTGACGAGGGCCGCCCGGACGCCGAACTGCACGCACTGAGCGCGCACGTGGTATCCGCCGAAGCAGCGCAGCTCGGATCGGCGGCGACGGTGCAGGTGATGGGCGGTATGGGGTTCACGTTCGAACACGATGCCCACCTGTTCGCCAAGCGTTCGTTCGTGCTCAGCCAGTTCTTCGGCGGAACCAACGCGATGCTCGGGCGCCTGCTCGAGCTGCCCGAAGCGATCTGATCCGCCGGAAATGACCTAAAGGAGCAGCATGACCGTCGAACTCGAACGCAACCTGCTGGGAGCGCGAACCGAGGCGCACCAGAAAGTCGAGATCTACTCGGGTGTCGCCAGACTGGCGCGCACCGTGTGGGGGAGCGAGGTCCGCATCGCCGGTACCCAGCCACGGGTTGCGGTGATGATCTGTCACCCCACGGCGAACTTTCTCGGCCACTATGCGCTTGCCGGCTTGGCCGAGCGCGGGTTCGGGGCGGTCGGGTTCACCACTCGCTACGTGGGCAACGACACCTCGCTGATCATGGAGAACTGCCTGCTCGACATGGGCACGATGGTCGAGCACCTGTACGCCAGCGGGTACGAGCGGGTGGTGCTGATCGGCAACTCCGGCGGTGCGTCGATCGTGCCGTACTACCAGGCTCAGGCCCGGCATCCGACGGTGAGTGCGCCGCCGGGCGGTGGGCCCGATCTCACGACCGCGGGCCTGCGCCCCGTCGATGCGCTGGTGATGCTCAATGCCCATCCGTCGCGGGCGCGCCTGAACATCGAATGGCTCGATCCCGCCGTGGTCGACGAGGCCAACCCGTTCGAACGCGACCCGTCACTCGACATGTACCACCCGGACAACCCGGCGCCGTACTCTGGGGAGTTCATCGCCCGCTACCGCGCCGCGCAGTTGGCCCGCAACCGGCGCATCTCGGCCTGGGCCGCGGCGAAGCTCGACGAGATCACCGCAGCGGGCCACAGCCCGGCGGGTCTCGACGACCTCGCGTTCGTGGTGCATGGCACCGCCGCCGATCTGCGTTTCTTCGATGCGGCCATCGACCCGAGCGACCGCGAGATCGGCGTCACGCTGTGGGGACCGCCGGCAATTGCCAATCTGATGCCGGCCGGGATCAGCCGGGTCACCACCTTGCGGGCCTGGCTCAACCAATGGTCGATCGACTACACCAATGCCGATTCGCTGCGATGGCTACCCGAGATCGATGTGCCGATCCTGATTGAGCTCGGCACCGCCGATCCGACGGTGCTCCCGGCGATGGCCCAGCAGATGTACGACGCGGCGACCGCTTCCCCACAACGCGACGTGCACTACATCGCAGGTGCGACGCACTACTTCGAGAACCAGCCCGAACTGCTCACCGAAACGCTCGACGTGATGGCCGCATGGATCAACGAACACCTCGAAACGGGGGGCAACTGAATGGCACGCAAGGTCGCGATCGCCGGGGTGGCACTGGCCGGGACGGGTAAGGACAACGCCTGCACGCCGTTCGAGCTGATCGCCCAGTCGAGCCGGATGGCACTGGCTGACGCAGGGTTGACGAAGGGCGACATCGATGGGGTCGGCTCGACCGGGCTCGGCACGCTTGCGCCGATCGACGTGTGCGAGTACATGGGCATCCAACCGCACTGGATCGATTCGACCGCTGTTGGGGGTGCTGCGTGGGAGGTGATGGCCGCGCATGCTGCCGACGCGATCGCCCAGGGTCACGCCGACGTGGTGCTGCTCACCTACGGCTCGACCGCACGCTCGGATCTGCGCCGCAAGCTACGCACCGCCTCGCTCGACTGGGGGTCGCGGGGGCCGCTGCAGTGGGAGGTGCCATACGGCCACACGCTCATCGCCAAGTACGCGATGGCGGCCCGTCGACACATGCACGAGTACGGCACCACCCTTGATCAGATGGCCCAAATCGCGGTATCGGCCCGGGCCAATGCCGCGGACAATCCCGAGGCGATGTTCCGTGATCCGATCACGATCGACGATGTGCTCGCTGGGCCGATGATCGCAGATCCGTTCACCAAACTGCAGTGCTGCATCCGCTCTGATGGCGGTGCCGCAGTGGTGCTCGTTGCCGAGGACCGCGTGCCCGACCTAGCCACCAAACCCGTGTGGGTTCTGGGAACCGGCGAGCACGGGTCGCATGTGTCGATGAGCCAGTGGCCCGACTTCACCACCGGTCCGGCGGCGGTGGCCGGCAAGCTCGCCTTCGAACGCGCCGGGGTGCTGCCCGCCGAGATCGACGTCGCCGAGCTGTACGACGCGTTCACCTACATGCTGTTGATCACGCTCGAAGACCTCGGATTTTGCGCGAAGGGCGAAGGGGGCGCGTTCGTCGAGGACGGCCGGCTCGAGTTGGGTGGCGAGTTCCCCACCAACACCGATGGCGGTGGACTGTCGGCGTGTCATCCGGGTCAGCGCGGGCTGTTCCTGCTCGTGGAGGCCGTGCGTCAGCTGCGCGGCGAGTGCGGGCCTCGCCAGGTTGCTGATGCCAAGCTTGCCTGCGTCAGCGGTACCGGGGGCTGGTTCTGCTCGAACGGCACCATGATCTTGGGCGTCTGAGCGGTGGCCGGCCCGCTCGCCGTCGAGGGCGAGTTCGACACGATCGATCAGCTGATGTTCGCCGCAGCGCGCCAGATCGGCGATCGAGAGGCGTACGTCGAAGTGGCCACCGGGCAACGGCTCACGTTTGCCGAATGGGTCGATGCTGCATCTCGCGTTGCTGCTCACCTGCGCGACGCCGGCGTTGGCAGTGGCGATGTGGTTGCCATCGCCACGGCACCATCGATCGACTTCGCAATCGGTTGCGCCGGAGCGCTGCTGGCTGGTGCGGTGGCGACGGGGATCAACACCCGCCTCGGACCGCGCGAGATCGCTGGGATCTTCGCCCGCTGCGAGCCCAAGTTGGTGATTCGCGACGAAACGTTTGTGGTGCCCGCTTCGACCGGCGGGATCTCGCCACCGAGGGTCATCGAGCGCAGCGAACTGGCCGACCTGGCCGGATGTCACGCACCGCTGGGAGAAAGAGCGGGTACGTCATCGGCTGATGACCCTGCCGTGATCATCTGGACCAGCGGTACCACCGGCATCCCCAAGGGCGCATGGTTCGACCACCGCAACCTTGCCGCCGCGGTGCAGACCGCCGGCGAGATGTCACGGGCGTTCGACCGCCGACTCAGCGGCATCCCGATGGCCCACGCGGGGTACATGGCCAAGATCTGGGAGCAGTTCGCACTCGGCCTCACGCTCGTGCTCACGCCCACGCCGTGGAGCGCGGCAGTGATGCTCGACGTGCTCGTCGATGAGCGAATCACCGTCGGTGCTGGCGTGCCGACGCAATGGGCGAAGCTGCTCGAACTGCCGGCAACGGAGCAGGCCGACCTGTCCGCGCTGCGGCTGTGCCTCGCCGCAACCGCTCCGGCTGCGCCCGAGCTGATCGAACGGATGACGACCGTGCTCGGAGCGCCGGTGGTGGTGCGCTACGCGATGACCGAATCGCCGTCGATCTCGGGCACGACACCGGATGATCCGCCGGAGGTGCAGTTTCGCACGGTGGGGCGGCCGCAGCACGGGGTGCAGATCCGGCTCGTCGATGAATCGGGTGGAACGGTTCGGCCGGGTGCGGTTGGGTGGGTGCAGACGGGTGCGGTTGGGTGGGTGCAGGTGACCGGGCCGTGCGTGATGCGCGGCTACTGGCGTGATCCTGAGCAGACTGCCGCGGCGATCGATGCCGGCGGATGGCTGTCGAGCGGCGACCTCGGCCGCTTCGACGACGACGGCAACCTCACCCTCGTCGGCCGGGCCGGCGACATGTACATCCGCGGTGGCTACAACGTGTACCCGCTGGAGGTGGAGAACGTGCTGGTCGAGCATCCCGGCGTGGCCGCGGCTGCGGTGATCGGTGTGCCGGCACCGGTGATCGGCGAGATCGGTGTCGCCTACGTCGTTGCCGAGCGCGGCGGGCCGCAGGACCACGTGCTGTCGCTCGGCGAGATGCGCTCGTGGGTCCGCGGGCACCTGGCGGACTACAAGGCGCCCGATGAACTCGTGATCGTCGAGGCGCTCCGGCTGACGGCAATGGGCAAGGTCGACAAGCTGGCCCTGCGCGCCGACTGGGACAGGCGCGATCCCAGCTGACTCAGGCCGGAGCGAACACCGGTGCCGTGATGGTGTCGTCGAGTACCCGGTAGCGCACTTCCAGGGCCATGCCGATGGTGAGTTCGGTGTCGTCGCAGTCGACCAGGTTGGTCATCACTCTCGGACCCTCGGCGAGGTCGACGACGGCAGCGATGTAGGGGAGCCGCTCAGCGAACGGCGGCAGGTCGTTCATGTGCACCGTCGACCATGTGTACAACGTGGCCTGTCCGCTCGCTTCGATCCACTCCACGTCGTCGCTCCAACAGCTCGGGCAGAACGGCCGCGGGTAGTGGTGCACGGCATCGCACGAGTTGCAGCGGCGGAGCAGGAAGCGCCCGTCGGTAGCGGCATCCCAGAACGGCCGGGTGTCGTCCTCGATCGTCGGCAGGTCTGTACGTGGTCGGGGCATTGACATGGCTGTTCTCGCCTCGTTGGGTCGTGCTCGGCTCAAGATGCAGCGTACGTTGCCGACCACCCAGCAATGCCATCGGTACCGGTGGCTTCGGTGTTGACAGTGGTGTCAGATAGATTACGCCGGAGACGTCGAGGCCGCGAGGCAATGGGGGAGCGCAATGTCGTTGCTGGATGGGAAGGTTGCCCTGGTCACCGGTGCTGGCCATGGAATCGGTCGGGCGCATGCGTTGGAGCTGGCCCGTCACGGTGCCAAGCTCGTGGTCAACGACTTGGGCTCGAACGTGCAGGGTGAGGGGAGCGGACGTGACGCCGATGTCGTCGTCGATCTGATCCGCTCGCGCGGTGGCGAGGCGGTCGCCGACTACGGCGATGTCGGCGACGAGGCCGCCGCCGAGGCGATGGTGGCGCGTGGTGCCGACGAGTGGGGCAAGCTCGACATCGTGGTCAACAACGCCGGCATCGTGCGCGACCGGGCGATCTGGAACATGTCGGTCGACGAGTTCGATCTCGTGATGCGCGTCCATGTGCGTGGCAGTTGGCTCACTTCGCGCGCCGCAGCGCGACGGTGGCGCGACGCAGCGAAAGCCAACGGCGGCATTGTGTTCGGCAGGATCATCAACACCACCTCGGGTGCCGGCCTACAGGGCAACTTTGGCCAGACCAACTACGCCACGGCAAAGGCGGCGATCGTCGGTCTGTCGCTCACCCTCAGCCTCGAGCTGGGCAGCATCGGGGTGACGGTCAACACCATCTCGCCCGGGGCGATCACCCGCCTGTCCGCGGGTGTGATGGGCGAGACGCCCCCTCGTGAAGCCGACGAGTACACCGACGGCGAGTGGGATCCCCTGGCACCGTCGGTGGCCTCGCCGATTGTGGCTTGGCTGGCCAGCGACCGGTCAGGGTTCGTCAGCGGGCAGACGATCCGGGCGATGCGCGAATCCTTGCAGTTGATGAAGGGCTACAACGCGGTCGCCGTGATCGACAACGGGGGCACGGCGTGGGACGCAACCACCGTCGGTCGTTTGATCGAGACACAGATCTTCGGCACGCGTGCCGCTGGGCTGATGCTGGGCGGATCATGACCGGGTGCCCAATGGCCGCCGGGTACGACCCGCTCGACGCATCCACGGTGCTCGATCCGCACACCGCGCTGCGTGCCCTGCGCGAGGAGAGCCCGGTGCTGTTCATGCCCGACCTCGGCTACTACATCGTCACCCGCTACGACGATGTCGAAGCGGTGCTGCTGGATCGCGAGTCGTGGTCGGCGGCGAACGCGTCGTCGCCGTTAGTCGCAGTGTGCCCGGCGGCGCAGGCGGTGCTCAACACCGGGTTCAAACGCGTGCCCACGCTGAACAACGCAGATCCGCCGCGGCATGGGCTGATGCGCAAGGCCGTGCTCACGTGCATGACGCCGCGTCGGCTCAATGCGCTCGAGCCGTCGCTGCGCGGGTACGCACGCAACCTGGTCCTCGCCCTGCGCGAGGAACCAGTCGTCGATTTCGTGGAGGCACTCGCATTCCCGTTCCCTGGCTTTGCCGCGTTCAGCTTGCTCGGGTTCCCCGAAGCCGATACCGACAACTTGAAGGAGTGGAGCCGCACCCGGGTGCTGCTCACCTACGGTCGCCTGAGCGAAGCCGAACAGGTCAGCGTCGCCGGTGATGTCGTGTCGATGTGGCGCTACGTCGAAGATTTCGTGGCGATGCGTTCGGCTGAGCCTGGAGACGATCTCACCAGCGATCTCGTTCGCCTCGCAGCAGACAAGCCCGAACGTCTCAACGAGTTCGACATCGTCAACATCGTCTATTCGATGGCTCTGGCTGGGCACGAAACCACGTGCAACACCATTGGCAACGGTGTTCGTGCGCTGCTCACCTACCGCGATCAGTGGCAGGCGCTGCTCGACGACGAGTCGTTGATCCCCAATGCGGTCGAGGAGATCCTGCGTTTCGATGGACCGGTGATCAACCACCGCCGCTTGGCCAAGGTCGACACCGAGGTCGGTGGATTCACCATCCCGGCCGGGGCGCCGGTGATGCTCGGCTTTGCCTCGGCCGACCGTGACCCGGCGCTGTTCGCCGAGCCGGATTCCTTCGATGTTGCCC
>JANNHO010000075.1:0-9074 GCA_031404435.1 Acidimicrobiaceae bacterium | reverse complement strand
CATCGAGGGGCAGATCATCGGGGCTGTGTACTACGTGCTACGCAACTAGTTCGAAGAGCAGCAGACGCCGTCGCCTGACTGGCAGCCCGACTCCAGAGCCCGCACCGCCCATCTGATCTGGCTGGCCACACCGAAGGATCTGGCCAAATCCTTCCCGGTAACCGGGACAAACTCGGCCCAGATCTTTGGTTAGGCGAGGGGGTTGTGCCAGCGGAGGCCGGGGAAGCGGAGGAAGTCGGTGTCGGCGCTCCACAGTTCGAGACCGTGCTCGATCGCCAATGCAGCCAACATCGCGTCCGGTACGAGGTTGGCGGTGATCGACACCTGTGCGGAGAGTTCGCCGTAGACCCGCGCTGTCGCCTCGGTCGCAGGCGGGATCCACACCGTCGGCGCGCTCAGCCAGTCCGAGATCAATCCCCACGCCTGCTCCCCCGTGAGCGGCCGTGGTGTGATCCTCGGATGCGTGAGAATCCGGACGACCGCTCCGATCGTTTGCCACGGCAGCCCGACTCGACGGTGCCCGTTGAGCAGCTCGTCGCGCATGGCGGCCGCGGCAGCGTGGTGCGTACTCGTTCGATCCGCGGCGTAGATCACGAGGTTGGCGTCGAGCAGCATCAGTGCGCGAGCACGTCAGCCATCGAGGAGGTCAAGGATGTCGCCGATGTTGGCGACGTCCACGGTGATCCCAAGATCGAATGATCGAGCGGAGAAGGTTCGTCCCGCCGGTGCGGGGACCAGGCCACGGCGGGCGAGCGTGTTCACAGCTTCGCTGAGACCGAGACCGTCTTGGCGGCGAAGCCGATCAACCTCGGCTTCGATGTCAGGGTCGAGCGAGATGGTCGTCCGCATCTGCTTAGTGTATCGCATCATGATGCGGCATGAACTACATCACGGTGCGCTGGAGGCACGGGTTCTCCTCCCAAGGAGGGGATCTCGGAATACTCCCAAGGCGCCGGAGCGCCGAGCGGAGCTGCAGAGCAGGTGGCTTGGTAAGGCCCGCCGGGACGGAACCTGGCCCTCCTCGGGGAAGTCCTCGGGACCCAGACGCCGGACGAGGCCCCCCATCTCGCGCAGCTCCGTGAGCCCAACCCGCTGAGCTCAAGATCTGGGCAGGATCTCTCCCGGATACCGAGAGGAATCCTGCCCAGATCTTGTGAGCCGGGGGTGCTGTGCGAGGATCGGGCCGATGAGCGCTGCTGACGAACAACTCCCGACGGAACACTTCGACGTGCTGATCGTCGGTGCCGGGATCTCCGGCATCGGCGGTGCGTACCACCTCCAAACCCAGCTCCCCGGCACGAGCTTCGTTCTCCTCGAAACGCTGGACAGCTTCGGTGGCACATGGCTCACCCACCGCTACCCGGGGGTGCGTTCCGACAGCGATCTGTACACCTTTGGCTACCGGTTCAAGCCGTGGACCGGCGCGCCGATCGCCACGGGCGCCGAGATCTTGAAGTACCTCGGTGAGGTGATCGACGACAACGATCTGGGTCGGCACATCCGGTACGGGCATACGATCTCGGACGCGGAATGGTCGAGCGGGCAGAACGTGTGGACCCTCACCGTCATCCGTGGCGACACTGGCGAGCAGCTGTGTTTCACCACCAACTTCTTGTGGATGTGCCAGGGGTACTACCGCCATGCCAACGGCTACACCCCCGACTGGCCGGGCATCGACCGGTTCGCCGGTGAGGTCGTGCACCCGCAAACCTGGACCGACCAAGTTGACTACGCCGGCAAGGAAGTAGTGGTCATCGGCTCCGGTGCCACGGCAGCAACGCTGGTGCCCGCCATCGCCGCCGAGTGCGGGCACGTGACGATGTTGCAGCGTTCGCCGACGTACTTCTTTGCCGGCGGCAACGTAAACGAACTGGCCGACACTTTGCGCACTCTCGATATCCCCGACGAGTGGACCCATGAGATCGTGCGCCGCAAGATCCTCCTCGACCAACAAGCGATGACGCAGCTGTGCCTGGAAGAACCCGAGTTGGCCAAGCACGAACTGGTTGAAGGGGTGCGTGCCCACCTGGGGCCTGACTACGACATCGAGACGCACTTCACGCCCCGCTACATGCCGTGGCGGCAGCGGCTCGCGCTCGTACCCGACGGCGACCTGTTCACCGCAATCACATCGGGCAAGGCGTCGGTGGTGACCGACGAGATCGACAACTTCACCGAGACGGGAATCGCATTGCGGTCCGGTGCCGAGCTGGCCGCCGACATGGTGATCACGGCCACCGGCTTCGATCTCAGCGTGCTCGGTGACATCCGGTTCTGCATCGACGGTGAGCCGCTGGTGTTCTCCGACACCGTCACCTACCGCGGGATGATGTTCACCGGCGTGCCCAACATGGCCTGGGTGTTCGGCTACTTCCGGGCCAGCTGGACGCTGCGCGCCGACCTGATCGCCGACTTCGTGTGCCGGCTGCTTGGCCACATGCGCGAGATCGGTGCGGCCCGGGTGACGCCGGCGCTGCGCGATGACGATGCCGACATGGAGCTACTGGGCTGGATCGACCCGGAGAACTTCAACCCCGGCTACATCATGCGCGGCATGCACCTACTGCCGCGGCGCGGCGACAAGCCCGAATGGCAGCACAGTCAGGACTACTGGACCGAGAAAGACACGCTGCCGAATGCGGCGCTCGACGACGGGTGCCTCACCTACGCCTGATCAGGCGTCCCAAATCAGGCGTCACGGATGAGTTCGAGCAGCTGGGACGGGCCGAGTGGGAACCGTGTGGGGTGCACCCCAAGGTGGGCCAAGGCGTCGTGGATTGCGTTGGCCAGAGCGGGCGGCGAACCGATCGCGCCACCTTCGCCCATGCCCTTGTAGCCGCCGATTGACGGCGACAGGGTTTCGATGTGGCCGTACTCGATGTCGGGAATCTCTGGTGCCGACGGCAATAGGTAGTCGAGGAACGTGGTGGCCTGCGGGTTGCCGGAATCGTCGTAGATCATGTGCTCGAACAGCACCCCGCCGATGCCTTGCACAACACCGCCGGCGATCTGTCCTTCGACCACCATCGGGTTGATCATCCGGCCGCAATCCTCCGACACGATGTAGCGCAGGATCGTGGTCATCCCGGTCTCGACGTCGACCTCGACCGTGCACGCATGGGCTGCGTTCGACCATGTGAACTGACCCGGCGGGCGGTACCTGGCGATGGTCTCCAAACCTTGCTCCATATCGGCCGGGAGGGCCTCGGGCATCATGTACGCCATCGATGCGATCGCCGCAAACGGCAACGCCTTGGCCGGTGTGCCGCGCACCGACACCATCGAATTGGCGACCTCCATGTCTTCGGGTGCCGCCTCCAACGTGTGTGCGGCGATCTGGACGATCTTGTCCTTCATCCGCAGCGCCGCCGTTTGCGCGGCCCCGCCGGCGATGACCGCGCTGCGGCTGCCACCGGTGCCAGGCCCCATCGGGCTCGACGACGTGTCGCCCTGTACCAGCACGACGTCGGCGATGTCGCAGCCGAGGTGCTCGGCGACGATCTGCGGGATGGTGGTTTCCAGGCTGTGGCCGTGGTTGCCGGTGGACATTGCCACGCTCACCTTGCCGGTGATGTCCATTCGCATGATCGCCTGATCGGACGACAGGATGCCGAACGCGATCGCCGACGGTTCCATGTACACCGCAAGGCCCATGCCGATCAACCGACCCTCGGCGCGAGCAGCAACCTGTTCGGCCCGGAAGGCGGTGACATCGAGGATTTCCAACGCCTGTTCCATCGTCTCCGATGGTGTGACCGAGTCGTCGTAGACCATCGTCATGCACGTGGTGTAGGGCAGGTCGGCGGCGGTGACGATGTTGATCCTGCGGAACTCGATCGGATCCATCCCGATCTCGCGGGCGACGTGATCCATCATCTGCTCGCGCGAGACGGTCTCCATCATCCACGGCCCGCGGTACGCGGCCTTGCCACAGGTGTTGGTGAACACCGCGGTGTTGCCGGGTAGTACAACCGGAAACTTGTAGGGCCCCGGCCACACCCCCATGGCCATCGACCCGGTGGCGCCACTGCCGGCGGGGAACGCCCCGACGTCTTCCCAGAAGTAGATCTTGGCACCCATGATGTGGCCATCGGCGGTGACCGCCATGGTGACGTCGATCGCCTCCTCGCGGGCCTGGTTGGCGGAGATCAGGTTCTCGTGGCGATCCTCGATCCACTTGATCGGGCGGTCGCCGAACTTGTGCGCAGCGAGGATGACGGCGGCCTCGTCGCGGGTGACCATCATCTTCAAACCGAACCCACCGCCGACATCGCCGGCTATCACCCGCACCCGTGGTTCGGCGATGCCCGTCAGCCGGGCAGCAGACGACTTCCATTCGCTCACACTTTGCGTCGCCGCCCAGATCTGCATGTCACCCGCGAACTGGTCGTACTTGACGATGATCCCGCGGGGCTCCATCGGCACGTTCGAGGCGCGGCACTGCCGGAACCGGCGGCTGATCACATGAGCCGCCGAAGCGAACATCGCCTCCACCTCGGGGACCTCCGGCATCGGCAGGTGGTCGATCACGTTGGAGCCGAGTTCGGGATGCACGATCGCCGCATCGGTGGCCGCTTCCCAGATGCCGAGCACCGGTGGCAGGACGTCGATGTCGACCTCGACGAGATCGGCGGCATCCTCGGCGATGTAGCGCGAGTCGGCGATGATCAACACGATTGGATCGCCGACGAAACGAACGTCGCCATCGGCGAGCGGGCGCGTCGGGGGATACTTCGACACGCCGCCAAGCTCGGGTGGCGGGCCGAGCATCGTGTGCCAGAACTGCTGCACGCGCGGGTTGAGGTCGACGGCGGTGTAGACCGCATGCACGCCGGGCAGCGCTGCCGCTACGGCGGTGTCGATGTTGGTGATCGTGCCGCGCGCAACGGTGGAACGAACGAACGCAACGTGGAGCGTGCCGGGGATCTGCATATCGTCGACGTAGCGACCGCGACCGGCGAGCAGGCGCGGATCTTCGAGCCGTTTCACCGACTGGCCGACGTATCGGCCCGCTGACAGTTGTGCGCTCATTGGTGCCCTCCAGCGTTCGGCAGTGGCAGCCCGGCGGCTTGCCGGGCGGCGTTGATGATCCCTTGGTAGCCGGTGCAGCGGCACAGGTTGCCCGACAACGCGACCTTCAGATCGTCATCGGTGGGGTCGTCGTGATCGGCCAGGTAGGCCGTCATCGACACGACGATGCCGGGTGTGCAGAACCCGCACTGCAAACCGTGCTGGTCCTGCATTGCCTGCTGAAACGCGTTGAGCGTGCCGTCCGCGTCGGCGATGCCTTCGATCGTGGTGATCTCGGCACCGCCCATCTGCACCGCGAACAGCAGGCACGACCGCACCGCTGCGCCGTCGACGATGACGGTGCACGCGCCACAGGCACCGTGCTCGCAACCGATGTGCGTTCCGGTCAGGCGGAGGTCCTCACGCAGTACATCGGACAACAGCTTGCGCGGCTCGATGACGATTGTTTCAGCGGTGCCGTTGACGCGCATCTGCACGGTGACCCCAGCAGCGGCGGTGTTCATGACTGGGCCTCTTTCATCGCGGCCTGGACCGCTCGTCGAACGATCACCGCAGCGACCTGCTGTCGATACGCGCCAGACGCGTGGACGTCGCCGCTCGGGCTGATCCCGTTCGCCGCCACTCGACCTACCTCCGCCGGATCAGCTCCGGACATCCACGCTGCTTCGGCGTCGGCGCAGCGAACCGGAGTGCCACCGACACCGAACATGGCGATCGCAGCCCTGACCACGGTGGCCCCCTCGAGCTGCACGCCAACCGCGGTACCGGCGAGCGCGAAGTCGCCGTGGCGGCGGGCGAGCTCTTCGACGGCGAACCCGCTCGAACCCTCCCATTCCGGGAACTCCACCGCCGACAAGATCTCGCCGTCGGCGAGCGAGGTCTCCCACGTTGAGACAAAGAACTCGCTCGCCGGGATGCGCCGGGTCCCGTCTGCCCCCGTGGCCTCGATGGTTGCGTCAAGAGCGAGAGCGACTGCGGGGAGCTCGCTGGCCGGATCGGCGTGGGCGACCGATCCGCCGACTGTGCCTCGGTTGCGGATCTGGAAGTGGCCGATGAGCGGCAGCGCCTTCGCGACCAACGGGACGCCAGCGGCAACATCGGTGTTGTGTTCGGCGGTCGATTGGCGCACCATCGCCCCGATCCGCAGGTGACCGTTGCGACGCTCGATGGTGTCGAGCCCGGCAACCCGATTCAGATCGATCAGGTGCGCAAAACTTGCCAGGCGCAGCGACAGGATTGGAACCAGGCTCTGCCCACCGGCCAACGGCTTCGCTTCGTCGCCGTGTTCGGCGAGCAGCCGGGCAACCTCGTCGAGGTGTTCCGGGGCGTGGTAGGTGAACGACGCAGGCTTCAACGACGCCCCCCAATCGGTACTCGGCTCGTAGCCACGCTCGTCCCCTCTCGGTCGTCGACCCCCGTCGCCTCGGCACCGTACCCCGCTCCGCATGCGCTGGTCGATTTCCGACTGACGCATTCCGATTGGAGCCACCCGCTGGCTCAGATCAGGCGGCGTTCATTGGCCCAGGCGGTGAGCTGGTGACGGTTGGAGAGCTGCAACTTGCGCAGCACTGCCGACACATGGGTTTCGATCGTCTTCACCGACAGGTGGAGCCGAGTGGCGATCTCTTTGTAGGCATAGCCCCTGGCGATGAGCCGGAGCACTTCCTGCTCGCGGGTGGTGAGCTGGTCGAGCTCGGGGTCGGCGGGAGCAACGAGATCGCCGGAAAACGCATCGAGCACGAATCCGGCCAGGCGCGGCGAGAACACCGCGTCGCCGTCATGCACGCGTTCGAGAGCGGCCAGCAGTTCGACCGCGCTGATCGTCTTGGTCACGTAGCCGCGCGCCCCGGCGCGGACGACGGCGATGACGTCCTCGGCCGCATCGCTGACCGACAACGCCAGGAACCGGGGAGGGGAGGGATCGTCGCGCACTGCGGTGATCACGGTCTGCCCGCCGCCCCCGGGGAGGTGCACATCCAGCAGCACCACGTGTGGCGATGTGGCGCGGATGACCTCGACGGCGGCGTCGACTGTGGCCGCTTCGCCCACGATCTCGATGCGCGGATGAGGCGGTGCCCCGGTGTCGGCAAGGGCGGTCAGCTCGGCGCGCACCCCGGCGCGGAACAGCGCGTGGTCCTCGACGAGTACTACCCGGACGGTCATCGGCGAATTCTCGGGATGCACAGCTCCACCTCGGTACCGGCGCCGAGATGTGAGGTGACTGTGGCCGTTCCGCCGGATCGCTGGATGCGGTCGACGATCGAATCGGTGATGCCGCGTCGGTCGGGTGGGATGTGAGCCGGATCGAAGCCGCGCCCGGTGTCGCGCACGAAGCCGGTCACCTCGGCGTCGTCGGTCTCGACGAAAACGTCCACGCGGTCGACGTCGGCGTGGCGTGCGGCGTTGACGATTGCTTCGCGCAATGCCGCGAGCATCGCCCGCGACACATCGTCGAGTGGTTGGTCGCCGACCACGACGGCTTCCACACGAACGTCGTGATCCGTTTCGATCTCCACGGTCAGCGCATCGATCGCGGCGTGTAGCGACGTGGGTTCACCTGGTGACGTGGTGCCGTACAGCCACGCCCGCAACTCGCGTTCTTGCCGGCGGGCAAGTGTGGCCATCCGCCGCGCGTCGTCGCTGCGTTGGATGAGAACGAGTGATTGCAGCACCGAGTCGTGCAGGTGGGCGGCCACGCTGGCCCGCTCGTCTTCACGGATTCGGAGCGCCCGCTCATCGTCGAGTGTGTGCAGCAATCGACCAACCGCTGGTGCGGCGAACATTGCCAGGCCGCCGACCACGACGGCAATTGCGCTTGCCGAAGCCCCTACGTTCGACAATCCACCGGTCCGGTTGGCGAGCGAGATCACGCCGCCGCCGAGCAACGCCACCCCGGCGACGATTTGCAGGATGCGTCCTCCCCAGCGTTGTGGCGAACCGGTTCCGGGGCTCGATCGATCACCGGTCCACACCACCGCAATGCCGATCGCGACACCAGCGGCGGGCACCATGATCCAGTCGCCAGGCCACAACCCGATCTCGCGTGCGGCCACGAAGATCGCCGCTGTTGCGGCCGCCAACGCCAACTCGCGCCGGCTGTCGCGAAGCGGCCGGGAGTGGCCGTTCGCGCGGGCGGCTTGTGGTGCGGTCCGGGCACTCGATTCCGGAGCGACCGAGGTCAGTGCTGCGGCGACGTACAACGCGACCCCGATGCCACCCACCAGGGTGAGCAGACCAACGACGGCGCGTACCACCGTTGGTTCCACCTCCCATCGCTGCGCCCATCCAGCGGCAACGCCGGCCACCACGCGGTCGTTGCTGCGCGGCACGCGTGGGATGCGCGCACCGTTGACGCATGTTGAGAGACCGGGGATCATGGGTAGATCGTCGCACACGCCGACCGGGTTCGACATCGGGTTCATCCCCGGTTGCATCGGGGGAGTTTTCAGGGTCATCCCCGATACCGCGCGGCGAGACGTTGCCGTACTGTCGATGGCGTGGACACCTCCTCGCCGCACGCTCCCTCCGGACCGCTCCCACCCCCGAACCCAACGGGAACCTCGGGTGATTCGGGCTCATCTGGCACCCGCTGGAGCGACGACGGTTTCGGTGATGACCCGGACGACGTCGAGAGCCGGCGCATCGTTGGTGGCGTCGCCGCGCTGGTGGCCGACCGGCTAGCGATCGACGCGCTGTGGGTGCGTCTCGGTTTCGTGATCCTTGCGCTTGTCGGCGGGATCGGGCTCCTGGTGTATGCCGGCCTGTGGCTCGCGTTGATCGTTGCGCCGACTCATGACTCGCAGGCGGCGCGGGTGCTCGGCGGTGCCGTGTTGGTGATCGGTGTGCCCCTCGCACTGAACGCCAACCGCTTCGAGTTCAGCACGGGCCCCGGAACCGTGGTGTTGCTGCTCGCCGGTCTGACCCTTGCACTGTGGCAACCGCGCCGCACAGCGCCCATCGGTGTCCAGCGAGTAGCGCGCCCCCAGCCTGCAGCGCGACGCGACATGCGTGACGTCCTCGGTCTCGACGTGGGGGGGGGGGGG
>JANNHO010000074.1:0-3211 GCA_031404435.1 Acidimicrobiaceae bacterium | reverse complement strand
CTTCCCGCTTCGTTCCGGGATCGGGTGGTTGCGACCGGACATCGGTTGGCCGCCGAAAGGAATCCGGCGGAGGCTGGGTGACCGAGCGGCGACAGGTCCGCGTGTCGCAGACGTTCTTCGATCGACTCGACGAATTGCTTCCGGCGGAGCGAAGCGCGGAGGGGTTTCCGTCCGCGACGGACTTCTTGTTGCACGAGATTCCGGCGGTCATCGATCGTTTCGCAGTGGCGTTCGAGGAATCGACAACCCCATTCGTCGCCGGCTCGGACATACGGGTGCTCATCACGGCCGGCGTTTTCGTCAACCTCATGGCTGTCTACGCGGTGATCGCCAACGACGGGGCAGTTGAGATCATCTACCTCGAGATCGAGCCGTCGGCGCACGGCGACGCTTGACGCACTCGATCGCGCCATCAGCTGTCGAAATCGAGGTTTGCTCGGATGTCAACCCGCTGTAACGCGGCGCTTTATGCGGTCGTCGTTATGCGCTGATCGCGTATTTCGCCAGTGGTACAGATCGGCAGATAGGGACGCGTCGTAGTCGGCGACGGGGAGCCGTGTCTCAGGACGCAGCATGCCAGAGCGCACGGTAGTAGTTGATCCGCTTCTCGTCCGGTGCTATTCCGTAGGCGTCGAACAGTTCGATTTGATGTCCCTCGCCAAAGTTCCAATCGAGACTGAGCGAAGCGATTGCGAGATCGGCCCATTTGTCGCCGACGGCGAGGTCGCCGAAGTCAACGTGGCCGACCCAGTTGCCCTCGTCCGAGATCAGCGTGTTGGGCGCACATGCGTCTCCATGGATGAGCACGGGCTGTTCGATCGGTGGCGGGGAGCCGAGCGACGATGGGCGTTGCCCGACCCAGACCTGCGATGTCCACCCGGTCGGAAAATCCTCAGTTGGCAGTGCGTGAATTGCTCGGAGGCCGGTTGCGATAGCTGCGATTGCTTCGGGTCGGCGAGCGCGCCACTGGTCCCCGACAGCTGAGTCCCCGCCGAGACCGGCCGTGAGAATCCACTGCGCGCTGCCATCCACGCCAAATCGGACGACGCGGGGTGCTGGGTGACGCGTCGAGATCCAGTTGAGGCGAATCCGCTCGCAGTCGAGGTCGATACCCGTCGATTGTGGGTTCCACTTGAGGAAGGTGTCGTCGATGCGGAAGGTGAGGCCACCCAGATCGTTGCGCCAGACGAGTTCGATGGGGCGGCCTGCCGCCACCTCGTGGACGATGTCGGGAATTGGCTGATTGCCCAGTGCATGGAGGTCCGCCAGATGAGAGAAGTCCGATTCATCCATGGCGAAGCACGGTAGCCGTGGCGATGGGGGCGTCCGTGACGGGTTCATCAACGAAGAACGCAGATTGCCCTGATAGAGGATGTGATGCAAGGACGTTGCGGTGTTCGTAGCGTTCGGGGTCTGGCGGGGTGTGTCTCTCGAGTGCCCTGTCACCGTCACGGTTGACTTCCGAGCGAAGCGATCAGCCGGTCAGATCCAGTCGCGGTGTGGCTCGTAAGAGGAACGGCATCAGTCCACATATCAGGTGTGCCCACCGTGGCGAACCCACTTCCACAGCATTGGAGTACGCCATGTTCATGATCGGCATCGACCCGCACAAAGGGTCCCACACCGCAGCAGCGGTCGGCGCCCATTAGCCTTGCCGCGTGCCCACGGTCGAACGTCCCGCCATGGCCGACTACGGAGTTCCAGCCGACCCGGCGGGCACGTTGCCGTGGACGTGGGCGCAACAACGCCTCGTCGACAACACGAACTATTGGGTGGTCACTGCATCCGCTCTGGCACGGCCGCACGCGATGCCCGTGTGGGGCGTCTGGCTCCCTGTGACCGAGCGGTTCTGGTTCTCCTGCTCGCCGAACGCCCGCAAGGCGCGCAACATCGTCGAGAACCCACAGTGCGTCGTCACCGTTGCCGACACCGTCGAATGCGTTTCCGTCGAAGGACGAGCGCGCATTGTCGACCCGACCCGCGACGCCGACGCGATCGATCGGGCGATTGCCGCCTACGTCACGAAGTACTGGGACGATCCGACGGTTCAAACCGAGATGGAGGCGTTTGTTCGGAGCCACGCGATCGTCGAGGTCACTCCGGACCGAGCGTTTGGCATCATCGAACGCGAGGACGAGTTTGCGCAACGAGCCACCCGCTGGCGTTGGCGAACCAGCGACTAACACAGAACTGCCAGTCGCTCGGGCATGCCCTCGGCCGTCGTCTCGTTCCCCATCGCGGCGCGCCGCAAGTCGCTGAGCGACGACTGCGCCAGCCGCCGGTCCTAGCGTGACCGCCATGGCTACACATGCACATCATCACGGAGCCCACATCGGCGAGGCCGACTGGCGGTCGATGGCGGAACAGATCGAGCTCGAAGGGGAGGTGCTTCTCGGTTTCGTGACGGACACCGCGACGAGGGTCGAGGAGCTGCGCGGTCCCGGTGCCCCGCCCGTGCGTCGGGTCATCGACATCGGCAGCGGGCCTGGCGTCGGCACGTGCGAGCTGGCCAGGCTGTTCCCTCATGCGCAGGTGATTGCTGTGGACAGCTCGCCGGCACTGCTCGACCGAGCGAAGCAACGGGCCGCCGAGCACGGACTCGAAGCTCGGATCAGCACCCACGTCGCCGAGCTGCCAGGCGGCCTCGAAGGTCTTGGACAGGCCGATGTGATCTGGGCCTCCATGTCGTTGCATCACATCGGTGACGAAGTCGCCGTCCTGCGTCTCCTTCGCGAGCTCCTCGATCCGTATGGCCTCCTCGCTGTCGCCGAGCTCGCAGAGCCAATGCGTGTGCTGCCCGACGATCTCGATGTCGGTCGACCAGGGCTCACCGATCGGCTCGACGGCGCAGGGACGACATGGTTTGCCGGGATGCGTGAGGGGCTCACGGACTCGGTTGATTCGACCGATCTCGGATCGATGCTCAGCTCGGCCGGTCTCGAAGTGGTCTCTTCACGACTCGCCCGTGAGCGCCTCAATGCTCCGCTGTCCAACGACGCACGTCGACTGGTACTCGGACACCTTCGTCGGATACGCGATCAGTTCGTCGACCACCTCGTCGACGATGACCTGCACGCGCTCGATTTGTTGACCGACGCTGAAAACCCGCGAAGCGTCGTGCACCGGTCCGACGTATTCGTCGCCGCGTCGCGCCAAATCATGATTGCCCGACCAATCGACACCTGAACAACCAACTCGCCGTCGAAGGGGG
>JANNHO010000073.1:0-8410 GCA_031404435.1 Acidimicrobiaceae bacterium | reverse complement strand
CGATCGTGACCGGCAAGCCCGTGAAGTGGATGGAGGACCGCTCCGAGAACCTGATGTCCACCGGCTTCGCCCGTGACTACCACATGCACGGCGAGATCGCGGCGACGCGCGACGGCACGATCGTCGGGTTGCGCGTGGATGTCCTTGCCGACCACGGTGCGTTCAACGCCACCGCACAGCCGACCAACTATCCGGCAGGCTTCTTCCACATCTTCACCGGCAGCTACAACTTCGGTGCTGCCCACTGCATGGTCAAGGGCGTGTACTCCAACAAGGCTCCGGGTGGTGTGGCCTATGCGTGTTCGTTCCGCATCACCGAAGCCGTGTACCTCGTCGAGCGGATCGTTGATTGCCTCGCCGACGAACTGGGCATGGACCCTGCCGAGATCCGGATGAAGAACCTGCTGCAACCCGAGCAGTTCCCGTACACCACACCGACAGGCTGGGAGTACGACTCTGGCGACTATCCGCGCACGCTGCAGATGGCGCTCGACATCGCCGGGTACGCCGAGTTGCGCGCCGAGCAGGCCGCCAAGCGTGAGCGCGGCGAGCTGATGGGTATCGGGATCAGCTTCTTCACCGAAGGTGTCGGCGCCGGGCCGCGCAAGCACATGGACATCTTGGGCCTCGGCATGGCCGACGGTGCCGAGCTGCGCGTGCACCCGACGGGCAAGGCACAGCTGCGGCTGTCGGTGCAAACCCAGGGCCAAGGCCACGAGACCACGTTCGCCCAGATCGTTGCCCACGAGTTGGGTATCCCGCCGGAGGACATCGAGGTGATCCACGGCGACACCGACAACACCCCGTTCGGCCTTGGTACGTATGGTTCGCGGTCCACACCGGTATCGGGTGCGGCGGCGGCAGTGGTGTCCAGGCGGGTTCGCGACCGGGCCAAGATCGTTGCCGCGGCAGCGCTGGAGTGTTCGGTCGACGACCTCGAATGGGAACTCGGCCGCTGGCAGGTGAAGGGCGATCCCGAGCAGGGCAAGACCATCCAGGAGCTTGCCCTTTTGTCGCACTCGACCTTGGAGCTCCCCGAAGGGGTCGAGGGTCACCTTGATGCGACCGCGGTGTACAACCCGCCGAACCTCACCTACCCGTTCGGTGCGTACATCTGCGTGGTCGACGTTGATGCCGGGACTGGTCAGGTGAAGGTGCGCCGGTTCATCGCCGTCGACGACTGCGGCCCGCGAATCAACCCGATGATCGTCGAAGGCCAAGTGCACGGCGGCCTCGTCGATGGCATCGGGATGGCGCTGATGCAGGTGATCGCGTTCGACGACGAAGGCAACTGCCTCGGCGGTTCGTTCATGGACTACCTGTTGCCGACTGCGATGGAGGTGCCGACGTTCGAGCTCGGCGAAACCTGCACCCCGTCGCCGCACCATCCCCTCGGGTGCAAAGGCGTCGGCGAATCGGCCACCGTCGGTTCGCCGCCCGCGGTCGTGAACGCCGTGGTCGATGCGCTCAAGCCGTTCGGCGTCCGTCATGCCGATATGCCACTCACCCCGGCGCAGGTGTGGCGCACCATCGCCGGCCGTCCGATGCGCACCGACCTCGCCCTCGAATAGCCGGGCAACGAGTAAACAGGGCCAAGGAGAACATTCGACGTGAGCCAGCGGACATGAGGAACCGGGACATGAGGGACCGGGATGGGCGCCACCGTGACGGGAGTCGGCACCCATGAGCCGACCGGAAATCGCCGCGCGCGCGATCGAGTTGCGGGCGCAGCGGGTGGCGTTCGTGCATGCCCGGGTGGTGCTGGCGGAGCGTCCGACCAGCGCCAAACCCGGCGATGAGGCGATCGTGCATCCAGACGGCACGATCGAAGGCTTCGTCGGTGGCGACTGTGCCGAGGCGACCGTTCGCGCGCAGGCGCTGACGTTGCTGGATTCGGGCGAGTCGCGGCTGCTGCGAATCACCCCGACGCCGGAGCCACGGGACCCCGACGCTGACGCCGACACCGGCGCCGAACACGTTGGCCGCGTGGTCGTGCACAACCCGTGCCTGTCGGGCGGGACGCTTGAGATCTTCCTCGCTCCGGAGGTTCCGGTTCCGTATGTGGCCGTGGTCGGCGATACCCCAGTCGCCAAGGCGCTCGTTGCGCTCGGCGGACCCCTCGGTTACGACGTGCGCAGCTTCAGCGGCACGCTGCCGGCCGACACGTCGGCGGTCATCGTCGCATCACATGGGCGCGACGAGACGGGCGTTTTGGTGGAGGCGCTGCGCGCCGGCGTTGCCTATGTGGGCTTGGTCGCCAGTCGCCGCCGTGGTGAGGCGGTGGTCGCCTCGCTCGACGTGTGCGCGTCGATGTCGTCGCGTGTGGTCACCCCCGCTGGACTCGACATTGGTGCGCGGACCCCTGAGGAGATCGCGCTGTCGATCCTGGCTGACATCGTTGCCCGACGCCCGCAACCCACGGGTCGCCCGATCGGTGCAACCAGCGAAGCGGGCACTGCCGGCCAGAACACCTCGATCACCGCCGTCGATCCGGTGTGCGGCATGTCGGTCGCCACCGTCGAAACATCGCTGCACCTCGACCACGACGAGGTCCGCTACTGGTTCTGCGGCAGCGGGTGCCTGCGGGCGTTCGCCGCGTCCCCCACGGATTACATCGCTCGATGAGCGACGTGGCCGCGTTGGTCCCGACCGTCGAATGCCTCCGCGAGTTGCTGCATGAACAGGCGTACCTGACCGATCTCGGGTTGGCGACGGCGATGTTCTGCGCGGCGCGTCTGCCGCAACCGCTGCTGCTCGAAGGTGAAGCCGGTGTCGGCAAGACCGAGGCGGCCAAGGCGCTGGCTGCGGTGCTCGGGACACCGCTGGTGCGCTTGCAGTGCTACGAGGGGATCGACGCCGGCGAGGCGTTGTACGAGTGGAA
Source organism: Acidimicrobiaceae bacterium (assembly GCA_031404435.1). Taxonomy (GTDB): domain Bacteria; phylum Actinomycetota; class Acidimicrobiia; order Acidimicrobiales; family Ilumatobacteraceae; genus VFMC01. The sequence goes on along the minus strand of JANNHO010000073.1, from coordinate 5,529 downwards.
CTACCCGCGCCAGCTCCTCGGCATCCGCCTCGCCGAGCAGCGCGGCCACGACCTGGAGGCCGCCGAGCTGTTCACTGACGACTACCTCCTCGACCGTCCGCTGCTGCGTGCGATCCGCCACCCCGGTCCACGCCCGGTGGTGCTGCTGGTCGACGAGATCGACCGTGCCGACGACGAGTTCGAGGCGTTCCTGTTGGAGTTGCTGGCCGAATCGACCGTGACGATCCCCGAGCTGGGAACGCTCCATGCGGTTCATCCACCGATCGTGGTGCTCACCTCCAACCGCACCCGCGATCTGCATGATGCGCTCAAGCGCCGGTGCCTGTATCACTGGATCGACTACCCCGACCTTGCCCGTTCGGTCGAAATCGTGCGCAGCCGGGTGCCGTCGTCGAGCAGGGCCCTCGCCGAGCAGGTGGCGGCCGCGGTGACGCGACTTCGTTCGCTCGACGTGCAGAAGCCGCCCGGCATTGCCGAGGCGATCGGGTGGGTTGCCGCGCTCGACATCTTGGGCATCGATCGCCTCGATGCGGCATCGGCGGAACGAACGCTCGGTTCGGTGCTGAAGTACCGCGACGATCTCGCCGTTGCGGCCGACCGCGGCCTGGCCTGGATCGCGCAAGGATGATCCTGGGCCGCACGTGATGAGGGACTGCACGTGATGAGGGGCCGGAGGCGATGAGCGGCCCGGCCGTGGTGGATGTCGCGCTGGTCGCGGCAACCTTCGGCGACGTGTTGCACCGGGCCGGCGTCGCCACCACGCCGGAACGCAGTGGCCGTTTCGCCGAGATCGCGGCACTGGTCGCCCCGGCGACCACGACCGAGCTGTACTGGGCCGCCCGCATCGCGTTCGTCATCGACCGGCGCGACATCGAGGTGTTCGACCGGGTCTTCGCCGAGGTGTTCCGCGGCATGGTCGACGTCGTTGATGCCATGCGCAACCCGAACGTCGATGGCCCGTTGTTGACCAGCTCCGGGCAGACAGCGCCACCCGCGCCAGCGGCACCGCCAACCGGGAACGCCGACGCTCGACGCGACGACGGCATCTCGGTCCCGGGCGCAGACGGAGCCGACCGTGACGACGAGCGCGACGACGGCGGCGAGCAACTCGTGGCCGCGGCCGCGGATCGAGAGCGGTTGTCGAGCACCCCGTTCGCGGCCTGCACTCCCGACGAACTTGCCCGCCTCGGGCGGCTGATCGCCGAGCTCGAGGTCGTTCCTCCGCAACGACCGGGCCGCCGTTCGCGTCGTCACCGCCATGACGGTCCGATGCACTGGCGGTCGACGTTGCGGCGCGCCCGGCGCAGCGGAGGCGACCCCGTTCGCCAGCTCCATCGGCGCCGCATCGACCGGCCCCGGCGGATCGTGCTCATCGCCGACGTATCAGGTTCGATGGAGGCGTACGGTCGGGCCTACCTGTACCTGATGCATGCTGCGGTCCGCGCGCTGCGCGCCGAGGCATTCGTGTTCGCCACCCGCCTCACCCGCCTCACCCGCCAGCTTGCGTTGCATGATCCAGCGCTGGCGTTGGTCAACGCGAAGGCGGCCGCACCCGACTGGTCGGGCGGCACCAGGATTGGGGAGGCGCTGCGCGAGTTCAACGACGGCTGGGGTCGCCGCGGTGTCGCCCGTGGTGCGGTGGTGGTGATCGTGTCCGACGGTTGGGAGCCGGGCGATGTCGGTTTGCTCCAGCGTGAGATCGAACGACTGTCGCTGTTGGCCCACCGGATCATCTGGGTCAACCCGCGCCGCCAGAGCGCCCAGTTCCGCCCGCTGACCGGTGGCATGGCAGCTGTGTTGCCGTTCGTCGACGCATTCGTGAGCGGCCACTCGCTCGCCGACATGGATGAGGTTCTCGCGGCCATCTCCGGCACCCCCCGGCGACCCACCCAGCGGCCCGGCACGCTCAGACGACGAGGGTGAAGTTCTTCTGCACGCTTTGCGGTCCTGCCGGTGTTGTCGCGTCGACCTGCAGGGTCCACACCCCGGCGACATCCAGCGGGATGCCGATCGCCAACGGGAGTTCGGCAGCGCCGATATCGGCACCGGTCAGTTCGGCCGGGATCGTCAACACCACACCCGCAGCCGTGGTCCCCGCCGGAGCGATAAACGTGAGCACCAGCGCACTGACGCCCGTGGCGGGCGCATCGATGTCGACTCGCACTCCGTTGCGTCCGACGTCTCCGGTCAGGTGCACGGTCAGATCGAGGTCGGCCACAGTGACCTGCGTCTCGATGTCGTACACAGGCCCGTCCGCCACGGTGACGCCGCCCGGCTGCATCGACAGCAGCCATGCGGTGAGCACCAGCACCACGATCCCGCCGACCGCCTCGAGTCCCGTTGCGCGCTGAAGCCGTGACGCGAGTGGCGATGTCATCGAGTCGATCTTGCGCAACCTTTGACGCACGAACTGGCGGGTTGCCAGCCCGACGAACACCATGGCACCGACGACGAGCGCTTTGAGGAGCAGCGTCCGACCATGGCTGGTTTCGAACAGGGTGCCGCCATCGAGCCGCCAGGTCTGGATCGCCCCGGTCGCCACAGTCACCAGCAGAGCCGGCGTGGAGATCCGGCTGAAACCGCGCACGGCGTGGACGAGGTCGTCCTCGCCGGGTCCGGCCAGCACCACCCGGGTCAGCAACACCACCCCGCCAAGCCACACCGCCATCGCGACCGCGTGTCCGACGCCGGCAACAACGCCGAGGAGCGGGATGTCGCCGCCGGTCCGGCTCAACCCGAACGTTGCCACGGCGAGCACGGGCAGGGCCAGCGCCGGTAGTTGCGTGTTCTGATCGACCACCCGCTCGGGGCGGATCACCACCCACACGCACGCCGCGGCGAACGCCACGCGTGCCAGCGCGGCGGTGCCCGGCGTCGTATCGGTGAGGTCGAACCAACTGCTCGGGCTGATCGACGATCCGACCGATTCGCCGGTGACTTGGGCGCGCAACAAGATGACCGACAGCACCGAACCGACCATGCCCACCACCCATGCCGAACGCAGGAAGCGCACGGTGAGGATGTACTCCACGCCTTCCGGCCAGGCGGTGACGATCAACACCAACGATCCGAGGAGCACCGCGAAGCCGAGCATGGCCAGCACGCGGGCAAGGCCGAGCGGCCCGCCCACGTTGGTGCCGGCTGGCTCTCTATCGGCGGTGTCCGAGCCCGCCGGAGCGGTTGTGGTGATGGGCACCGCGCCGGCCACCGTTGTGACCGTGGATGGCGGGGGACTGACCGTTGGGGCCACCGCCGCGGTGTCGGCAGCGATGGTGAACGTCACCGAGAAGCTGCCGTTGGGTGTGCTGTCGGCGGCGCTGATCGTCAGCGCCACGGTGCAGGTGCCCGCGGGCATCGGGTTGGTGATCGGGACCGACACGGTGAGGCGGTCGGCGCTCACGGTCGGCGTGCCGACCACGAATGGAGCGCTGTTGCACGTGGACACCGGTGTCTGGGTGGGCCCCACCGCCTCGGTGAACACGAAGTCGACCGACGTCGGGGAGACCTCCAGCGCCGCGTTGCTCGCCGGGGTAGAACTGGCCAACGTGTTGTCGGCGACGGCCGTTGGAGCCAGCAGTCCGATCACCGCTGCGAGCGTGGCGGTGCCGAGCAGTGCCGTGACGGTCGCTCGGATCGGCTTCCGTCTATCTCGCCGCCGTCTATCTCGCCGCTGTCGATCTCGATGCGTCGTCGCCTCGGCAGGGGGCGGGGTACTCGCGAATGGCGAGACGCGAGTGGTAAACGACGGTGTGCCCATGATGGTGCGCCAACGTTAGCGAACCGGCCGACGTGGTCGCGGCCACGTCGGCCGGGACGTCGAACGGTCGGCGTCAGCTGTTCGATCAGCCGGTTCGGGTCAGAGGTTCGCTTCGATGAACGCATCGGCGACGAGGTCTCCACCTATGTCGGGGAGCCGCGTGTAGACGGAGATCCCAACAGCACCTTCGGTGGCGGTGAAGATCTCCCAGAACGGAGACTCGAGTGCGGCTTCGCACACGATCCCGAGTATCCCACCTTCGGATTGGCGCAACTGGCCACCGCCGCCGCAATCGAGGTCCTTCCACGATGCCGGCATCCCGGGGTTCTCGAGGATGGCCACACCGATCCAGACATCGGCCACCTGGGTTCCGGTGTCGTCAACAAGGGTCGCGACGCCGAATCCTTCGATGAAGATGTTGAGGTCGGAGTTCGTCACCGAGTCCAACGTTGCCTGGTCGGGCGTCTTCGACACCCAGCTGAATCCCGCCGGAGCGTTGTACTCGGAGGCCACATCGATCACGGTGTAGAGCTGGCCTGTCGTCGGCGGATCGGTGGCAACTGGCGCTGTCGCCGGCGGCTGCGTCGCTGGCGGCACCGTCGGTGGCAATGTCAGCGGTGTCGGGGCGGCGGTGGGCGTCGGTGGCGCAGCCGTGGCCGGTGGATCGGTCGATGCGGTGGTTGTCGACGTTGGCTCGTCCGGATCGGGTGCACAATCCTCGAGGTCGAAGTTCTCGGCAAGCTCGCCCTGGTCGGCGGCCACGCGCGTGAGGTCGGCGACGATGTCGTCGATCGCCTTCTCGTCTTCGTCGTTGCCCGCGTTCTCGAGATCGTCGAGGAGGGCGATCGCCTCATCGATGGTGTCGCGGAAATCGGCGAAGTCGCGGGCGAGGTCGGTCGGTGCGGTGAGCTCGGCCAAGCGGTCGCGTGCCTCGGAGTACACCTCGTTCGACTCGCTGGCGAACCGCTCGATGTCGGCGAGATCCTCCGGCTCGGCGACACGGTCCGAGTCGCGCTTGGCATCGCTGCACACATCGCTGAGTTGGTCGAGGAAGTCGCTTTCCGACACCGTCGCCGGTGCGCTGTCGCCACCACACGCTGCCGATGCAACCAACGCGATGGCCGCGGCAATTCCTGCTATGGCTGTCCGTGTACGCCTCATGAGGGTCCTCCCGTTCGCATTCCACCCACAGTAGTGAGCGGTCGCCGGCGCAGTGGGGTTCTCCAAGGCCAGCCGTCGGCGAAGCTGAGTAGGCTCGGCTGCAATGGCAACCCAAGCGCTGTATCGCCGATATCGACCGCAACGTTTCAGCGAGATCCGTGGGCAGGAACACATCGTGCGCGCTCTGCGCAATTCGGTGATCAATCACCGTGAGGGTCAGGCCTACCTATTTTCCGGGCCGCGTGGCACGGGCAAGACCACCTCGGCGCGGGTGTTGGCCAAGGTGCTCAACTGCGAACGGGCTGTCGACGGCGAGCCATGTTGCGAGTGCGATTCGTGCATCGCTGTGCAGCGCGGTACCAGCTACGACGTCCACGAGTTGGATGCGGCCAGCAACAACGGTGTCGACGCGATGCGTGACCTGATCGAAAAGGCCTCGCTCGGAACCCCCGGGCGTCACAAGGTGTACATCCTCGACGAGGTGCACATGCTGTCCAAGCAAGCTGAGGCGGCGTTGCTGAAGACCCTCGAGGAGCCACCGCCGCATGTGGTGTTCGTGTTGGCTACGACCGATCCGCAAAAGGTGAGCGACACCATCCGCAGTCGCACCC
>JANNHO010000072.1:0-16552 GCA_031404435.1 Acidimicrobiaceae bacterium | reverse complement strand
TCGGTGCGCGTACGTTCGTAGGCGAGGCCGTCGTCGACGGCGGCGTGGATCGCGTCCCGAACGGCGCGTGCACCGGAGAGACCGAGTTTGCCCGTCATCGCGAACGGCGAAGTTCGCGCCCGGTGGCACACCTCGTTGGCCAGCATCCGGCCGAGTCCGGCGAGCATGTGCTGATCACGCAGGAACCCGTGGAGGCGCATGTTGTGCGCGGCGAATGATGCTGCGAGTTCGTCGTCGGACAGTTCGAGCGCTTCTGGTCCGAGACGGTCGAGCGGCGGGCCGTCGAGCGCTTCGGGGGACACGCACCACACGCCGGCCTTGCGTTCCTTGCCCGCCTCGGTCAGCAGCAGCGCAGGCCCATCGGTGAACACAAACCGGGCCTGGCCGTTGCGCGGCTTGGCCGACTGCTTGTCGTCCACCAGCAGCCGCCCGCCCTGCATCAGGTGCACCACGAACACCACGGGCTCGAAGTGCAGCCGGAGGTACTTGCCGCGCCGGTCGACCCGCTGCAGCGACGTGCCATAGGCCGCCTCGGGACGGGGCAGGGCGGTCTTCAGCGCGGTGAACGTGATCGGCACGAACCGTTCCAGCACGGCGCCGCGGAACTGCTCGGTCAAGCGCTCGGCGTGGGCTTGGACCTCCGGCAGCTCGGGCATCGTCGCCGTGCGTCAGCGGTACTCGGTGCGGGCCCGCACGGTGGAGAACACCTCGTCGAGAGCGGCGAAAACAGGTTGCGTTTCGATCAGCTTTCCTTGATCGCCGTGCAGCCGGATATGTCCGCCGATGAACGCGTCCTGCGCGTTCATTTCGCCGGTGGCCACAGCAACAGCGGTGCTCCAGGCCTGTTCCATCCGCACGTCTTCTGGCATCGCCGCCCCGGCTCCGAAGTTGGCCACACCGTCGCCCACCTGCAGGTGATATGTGACATCACCCTCCGGCCCTTCGGTGACCACCTGGGTGACCCCGATCCGGTGCTGGTGGGCAAGTCCCTCCAAGCGGGCGTTCGACGACACCTCGGCTGCCAGGGCATTGATCCACTCGAGACTGAGGTAGCGCACCATGGGCCCTAGTCTGCCCGGTGATGGGCGAGTTCGTGAGATGACCGGCGATGTCGAGCCGGCCCGCCCGGCGGCCGCCGTGCCACAGATCCGCACACCGTTCACGCCCCCGCAGCCGTACACCGCGGTCGACGAGTTCCGCCATGGCGATAGCCCGGTCGAGGCGTGGTGGTGGTGGGGTTCGGCAGCCATCGACGATGATCGACGAGCCGGACTGTTCGTCGGGTTCGAGCTGCGCGGTCGGCGCTTCGACTACTGGGCCGGGCTCGTCCGCGAACACGAGCCGTATCTGTACATCGAGGAGCTCGACGGGACGGGCCTCCGCGACGGCCTGACCATCAAGCCGCCGGAGATGTGGGCCGGGCACGACTGCGACGCCCCGTTCCGCCAGTGGAGCCTCGGCAACGAAGCCCACGGCGTGCTGCTCGCCGACCCGACCGAGGCGTGGCGGCGCGCATATGGCATCCCGGTCCCGGTGACGTTCGACGTCGAATGGCATGCCACCGAACCCGCCGAGGTGATGGCAGCAGCCCCTGGAACGGGCGGGTACCGCCAGGTCGGCGAGATCGATGCACGTATCGAGCTGACCGAAGGTGTCGTCCAGATGGTCGGCCCGGCGGAACGGGTGCACGTGTGGGGTGTGCCGTTCCTGCCAAGCTCGTTCGCGATGCCGACCGATCTTCACGACCTGCGCGCCCCATACCGCCGAAGAGACGGCACCTGCGTCGATCAAGTGCTGACCGTCTCGCCGTCAGGCGCACGCTGGTGGGCCAGCCGGAGGAACGGCCGGTGAGCGGGCCGCGCGACATTCTCCACGAGTTCGAACAGCAGCGCGCCGCGCCCCGCTACCGGGAGGTGCCGGTCCAGGTGGGAATGGTGATCGAGGACCGCGCCACCGGGTTCTGTGGCGATGTCGTCAAGGTCACCACCGAGGCAGTGACGTTGCGCGACCGGAACCAGGCGCACCGTCACTTCCGCTACAAGCCCGGCGGGTTCCTGGTGGAGGGCAAGGCGGTGTCGTTGATCAAGCCGCCCGACAACGTGGTCCGCGAGACCACGTTCACCAACAGCGGATCGATCGCTTCAGTGCGGCCGGCCCCGGCTCGCATCGCTGCAGCGAGCCGGATCTGGGTGGAGGGCAAGCACGACGCGGAACTGGTGGAACAGGTGTGGGGTGACGATCTGCGCGAGCTCGGCATCGTGGTCGAACCGCTGCATGGCATCGACGATCTGGTCAGCGCGATCGCCGATTTCGCACCCGGTCCGCAGCGTCGACTGGGTGTGCTCGTCGACCATCTCGTGACCGGCTCGAAGGAGCAGCGCCTCGCCGAAGTGGCGATGCGCGGTCAGCGGTTCGTGCTGATCACCGGTCACCCGTTCGTCGATGTGTGGGAAGGCATCCGCCCGCAGGTGATCGGGATCGAGCGGTGGCCGCAGGTGCGCCGCCCGACACCGTGGAAGGAAGGCATCTGCGCGGCCCTCGGCGCCGATCCGCTCACGTTCTGGTCGCGTCTACGAAATCGGGTTCAGTCGTTTGCGGACCTACGCCCGGAGCTGGTGGGAGCAGTGGAGCAACTGATCGATTTTGTCGCACCCGACGGCGACGACTGACGTACCACACCGCTCCTGCAAGCGCGATGACGGCGAGGAACGGCGCCGTAGAGCCGATCACGATCAGCAACGCGGCGAGGGTGGGCGAGCAGCTGTTCCAGTACGGTCTGGCGGGAGGTCAGCTCGGCTTCAAGCTGCACGACCTGGCCAAGGTTCTCAGCCTCGGCCAGCAGAAGTTGGACCCGCTCCACACTGCGTTGCGCGGTCCCGATCCGGGTTTCGATGTCGACCATTTGGTCGGTCACGTTCTCGGTGGCCTGGGTCTGGCTGAGGTGCGTGCCGAGCAGCTTGATCTCGACGATCGCGCTGGCGATCTTGTCGGGCGGCAGCTTGATCACGATGTTGGCGAACGCCGCGTTTCCGGCGGCAAGACTGATGTCCGAGCCGTACACCTGCCCCTCATGGCGAGCGGCGACAGCGACGACCTCGTCGACCCCGACGCCCACGTCATCGACCTCCATGTTGACGGTGACATTCACTGCAAGCAGCTGGCCTGCCGCTGCGTCCGGGGCAATCCCCACGCCGCCGCCGGCGGCGCGCCGCTCGCGGTATCGCTGTCACTGCCACACGCAGTGATGAGGAGAGCGATTGAGAGACCAGCGAGCAGCGTCCTCCCCGAACGCAGTCGCTGGTGAGTGGGCCTGTTCACGTGTGCCATGCGGGTTCGACGAGCGACTGCCCGCAAAGTTCCCGGTTATCAGCTGCTGGCGTCCGTCACGTCGACGTCGTACGCACCGAACTGGTCATCGACGGTCATGATCGTCAGGCCTTCGAGGCGAGCCTGTGCGATCAACATCCGGTCAAATGGATCGCGGTGGTGCAACGGTAACCGCGGCGCCTCGACGCTGTGCATCACGGCGATCGGCAGCATCGCGTAACCGCACGCAGCCAGCGATTCGATCATCCCGTCGGGAAAGTCGAGCTTGCCGATCGACCGTTTGATGCCGAGTTCCCAGGGAGTGACGACGGAAACGATCGCCGCCTCGGCACTGAGAATGGTGTCCCGGGCAACCGGACCGAGCCGCTCGCTGTCCATCAACGCCCACAAGGCGACGTGGCTGTCGAGGAGAAGGCGCACTCAGTCCTCGAACATTGACAACACGTCTGGGTCCGAGGCCACCAGGTCGACGCCATCGGCCACCGTGACACGGTTCGACCAGATGCCGAAACGTCGAGGTGGATGTTCCTCCCGGGCCACGAACTCAGCCAGCGCCTCGGCATACAGCCCGCTGCGTGTACAGCCGCGACGCGCGGCGATCCGTTCGGCCCGTTCGAACAACTCATCCGGTATCGAGATCGCAGTCTTCACGAATGTGAGTATAACCGGTATAACTTCATCGACGAGTGCGCGACTCCTGGACGCGACGACGGCAGGTGGGGCATGATTCCGAAGCCAATCCATCCAGGTGACGAGTTCAGGGGTTCCCAGTGAAAGTCTCATCTCTCGAACTCACATCGTGTTTCGGTGCCGGTGCAAATTGGTCGAACCGACGGGCCTCGCAACCACCCTCGTCGACATTGCGGCACAGGAGAGCGCACTGGCGCAAACGGCGCCCGTGGCGACGAACGCTGGGCTGGGCTCTCCAGACCCTGCAATGTGGCGGGTCTCGCCTGACGAGACGCTGACCGCAACAACCGAGTCATTCACGGCGCTCGTGAACCGGTACAGCTGTAGCGGTGGATCGACGGGGGAGGTTCTTCCACCAACGATCACGCTCGGTGCGTCCGAGGTCATCGTGACGTTCACCGCCTCGAGCCGCGCTCCGAGCGTCACGTCAACATGTCCCGGTAATGACGAAGTGGCGCGTCTGGTCGAGTTGGGTGAGCCACTCGGGGCCCGACGATTGCTTGACAGTGCGTGCCTACCCGGCGGAGCGGCAGCATCCGGCAGTTTGTGCGTGGACGGTCCCGCCCGCTGGAGTCCGTGAAAAGCCTGACCCAGCATTCAGCGTGGCCATGAGCAGGCCGTCGTTGGGCGACGGAGAACGGGTCAGTCGGCGGCGGGGCGGGAGCGGCGGTGGCGGTAGAACTCCAGCACCACGGGTAGCACCGAGATCATCACGATGATGAGGGCAGCGACTTCGAGGTTGTTCTTGATGAACTCGACCTCACCGAGGAAGTACCCGAGCGTGGTGACGCCCACGCCCCACAGCAGGCCGCCGAGGATGTTGTAGGTGACGAACGTGCGGTAATGCATCTCGCCGACGCCGGCGACGATCGGGGTGAACGTGCGCACCACCGGGATGAACCTGGCCAGCACGATCGCCGCGGGCCCGCGGCTTTCGAAGAACGCGTGCGCCCTGGCGATGTTGGCAGGGTTGAACAGCCGGCTCTGCGGGCGGTCGAACAGCGAGGGCCCCACCTTGCGCCCGAACAGGTAGCCGACCTGGTCGCCCACCACGGCGGCCAGGAACGCGACTCCGGCGGTGATCGGCAGGGCCGGCAGCAGGTTGCCTCCGGCATCCGACGCCAAGAAGCCGGCGACGAACAGCAGCGAGTCGCCCGGCAGGAAGAACCCGACGAGGAGGCCGCTCTCGGCGAACACGATCAGGGCGAGGAGGGCCAGGCCACCTTTGTCGAGCCAGCGCTCGATGTCGAACAGTGCAGCTATCACGGGCGACGACGGTAGCCGCCAAAACGACGAAAGCCCGGGACACCCGCACGTGGCGGGCATCCCGGGCCGGATCGCTCGAATGTGTGAGCCGACTACGCCAAGGGCGCTGCGGCCACAATGGTCGACGACTGGCGGCTGCTGTACACGATCGCCCCGACGAGCACAACGAATGCGCCTGCGGCGATCGAGTACCGGGCACCATCGTTGTCTTGCAGGCTGATGATTGCCGGCAGGATCAACAAGCTGACGAGGTTCATCACCTTGATCAACGGGTTGAGCGCCGGGCCAGCGGTGTCTTTGAACGGGTCGCCAACGGTGTCACCGATGACGGCGGCCTTGTGGGCGTCGCTGCCCTTGCCACCGTGGTTGCCGTCCTCGATGTACTTCTTCGCGTTGTCCCATGCGCCGCCAGCGTTGCTGAGGTAGTTGGCCATCAGCTGTCCGACGAGGATGACCGCGGCCAGGAACGCACCGAGTGCGGTGAAGTTGATACCGAAGCCGACGACGACCGGGGCGAGCACGGCGAGCAGCGCCGGGGTGGCCAGCTCACGCAGCGACGCCTCGGTGCAGATGTCGATGACCGGGCCGTACTCGGGCTCCTTTTCGCCACGCATGATCTTGCCGTCGGCGAACTGTTTGCGCACTTCCTGCACCACGACACCGGCGGTGCGGCCGACGGCGCGAATGGCGAGGGAGGAAAACAGGAACGGCACTGCGCCACCGATCAGCAGACCGATGAACACCTTCGGGTCGGCGACGTTGATCGGGATCAGGTCGAACACACCGCGGGGTGTCTGTAGTGCGGCGTTGATGACGTCCTCGGGAAGCAGTTCCTCGGCGGCGGTTTCGATGAAGCTTGCGAACAGCGCCACGGCGGCGATGACGGCGGAGCCGATGGCGAAGCCCTTGGTGACGGCCTTGGTGGTGTTGCCCACGGCATCGAGGCTGACCATGATCCGCTCGGCCTCGCCGTGGAACTCACCACTCATCTCGGCAATGCCGGCGGCGTTGTCGCTGACCGGACCGAAGGTGTCTTCGCTGACGATGACACCGGTGGTGGCGAGCATGCCCATGCCGGTGAGGGCGACGAGGTAGAAGCTGAACTGCAGGTTGCCGCCACCGATTGACAACGCCACGCCGATGGCGATGGCGATGGCCAACACGGCGTACACCGAGCTTTCGAGGCCGCTTGCGGTACCGGCGAGGACCACTGTGGCCGGGCCGGTCTCGGAGCTCGCGGCGATGTCCTTCACCGGCTTGTAGTGCGTGCCCGTGTAATACTCGGTCAGGCGGCTGATGCCCTGCGCCAGCACAAGTCCGATGGCCACGGCGCCAAAGCACTTCCAACCGGCGTTGTCGAAGTCGTTGCCGACGTAGAACAGCGACACGAGCAGGGTGCCGATCAGGGTGAGCGTGCCGGCGACAAGGAAGCCGCGGTTGATCGGCTTCAATGCATCGGTTTCGCCCTCGCGGGCCTTCACCGCAAACACACCGGCGATCGAAGCAACAACACCGATCGCACGAGCGGCGACCGGGAAGATCAGACCGAGCGCCGGGTTGGCGCCGATCGAGTTGAACGCAGCGACACCGAGGATGATCGAGGCGACGAGGGTGACCTCGTAGCTCTCGAACAAGTCGGCGGCCATGCCGGCGCAGTCGCCCACGTTGTCGCCCACGTTGTCGGCGATGGTGGCCGGGTTGCGCGGGTCGTCTTCGGGGATGCCGGCTTCGACCTTGCCGACCAGGTCGGCACCGACGTCGGCGGCCTTGGTGAAGATGCCACCGCCGACTCGTAGGAACAGCGCCAGCAGCGACCCACCGAAGCCGAAGCCGATGAGGATCACCGAGCTGGTGTTCTGGAACACCATGATGATCGCCGTCGCTCCGAGCAGGCCGAGCCCGACGGTGAACATGCCCGCCACACCGCCGGTGCGGAACGCCACGTCGAGCGCCTTGGGCATGCTGTTGGTCAGCGCCGCGGCGGCCGTACGTACGTTGCCGCGGGTGGCGAGCGTCATCCCGATGTAGCCGGTGAGCCCCGAGGCCAAACAGCCAAGGATGAACGCCACCGTGCGCCACAAGCCGACCTGGGCGAACGACATCGCCTCGGAACCGCCCGGCTTGATGATCGCGGTCGACGTGAGGAACACGATCGCCGCAAGCGGGACGAGGATCACGATGATCGTCTTGAACTGACGCTTCAGGTAGGCCTGGGCCCCCTCTTGGATCGCCTTGGCGATCTCTTGCATCTTCGGGCTGCCCGCGTCGGCAGCCAGAACACTTTTGGCCAAGTAGAAGCCGACCGCAATGGCGACAAGCGCGGACGCTGTGGAGAGCAGGAGGACGAGCCACTCACCGCCTTTGAACTCGAATACTTGATAGCCGCCTTCGGCAAGAATTGATGCTGACACCGCACGACCTTGTGGGTTTGGGGGCGCGCCGTCATCGACGCACCGTTGGTGGAAACGTGGAGAGTGTAGGGACAATCGGGCGACAGCGACGAAACGTCCTGACCGTTCATCCGCGCCCGGGTCCACCGACAGCGCGTCCTCGCCGACGGAGTTCGTGTCGTCGCACATGTGGCGCTACCGTTCGCATAGCGGTCTCCAGTGCGACGAAAGCTGTCATCTTCATGGCTCAGACAACCCCTCCCGAAACGGCACCGGCGCAGGTGTCACGTGCCCGTGGCCCGGTCACGGCTACAGCCGTCGGCAAGAAGCGCAACAACCGGTTCTTCCTGTTCGATCTGTACGGCACTGCGGTTGGCAAGAAGTACGTGATGGCCATCACCGGCGTGATCGGGATCGGCTACGTGGTTGCCCACATGGTCGGCAACTTGAAGATGTATCTCGGTGTCGAGTCCGACGGGATCTACGCGATCGACCACTACGGCGAGTTCCTTCGGGAACTACTGGTGCCGATCGTGCCGCGCACCGTAACGTTGTGGATCCTGCGCTCGGTCTTGATCGGCGCGTTGATCCTGCACGTTCACGCGGCGTACACCCTGACGGTCATCAACCATCGGGCGCGTCCGGTGAAGTATCAGACCGCCCGCGACTACCAAGTGGCCAGCTTCGCCAGCCGCACCATGCGCTGGACCGGCGCCATCGTGTTGCTGTTCATCATCTGGCACCTACTCGACCTCACCGGCGGTCAGGTCAACCCCGACTTCGTTCGTGGCGAGACGTATCGCAACATCGACGCCAGCCTCAGTCGGGTCCCGGTGGCGATCTTCTACATCCTCGCCAACATCGCCCTCGGCACGCACCTCTATCACGGGGTGTGGAGCCTGTTCCAGTCGATCGGCTGGAACAGCCCGCGGTTCAACGAGTGGCGGCGCTGGCTCGCCACCGGCGTTGCCACCGCGGTGGTTGTCGGCAATGTCTCGTTCCCTGTCGCCGTTCTTGCCGGCGTCGTCAAGGTCTGACCGAAAGGCTCACGATGAGCACAGATGTGGTGCACGACAAGCTCGCCAGTAAGGCGCCCGACGTCGCGGTTGCCGATATGTGGGAGACGTTCAAGAGCGACATGAAGTTGGTGAACCCCAACAACAAGCGCAAGTTCAAAGTCATCGTGATCGGTACCGGTCTCGCCGGCGCTTCGGCCGCGGCCACGCTCGCCGAGCTCGGCTACCAGGTGGACGCATTCACGTTTCACGACTCGCCCCGTCGCGCTCACTCGATTGCCGCGCAGGGTGGGATCAACGCAGCGAAGAACTACAAAGGAGACGGTGACTCGGTTCACCGACTGTTCTACGACACGATCAAAGGCGGTGACTTCCGCGCCCGCGAATCCAACGTCCACCGCCTCGCCGAGGTGAGTGTCGATATCATCGACCAGATGGTTGCCCAGGGCGTGCCGTTCGCTCGCGAGTACGGCGGCCTGCTCGACAACCGCAGCTTTGGCGGCGCGCAAGTAAGCCGTACGTTCTACGCCCGCGGCCAGACGGGACAGCAGTTGTTGATCGGCGCCTACCAACAGATGTCGCGCCAGGTCGGCCTCGGCAACGTGCGTCTGTACAACCGTTGCGAGCTCGTCGACACCGTGGTGATCGACGGCCGCTGCGCCGGCATCGTCACGCGCGACCTCGTCAATGGTGAATTCGAATCCCATGCCGCGCACGCTGTTGTGCTGTGCACCGGCGGGTACGGCAACGTGTTCTTCCTGTCAACGAACGCGATGGCCTGCAACGTCACGGCTGCATGGCGGGCGCACCGTCAGGGGGCGTTCTTCGCCAACCCGTGCTACACGCAGATCCACCCGACGTGCATCCCCCAGGCTGACGACACCCAGAGCAAGCTCACGCTGATGTCGTAATCGTTGCGCAACGACGGTCGGGTGTGGGTGCCAACGGCAGTCGGCGACGAACGTGCCGCGGCCGAGATCCCCGAAGACGAACGCGACTACTACCTCGAGCGGCTGTATCCCAGCTTCGGCAACCTCGCGCCGCGCGATATCTCGTCGCGTGCCGCAAAGCGCGCCGTCGACAGCGGGCGTGGCGTGGGGCCGTTGAAGAACGGGGTCAACCTCGATTTCGCCGACGCGGTCCGGCGGCTCGGGAAAGAGGTTGTGCAGGAGCGCTACGGCAACCTGTTCGAGATGTACTCGCGCATCGCCGGCGAGGATCCGTACGCCACGCCGATGCGCATCTACCCCGCCAGCCACTACACGATGGGCGGCCTGTGGGTGGACTACGAACTGATGACCACCGTGCCCGGCCTGTACTGCGCCGGTGAGGCCAACTTCAGCGATCATGGCGCAAACCGCCTCGGTGCCTCAGCGCTGATGCAGGGTCTGTCCGACGGCTACTTCGTGTTGCCATACACGATCGGTAACTACCTCGCGCCGATGCTGAACAAGCCCACTCCCGGTACCGATCATCCCGGCTTCAAAGCCGCTGAGGCCCAAGCGAAGCTACGGTTTCAGGGCTACGTCAACAAGCAGGGCACCCGGTCGCCCGACTGGTTCCACCGCGAGCTCGGCAAGATCATCTGGGACTACTGCGGCATGGAGCGCACCGAGCAGGGTCTGGACAAGGCGTTGTCGGAACTGCCCGCGTTGTACGACGAGTTCCAGCAGGATCTGCGCGTCACCGGCAACGGCGAGTCGGTCAACCAGACCCTTGAGAAGGCCGGCCGCGTCGACGACTTCTTCCAGCTCGGGATGCTGATGTGCCGCGACGCCTTGGAGCGCCGTGAAAGTTGTGGCGGACATTTCCGCGCCGAGTACCAAGACGCCGAGGGCGAGGCCAAGCGCGATGACGAGAACTTTGCCCATGTCGCCGCCTGGGAGTGGAACGGCGACCCGATGACCTCCATCCGCAACGTTGAACCGCTCGACTTCACCGCCGTCCACCTCGCCACCCGGAGCTACAAGTGAGCCGGCATCTCGCCGACATCAAACTCAAGGTCTGGCGTCAGGCCGGCCCTGATGCGGCCGGCAGGTTCGAGCACTACCTCGTGCCCTCGATCAGCGAGGAAGCCTCGTTCCTGGAGATGCTCGATGTGCTCAACGAGCGGCTGATCAGCGAGGGTCGCGAAGCGGTCGTATTCGACCACGACTGCCGCGAAGGCATTTGCGGTACGTGCTCGTTGATGATCGACGGCCAAGCGCACGGGCCCCAACAGGCGACCGCAACCTGCCAGCTGCACATGCGCACCTATTCGAGCGGTGTCGAGATCGTGATCGAGCCGTGGCGCTCGGGTGCGTTCCCGATCATCAAGGACCTGATGGTCGACCGGGCCGCGTTCGATCGGATCATCGAAAGTGGCGGCTACATCACTGCTGACACCGGTGGGGCACCCGACGCCAACCTGATTCCGATCCCGAAGACCGTGGCCGACGCGGCGATGGACGCGGCCGAGTGCATTGGCTGCGGGGCGTGTGTGGCGGCGTGCCCGAATGGCGCGGCCAACCTGTTTACCGCGGCCAAGGTGGCGCACCTCAACTCGCTGCCCCAGGGACAGGCCGAGCGCTACAGCCGGGTCGAGTCGATGGTCGAGACGATGGATGACTACTTCGGTTCGTGCACGAATCACGGCGAGTGTGAGGCCGCGTGCCCGAAAGCGATCTCGATCGACGTGATCGCGCTGATGAACCAGGACTATCGCAAAGCCAAGCTGAGCAACCGCAAATCACTATCGCGGCAGTGATTTGCTCGATGGCCTCCTCGGTGCCCATTCGATGATGCGGTGGCGGGTTGGGTGCGGTGTCGGTCACGACGTTCATGGTGAACCAGACCGCCACGTCGATCATTACAAATCTGCACAGATTCAGGTACCGTGCAGCTCATGTCCTCGATCCGCATGCCGATCACGACCGCCGCCCGCAAGGGCATCTCGGCCGTGACGGCTGCCGCGAGCGACTCGCGGGTGATGCTCACCCGTCACGGCCACGTCGTCGCGGTCGTCGATTCGGCTGAGCGGTTGGATCGTGACCTTCGCACGGTGCGAGAGGCGAGTGCCGCCGTGTTGGACTTCTACGCGGACCGCGTGTCGGAGCGGTCCGCGAAGTTCGACCTCGATCAAGTTTGTGCTCGTGTTGGAGTTGACGCAGACCAGGTCCGCAAGCGCGCCGGTCTTCGGGTTGCTCGTCTTGCGTGAGGGCGGGCGAGAGGTTTCCAGACGAGCAAGCCGAGATCGTCTTCACTGACGTCTTCGTGGAGTATCTCGAAGACGAACTCACGCTGAATCAACGCATCCAGGTGCTCGCTGAAGTGGTCGGGCTGTGCGTCAACCCGGTTGGCACCCACCCCTTGTCGAACCGAACCAAGACGGACGAACTCGCTGGATGGACCACCCTCGAGGTGCTGCAGCGGGAACATCGAGTCGTCTTTGGAAGTCGGGTGGTGAACGGGGTCGGCGTCATCGAAGTGCTCTGCGCCGGCCCCCGACGGGAGGGCGCGGCGTATGACATCGCCAACGCGCTCATCAAATCAGGCAGGATCACAGACGAAGAGGCCACGGAAATTTGGCAGGCGATCGAGCTTCTCGACATCGTTGCCGAGCAGGCCGAACTCGACGGTTGGGACTATGCGCCTGCAGCGGCTCCTGCAGGCATGGTGAAGGCTGCGGTGGCCAGCGGATTACTCGTCGAGAGCATCGCTGAAAGGCTCTCGCTCGACGAGCTCCAAGCTGCTCTTGAACACGGCTGGTCCGGCGGGTCCCCGAACCCGGCGGCGGCACTGAATGCCGCGCTCCTCGCGGCCCGCAGCAACGCGCAGCGCCCGTTCGATGCAACGGCGATCATCCAGAGCCGGGGCGCTGATCGCTGTGGAGTGGTGCTCCCGCGGGCCAAGGCGAAGTGCATCCGCCGATCCGGGCACGCTGGTCCGCATCGTTCCTCCTACTGACCGGCCTCTGGTCGAGTCAGCGCACGATCAGCGATTCATAACGGTTGGTGGCGATGTCGTCGCCGTGTTCGAGGGTGAGGTCAAGCCAGAGCCCGCCGGGAACGTCGGGCACGACGAACTGAAACGTGCCCACCTTCACACAATCGTCGGGACCGATGTCGCCGGTCCAGCGCCATTCGTGGTTCCCGCCGGACCACCGTAGTGCGGCCGTGCAGCGAGCGTGATCGAGTGTGTGGTGCGCATCGCTGACCACATGGACGTCGAGCGCCAGACCCGTGCCGGCGACAACCCGCTCGGGCAGCCGGTCGGCGACCACGATCACCATGCGGCATGCTTCGGTGACAGCGGTGTAGGCGGGTTTCGGGTTCCGCCGGTGATCCAGGATCGCCGAGGAGATCATCGGTGCGGGGTCGGCTAGCGATGACACGCAGAACCCGGCGGTTGGCCGGTACTTCAGCCGTCGCAGCGTCTCGATGTGGTGGCGGAGCACGTCGGCTTGGTAGCGCTGTGTCGCTTGGGCCCACGACTCGAACGTGGTGTGCCCGGTCGTCGGTAGGTAGTGGCGGATGATGTCGGTCTGGGCCCCGTGACGTTCGCCAAGCGTTGGCCAGTCGAGCTCGGGCCACGACTCGGTCTCGACGAAGGCGTGGTCGACGGGCACCGATTGCGAACCGAACTCGCTGACAAAGGTGACGCTGCGCGGCACCACTGCGGCGAATCCGGGCAGGTCGCGTTCGTGGCCGCGGCCCCACCCGAACCGCAAGTTGGTATCGGTGGTTTCGAGCTGGGGGAGGTGCGGCGCCACCCCGCTATGGGCGAGGGTTGGGCGCGACTCGTCCAGCTTTTCGATGCTCCGCTTCACCCACCTGTCGAGGATGGTCTTGTTCCACGTTGGTGCCTGCTGGCCGACCATGGTGGGCTCGGGCGTGTCGTGAGCGCACCACAGAACGATGGACGGGTGGTGGCCGAGCACATCGACCATCGCCCGGGCCTGATCCAGGGCCTGCCGTCGCACCGATCGCTGGTAGCCGCCGTGCAGCGGGAAGTCCTGCCACACGAGCATGCCGGCGGCATCGGCGGAGTCATAGAACCCGACCTGGGCGACATGCCCCTTGGCCCGGATCAGGTCGAGCCCGGCCTCGCGGGCGAGTTCGACGTCGCGAGCCATGGAGATGGGGTTGGTGCCCGCGAGATCAAGGTTCGCCGGGGTCATGTTGATGCCCTTGGTGAACATCCGCTCGCCGTTGACCGACACAACCCAGTCGTCGACGGAGATCTCGCGCAGCCCAGTCCGTAGCACGTGTTCGTGGCTGGTCGCCCCGTCGGCGCTGACCACCACCCGCACATCGTGCAACGGCTGCGCGCCGAGCGACCACGGCCACCACAGCGCAGGCTTGGCGATGTCGAGGTTCCACGTGATCTCGTTCATGCCGCGCGCCAGCGAATGATCCTGCTCGGCGAGCACCTCGTCGTCGACCCATGTGGTGACGCTGACCGTTCTCGCCGCATCGCTGTCGATTCGGGCGTGGACCCGCAGATGGGCGCGCGTGTCGTTGGCGTCGCGGCACAACACGCGGCACCGATCAATCCGCGCCGGCCCGGTGAGATCGATGGTGACGGGCTGCCACAGCCCCCCAGCGTTCCAGGTGGAGTCGACCGCGATTGGATCGTGGTACGAGCCGGTCAGGTTGCGTTTCTTGTTCGGGTCGCGTTGCGGTGACGAGGTGATCTCGACGGCGAGTACGTGTTCGGTGGCGAAGCGCATGAGGTCGGTGACGTCGAAGCTGCTGGCGAAGAAGTACCCCTCGGGGTCGCCGAGGTAAGCGCCGTCGAGCCACACGTCTGCTTGGTAGAACACGCCGTGGATGGTGACGAATGCGCGCCGGCCAGGGGGCGGAGGCTCCATCTGGAACGTGCGACGATACAGCAGCGGACCGTCGTCGATGACGAACTCGGGCTCGTTACGCCAATGGCCGGGCACGCTGACGGTCGGCCATGAACCGTCGTCGAAGTTGGTGCCAACGGCGTTGCGACGGACCTCGTCGTCGGCGCTCGATACCCGCCACCGTCCGCTCAGATCCATGGCCGCAGCGTAGCTACATCGCCACGGTGCCACCGGCGGAGGGCCCAAGCAGCGGCCCTGGACGCGGGGGATTGACGTACACCCTCGAGGTCTCGGCGCAGGCGCGCCGTTGATGACGATTGCGACCGGCTTCGCGAGCGGCAACGGTTGGAGGCGCCGATGTAGGGTCGGCATATGACGACGCCTGCGACCCCCCCGGTCCCCTCGGTACACGCCGCCTCGCCCGCACCCGCGACTGCAACGCTTGGCGAACTGCGCGCCTCGGGCTGGGAATCAACCCCGGTCAAAGAAGAGATCCGCCGCAACGCGGTGCTGCGGATCGCCGCCGGTGAGCCGTTGTTCGACGGTGTGGTCGGATACGAACACACCGTCATGCCTCAGCTGGAGAACGCACTGCTGGCCGGCCACGACGTGATCTTCCTCGGCGAGCGCGGCCAGGCCAAGTCCCGGATGATCCGCTCACTCACGGGATTGCTCGACGAGTGGATGCCGATCATCTCCGGCAGCGAGATCAATGATGATCCGTACTCGCCGGTCAGCCGCCACGCCCGCGACCTCGTTGCCGCCGAGGGCGACGGCACACCGATTGCGTGGGTGCATCGCGGCACCCGCTACGGCGAGAAGCTGGCCACGCCCGATACCTCGATCGCCGACCTGATCGGTGAGGTCGACCCGATTCGCGTGGCCGAGGGCCGCTACCTCAGTGACGAACTGACGTTGCACTACGGACTGGTGCCGCGTACCAACCGCGGCATCTTCGCGATCAACGAGATCCCCGACCTTGCCGAGCGGATTCAGGTCGGTCTGTTGAACGTGCTCGAGGAACGAGACGTGCAGGTGCGCGGCTACAAAATCCGGCTACCGCTCGATGTCATGCTGGTGGCCAGTGCGAACCCGGAGGACTACACCAACCGCGGCCGGATCATCACCCCGCTGAAGGACCGCTTCGGCAGCCAGATCCGCACCCACTACCCGCTCGATGTCGACACCGAGGTGGCAATCATGCGCCAAGAAGCCCGCCCGGCGTCGGTGGGCGATGTGCAGGTCAGCGTGCCCGACTACCTCGAGCGCGTGGTCGCCACGTTCTCGCAGATGGCCAGGGCCAGCAGCCAGGTCAACCAGCGCAGCGGCGTCAGCGTGCGCCTGTCGGTCAGCAACATCGAGGTGCTCGCCGCCAACGCGTTGCGCCGCGGGTTGCGCGCGGGCGAGCGGAGCGTGGTGCCGCGGGTGTGCGACCTCGATGCGCTCGCTGCGTCGTCAAGCGGCAAGATCGAGATCGATTCGCTCGAAGATGGCCGCGACGGGGTGATCCTCGAGAACCTGATCAAGGGTGCGGTGCTCACCGTGTACAAGGAGCGGGTGACGCCCGATCAAGTGCGCGACGTGATCGCGGCGTTCGAAGAGGGTGAGGTGGTTGCTCACACCGGTGAAGACATCGCGTCTGCCGACGAAGCGCGTCTCGTCGAGCAGTTGCCGTCGATGCGCACCGCCGTCTTGGCACTCACCGGCGGCGACGAATCACCCGCCGCCGTCGCCGGAGCTGTGGAGTTCGTTCTTGAAGGCCTGCACCTGTCGAAGCGGCTCAACAAGGACAGCTCACGCGCCGGCTCCACCTACCGCAGCCGTAGCTGACCCGCGGCCGCGGCGTCAGCGGAGGGCGTGGGCGTAGGCGTCGAGATCGGTGGTGGTGAAGCGTTCGATCGGCAGGCTTGACATGAGCCGCCTGGTGTCGGCGAGGACGGCATCAATCACCTCTGCTCGTGCATCGAGATCGTTGCCGCGGGGCCGGAACGTGATCGCCAACGGTCGATCGGGGCCCTCCTCGGCGGTGCGCT
>JANNHO010000071.1:0-4194 GCA_031404435.1 Acidimicrobiaceae bacterium | reverse complement strand
AGCATGGTGTTGAGGTTGTTGGCGAACTGGGCCATCAGCTTCTTGCTCACATCGCCCATGATGCCGCGTCCGAACTGGGCGACCTTGCCCGTGACCCGCAGGTCGGTCGCCACCACGACCTTGGTCTCGGAGGCACCGATCGGGGTGAGCGTGGCGGTGATCATCGCGTCGGCGTTGCCCTTGCCGGTGGTGTCGCGTCCCTCACCGTGGAGCACGGCACGATGGTTGACATCGTCGCGCTCGACGAAGTTTGCCTGCCCGCGGAAGGCAGTGGAGATAGCGCCCAACTTCACCTTGACGACGCCGCGATACAGGTCGCCCTCGATCTCTTCCAGCGTGGCACCCGGCATGCACGGGGCGATTCGCTCCACATCGGTCAAGACGGCCCAGGTCTCCTCGATCGGCCGATTGACCACGAATTCGTTCAGGAGCTTTTCCATTGCTGTGCGTCCTCCAAGGTGTCGATGTCGAATGCGGACCCCTCGCCAACGACCTCGTGGACGAGGGCGGGGTGATTGCGCACGAGTTCTTTGGCGCCGCCGTCCCCCGTTGCCGGAAGCAGCGGCCACAGTGACCGGTGCAAGCGAACGGGATGGGGACCCCGGCGGCCATCATAGGAGGCCACGACGATGAGATGTTCGGGCGCTGCGTCAGCAACCGCGCGCCAGGTGCTCGGGTGGATGCCCGGTTGATCGGCAAGTCCGAAGACCACGAACTCCGCATCGAGTTCTGCTGCAGCCATGAGCGCCACCTGGAGCGACCCGGCCTGACCGAGCATCCAGTCGGGATTGTGCCGCTTGAGTGCTGGCGGCGCGACGCTTAACTCTGCTGCACCGGTGATCACGATGACGCAACCGATGGCGGCGGCAGTGACGTTTGCCAGCGATCGTTCAAAAAGTTCGGACCCGTCGAGGAGGGTGCGGAGCTTGTGCTCAGGGCTGTCGAATCTGCTCCCGCCACCCGCCGCGAGCAGCACGGCGACGAGTTTCACGGGTCGGAGCGTACCGAGTTGGGGACCCCCCCTAATGTGACGGTTTGGTGACACGCGCCTTGAACATTGCAAAGTGATGACGGTATGTTTACCGACCGTCAGAGGTAGGCGCCGGTTCTCGGCGAGAAGAACACGAACCCCACCCCTTGACACCCTGCGGTTGCGCTCTCGTTCGGCGCTCCTGCCGTGACATTCGGACATGTCGGCATCACGTCGACATGACCCCGAGCGTTCACGACAGCAACGACGCATTGCGCCCCCGAAGTGACACCTCGGCGGTCGCGGTGCGCTGACCAAGGAGAACGTTTCACATGAAGTGCCTTTCATCCATCCGTCGAGTCCTGCTGGCGGCAGCGGTCGCAATCACCGGGCTCACCGCGGTCGCGGCTCCCGCAGCGGTGCATGCCGAGAGCGCATCCGCACCTCAGCGAGGTCGGCAGGCCGATCCCATTGCGGACCAGGCCGTGCGGGCACTGGTGCTGCTGAACCAGTCGATTGCCTCAGGCGACAGCACAGCCCGGGCCGGCTACGAACAGGAACGCAACTCGATCGCCGATGGCATCGCGTCACGTCTCGGCATCGAGGCTGCCCCATTGCGTACCGCGTTTGCCAAGGCCGATATCCAGCACCAGCAGGCGCTCATCGGCGCGTTCACGCAACTCGGAGTCCCGTACCGCAAGAACACCAGCAAGGCCGGTGTCGGCTTCGATTGCTCGGGCATCACCACCTATGCGTGGGCCCAGGCCGGGATCACCCTGCAGCGGTCGAGTTCGGCGCAGATCCGTGCCACGGCGCCGCTGACGCCCGAGACCGCCCAGGCGGGAGATCTGGTGCAGTACCCCGGCCACATCATGATGTGGCTCGGCGTCGACCGGGCGATCGTCCACTCGCGACAGCCCGGGCACAACGTCGAAGTGGACGTGATCTCCAACAAGAAGAACCTCCGCTTCGGCGATCCGACCCCCTGACCCGAGGTTGGCGCCGGGCGGTTCAGAGGTGGGCTGCGGGCGGGGTTGGCGGTCAGCTGTGGATTGGGCCGGCGGCGTCGCGCAGCGATGGGATGACCCGCCCGGTGCGGGTGGCGATGATCTCGGCGCAGATCGAGATCGCTGTCTCTTCGGGCGTGCGGGCGCCGAGGTCGAGCCCAATCGGCGACATCAGCCGGCCTAGGTCGGAGGGGCTCACGCCCGCGTCGATCAGCCGCTCGGTGCGTTTGTCGTGTGTTGTGCGGCTACCCATCACCCCGATGTAGCCGACGGATGTGGCCAGCGCTCCGATCACTGCGGGCACATCGAACTTCGGGTCGTGGGTGAGGATGCACACCGCGTCGCGCTGGCGTAGGAGCGGGCCGCGTTCGGTGAACACCGGCGTCGGCCACGACACCACGACCTCGTCGGCAGCGGGGAACCGGCGGCGGGTGGCGAACACCTCGCGGGCATCGATCACCGTCACCCGGTAGCCGAGCACCTTGGCCACACGTGACAATGCTGCGGTGAAGTCGACGGCACCGAAGATGAGCATCTCCGGCGGTGGGGCCCAGCTTTCGACGAACACCGACACCGTCGCCGCGTTCTCCAGATCCTCCGGTGTGGTCTCGCCGTCAGGGCCGTAGTGGCGCACACCGGAGCGTCCGGCTTCCAGTTCGGCGAGCGCATCGCGAGCAGCAATCCGGTCGAGCTCGCTGTTGCCGAGCGACCCCAGAGCGGCACCATCAGGGGTGACCAACAACTTTGCGCCGGGGCGCGGCCCCTCGATCACGGTGACGAGCGAGGTTGGCAGTTGGCGGCGCAGGCGGTCGCGCAGGATCGAGTACAGCTCCATGGTCACCAGTCGAGCGCTTCGACGAACAGTCGGATCGTGCCGCCGCACGTGAGCCCGACGGCGAAGGCTTCGTCGTCGCTGTAGCCGAAGGTGACCACGCCGGCCTCGCGTTCACCGCTCAACACGCCGAGCGCTTCAGACACGACAGCGCCTTCGACGCATCCGCCGCTGACGCTGCCGGCCACCTCGCCGAGGTCGTTCACTGCCATGGCCGCGCCGGGTTCGCGCGGTCCGGAGCCTTCGGTGTCGACGACCCTGGCAACAGCAACGCGCTTTCCTTCGCTGAGCCATCGATCGATGTCGTCGAGGAGTTCACGCATGGGTGGCGATCCTTTCCGGGGAGGTGAGCAGGCGGTTGATGGGGCGACCGCCGCGAATGTCATCGGCGGAGATGGTTGCGGCCAGTTCCTCCATCGCCGCGACGGAGTGGCCCTCGACGAATGCGTCGACGTACGGCAGCGCGGCGGCCATACCGCGCGCCAGCGGCGCGTAGCCGGGTGTGACCTTCAGCGGGTTGACCCAGATGGTACGGAACGCCACCCGCGAGAGCCGTTGCATTTGCTCGGCGAGCAGTTCCGGATCGCCGCGATCCCAGCCGTCCGACAGGATCACGACGATCGCGCCGCGGGCCATGCCGCGTACACCCCATTCGTCGTTGAACCGGCGCAGGCAGTCGCCGAGGCGGGTACCGCCGCTCCAGTCGAGCACCCGTTCCGTGGCCAGTTGGAAGGCCCGGTCGGGGTCTCGGCTGCTGAGTTCGCGGGTGACCCGGGTGAGGCGGGTGCCAAGTGCAAACGCTTCGACGCGCTGTCGGCCCGCCACAGCGGCGTGCACGAAGCGCAACATGCCGCGAGCGTACGGCTCCATCGACCCGCTGACATCGAGCAGCAGCACGAGGCGGCGCATTCGTTCGCCGGGTTCGCGCCAGCGGCGCACGATCGGCTCGCCGCCAGAACCGAGCGAGGCGCGTACCGTGGCCCGAATGTCGGGCGAGCGGCCGTGAACCGAGCGGCGCAGCCGGTACGACCGTCGCGGCGGACCGGCGAAGCGCAGGCTCCCCATCAGCATCTGGGCCTGGTGCAGTTCGTCGTCGTCGTAGGCGGCGAAGTCCTTGTGCCGCAAGACCTCCGTGGCGGAGAAGCGCAGTTGCAAAGTCGGGTCGTCGTCATCGGCATCGGCACGGTCGGGTTGGTCCTCATCACCGTCGTCGCCATCGTCGACGGCGATGGTGATCTTGATCGGCGCCTCGTCGACTGCACCAGTTCCTGCTGCCCCACGCTGTTCCCAGAACACGGCGAACGCCCGGTCGAACACCCCCAAGTCTTCCGGGCGGTGGATCAGCGTGCTGCGCGCCGCCCAGTAGACGCCGTCGCGGCGGTCCA
>JANNHO010000070.1:0-4905 GCA_031404435.1 Acidimicrobiaceae bacterium | reverse complement strand
TCTGGAGGAGACCCCGTCGCTGTTGGGATGGAACTGGGATGCGATGGTCAGTTTCGACTTCCGCCCTACCACGCAGCGGCAGGCAGCCTCGATCCTCGCCGAGATCGACGAGCTCGACAGCGTCGAGCAGGTGACGACCGTCACGAGCTATCCGCCGTGGTTCCTCGCCGTGCCAGAATCCGGGATGTTCGTATGGCCGTGGTCATTCGACACAGGACCCGACGCGATCACTCCGACGATGGTGACCGGGCGCGCCCCCGACGGCCCTGACGAGGTGGCGATCGATGCGGTGTTTGCCGACCCGAGCGGCCTCGACGTCGGCGACATCGTGTCGTTCGGTCGCCAGACGCTGGCGTCGCGGATGGCAGAGGAACTGCCACGGATCGCCGATGAACTGGGCGTCGACGACCCACGCCTCACCGATCCCGACGACGAACCCGTCGCCGCGGCGTTCGAGATCACCGGCATCGCGGTGCTCCCCCTTGACCGGACGGAGGAAATCGCCCAGGCGACCTTCACCCTCGATGGATACGCCGGCTTGGTCGAACCAGGCCCCGTTGAGATCGCCGCAGCCCGCGCCTGGTTACCGGACGACCTTGCACCCGAGCTGCAGACGAACGTCGAGGAACTACTGTCGAACCTCGGTATCGAGGACCGCTCCGTGTACCTGCGATTCTCGGGCGACATCCAGTCGGGCGCCGCTGCAGTGGCGGCCGTCGAGGGCGTGCCAGAGGTCGTCGCTCCGACGGCCGACGAGGTCCTGACGCTCTTGGTTGGGTTGAACCTGTCGCGCAACGACCGGGTTCCCGCTGCGTTGGCGAGCACAGTGGCTGCCGCGTTCGCAGCCCTCGCCATCTTCCTCCTCTTCGCCACTGTCCGCGCCCGCCGCTTCGAGCTGGCCGTTCTGCGCGCCCTCGGAATGTCCACAACCGGCATTGGCCGCTCGATCGCCGCGCAAGCGACCGCGACGGCATTTGTCGCGCTGCTCGTCGCCATTCCCGTCGGGGTGACCGTTGGCCGCCTGGCCTGGTTGGCGTATGCCCGCGACCTCGACGTCGTGCCTGTGGCCGTCACGCCGTGGTCGGTGCTTGCGGTCGTCGCCATCGCGACGATTGCCTTCGCCAACCTCGCTGCCCTCCTACCCGGGTGGCGCGCCACCAAACGCTCGCCCGGTCGCGACCTGCGCTCGGAGTGACGGGTGCCCGTGGGCGCATCCGTACGGCGGACCCCACCCCGGTGATCGTGGTCCCGGAATCTATGCTTGTCGGGTGAGTACACGTGTGGTGGCGTCCGGGTCGGCACAAAGCTTTTCGGTGATCCCCGAGATGTCGTTGCGCGGATGGACCGCCGACAGCGCTGATCGCGTCGGCTTCGCCCGCGAGATCACCCGCATCTGTCACGAGGTCGGGTTCTTCTCACTCATTGACCATGATGTGCCTGACGAGTTCCTCGACCGCTACTTCGGTTTGATGGAGGCATTCTTCGCACTCCCCGAACACGACAAAGCCACCATCGACAAGCGAAACAGCCCGCACATGCGCGGGTGGGAGCGGGTGGGCGCCGAGCTCACCGACAACCGGACCGACTACCGCGAGCAACTCGACGTCTCGACCGAGAACCCCACGTACGGCCACGACGCCGAACCCGCTTACCTTCGCCTCGATGGCCCGAATCAGTGGCCGGCGGAATCGCTGCTTCCCGGATTCCGAGCAACGGTCGAGGAGTTCTTCGCCCGACTCGGCGGGGTCGCGGATCAGTTGATGGCAGCGATGTCACTCGGGCTCGGCCTCGACGAGAACCATCTCGGCCAATTGTTCGGCGAGCGCCCACTGTCGTTCGTCAAGCTGATCAGCTACCCGCCGAGCCCGCCCGGTGAGGCCGGCGTCAACGCGCATCACGATGCCGGGTTCTTGACCGTGCTCGTCCAGCGCGGCGTCGGCGGGTTGCAGGCACAGAACCCTGCCGGCGAGTGGATCGACATCCCACCCCGGCCAGGGGCATTCGTGGTCAACCTCGGCGAGATGCTCCAGGCAATCACCGGCAAGTACTTCGTTGCGACGACTCACCGGGTGATCGCCGCCGAGGCGCGGTTGTCGTCGGGGTACTTCCACGGCCCCGATTTACGCACCCGACTTGATCCTCTCGAGCTCGACCCCGGCTTCGCTGCCGCGGTCGCAGCCAGTCCACGCCACGCTGCCGCCGGATTCATGGCCAAACGCGAAGAACTGATCGGCGGGCACGGCGGGATCGCCAGCGAAAGTGCCCCGGTGTTCGGCCAGCAGATGTGGAACTCCTACCTGCGCAGCTACCCCGGCCACATCCGGGCCCACTACCCCGACCTTGCCGTGTAGGGCTCGCGCCGTCAGCCGGCGGGGGCCGCCACGGGAACTGCGCCGAGGTTGGCGATGGAGGTGCCGAGCCGTCGGATCACGTCGGGATCGGACCCGTCCAAGGCAATGGTCCAGCGGCCGAACACCTGCACCAACGGCGCAGTCAGCGCATGGGCAGCCTCATCGCGATGGGCGCGCGTCGCGTACTCACGGATGACCACTTCAACATTGGGGTTGTTCTCGGCACAGGTGTCGGCTCGAAGGCGGACGGTGAAGCCGTAGACGAAACCACGCACCGACGGATCCGGCGTACGCCCGATCGAACACGTACCGATCCGTTCGGCGGTGATCACATCGAAGATCTCCTGGTAGCGATGCGGCTCGAACGGCGCAGACAACGATGGATCTTCTGCCCCGCCGTCCATCCCGATCGTTTCCGGCTCAAACGGGAACGGGCAGTCGTAGGTGAGCAACTCGTCGGCAAGCGCGGGGTTCCACATCTCCATCGCCGAATGGAAGGAGAGCTGATCGCAGCCCGGTGCGGCGGGTAGGTTGGTGTGATCGTCTGGGGCGAACAACGTTGTGCCCGGGCCGGACTGCGCCGCGCCTGCGGCCGCCGGGTCGGCAACAGCCGGGTCGTCATCGCCAGCACTCTTCACCACCACCGCGATCAGTACGGCGACAACTGCGACACCGACCACCGCGACCGCGATCATCCACGGATCACGTCGCCCAGTTCGGGCACTGCCTGACTCTTCAGCGGTTCGTTTCGTCATGTCGTCTCCTTCGGGTCGTTGACACCCGATCAACAGTTCGCCCGCACCGTGGGGTATGGGTTCACGGCCGCACCTCCGCCGGGATGGATCTCGAAGTGGAGGTGATTGGCACTGGTGTTGCCGGTGGCGCCGACGTAGCCGATCACTTCACCGGCGCTGACGCTGCGCGACGAGCCCTCCCACGACGACAGGTGCGCGTAGTAATACCGGGCACCGTCGGAACCGTTCAGCCAGATCGTATTGCCGCCGAGGGTGTTGGTCTTCATCGTCACCGAGCCAGAAACGACGGCCACGAGCGGTGTGCCGTGCGGGCTCATCATGTCGACGCCTTGATGGGAACGACCACCCGATCGGGGAGCACCCCACGAATCGCCGAATGCAGTCGGGCCGGCCACCGGACACACCCAATTGCCGCCACGCGCAACGGCTACGGGCGCCGGTGCCGGTGCCGGTGCCGGATCGGGATCCGACGAATCGTCGACAGGGGCATCGGCAGGTGCCGACGGTTGCTGTGCCGGTGTGGCCGCTGCGGCGGGAGAGGCTGCGGGTAACGGAGCGGGAGCGGCTGCAGGCTGGGACGCGGGGGTGGCAACTCGCGGCACGGCTACGGCCTGAACGCCCGAGCCCTTAGCTGGCGCAGCGGCCGCAGCAACTGCGGCCGCCCGTGCCGCTGCGGCTTCGGCCTCGGCGCGCTGGGCCGCCTGAACCTTGCGCTGACGAGCCAACTCGGCTTCGTAGGCGCGACGGACCTCTTCGTCTTTGAGATGGACGCGGAGCTGCTCCAGCTGGACGAGTTGGGCGTCGAGCTCAGCCTGGTTGGCGGCGAGCTGTTCGCTATGGCGCAGGTTCTGCGCCTGCAGCGAGGCGAGCCGAGAGTTCTTTTCATCGAGGTCGGTGCGGAGCGCGTCGACTTCGTCGAGGTCGATCTCGCCAACATCGAGGGCGATGCCGCGCAACACCTCGGTTTGCAACTGATCGGCCACGTCACCGAAGGGCAAAGCGGAGCCGGTACCGCCGGTGAAGGAGTCGATGGCGATGCTCACGAGGTCGTCGCGAATCCCAGCGTACGCAGCAGTGGCCGCAGCCAGCTCGGCGGTCGCCGTGTTGATCTCCACTGCGATCTCTTCGCCACGGGACTCTGCTTCTGCCCAACGCTGGGCGAGTTCGTCGGCCTTGATCTGGCTGCGGACGATCTCGGCGGCCACCTGATCGGAGGTGAGGTTGGAATGGTCGGCCAGCACGTCGCGCTGGGGCAACATCGCAACGACCAACGCAACGCCGACGACGATGCGCACGACGAGCGATGTAGGACGATTGCGGATTCCGGAATGTTGCGGTTGCATGACGGAGGTCAACCCTATCGAGGTCAGCGGCCGACCAACCTTCGCCCTCAACGTCTGCAGCACCGTCAGGGTTTTGGCGGACGGGCGGCGACCTGCAACTGCTGCAGTGCCATCAGGTCCTTCATTTGCTGCTGCATGCCCTCCGGCGAGCCGTCGAGGAACAACACGTTGCCCTTGCCGTGCTCGGCCATGTGCCGGATCGATTCGGTCCAGATCGAGAACAGGATCAGCGACGAATCGACGTTGTTCTCCTCCATCTCGCGTGCGGCCTGGGTGAGCCCCCGGCCGACCTCCTCACGAAACAGCGCCACGCCTTGGCCGCGCAGTTGCGCGGCGGTGCGCTCGGCCTCGGCGGCGATGCGGATCGCGGTGCCCTCGGCTTCGGCTTCCTTGGTGCGCCGGATCAGCAGTGCATCGCCTTCGTTGGTGGCTGCGGCCTTCAAGTTGTTCGAGGCC
>JANNHO010000069.1:0-17102 GCA_031404435.1 Acidimicrobiaceae bacterium | reverse complement strand
ATGCGCGTCGCCTACGACGAGGTGTTGCGGTCGCGGCTTGTCGGCGAGGCGGTGCACGCGCTCACCATCGTCGACCGCTACAACCTCGTCGACGACGCGTGGAACGCCGTGGTCGCCGGCCGTCTCACCGCTGCGGAGTTCGTCGACTTCGTGGAGGGCTTCGGGGACGAACGCGAGTTGGCAGTGTGGCAGGCGATCGTCGTTGGTCTGCGCGGTGTCGGTCGTGTGCTTGAAGGCGACGCGTACACCGCGTTCCGTCATCGCGTGCTGGCGTTCGTGTCGCCCAGTTTCACCAATCTCGGGTGGGAGCCGGCGCAGGGCGAGGACGAGCTCACGTCCAAGCTGCGCGGCCTGCTATTGGGCGTGATCGGCGTGCTTGGCGGTGACGTTGCCGTGCAGCAGCGCTGCCGTGAGATCGAACTGGCCCCCGACGGGGTCGATCCCGAACTGGTCGCGGCCGCGATCGCGGTCGTTGCCTCGATCGGCGACAGCGGAGATTTCGACCGATACGTGTCCAGGTTCCGGTCGGCCGGCACGCCGCAGGAACAGCTCCGCTACCTGTACGCGCTGGCCGAGTTCCCGGCTGCGGACTTGGTCGAGCGGGCCTGCACCATGGCGATGAGCGCCGAGGTGAAAACGCAGAACGCACCGTTCCTGTTAAACCGGTGCATCGCCAACCGCGAGCACGGGGCACTGGCGTGGACGTTCGTGCGGCGGCACTGGGACGACGCGAACATCCGGTTCCCGAACAACACGATCGTGCGAATGATCGACCCGGTGAAGCTGCTCACCGAACCCGGCATCGTGGCCGACGTGCAGAGCTTCTTCGCCGAGCACCCGATCCCCCAGGGTGCCAAGACCCTCGACCAGATCCTCGAACGCCAGCGGGTCAACGCCGCCCTACGCCAGCGCGAACAGGGCCGCCTCAGCCAGTCCCTCACCGCCAGCTGACCCACCCACCCCCAGCCCACCCCCACCCCACCCCCGTGCGCGGGCCCCCGCAACTTTGTCGGTCCGAACAGCCTGAGCATGTCGAGACCGACAAAGTTCAGCTCGGCCCCACCCTGCTTCGGACCCATCCCGGCAACTTTGTCGATCTGGACCGGTTGAGCATGTCGGGACCGACAAAGTTCGGCTGTGCCCGGCCCGCTCCGGCCCCGGCCCCGGCGACCCGGGCCGGCGGTGTCTCAGCGGGCGCCGAGGAGCTCGGCGGCGATCTGGTCGCCGATGGCCAGCGACGCGGTGGCAGCCGGGCTCGGCGCGTTGAGCACGTGCAGGACCCGGCCGTTGTTGCTTCGACCGAACTCGAAGTCGTCGGCGAGGCGGCCGTCGGGATGCAGCGCCTGGGCGCGCACCCCAGCGGCCGCGGGTTCGAGATCAGCGGCACGCACCTCGGGCACCAGGCGTGCCAGCGCGGCGGCGAACTTGGTCCGGCTCAACGAGCGTGTCATCTCGCTCAAGCCGTACCGCCACTGCTTCTTGGCGAGGACACGAAACCCAGGATAGGCAATGGTTTCACGAACATCGCCGAGCTCGATCGCCCGCCACGAGTAGCCCTCGCGGCTGAGGGCGAGTACCGCGTTCGGCCCGGCATGGATGCGGCCGTTCACACCGCGGGTGAGATGCACGCCGAGGAACGGGAACTGCGGATCGGGCACCGGATAGATCAGTGACTTCACGAGGTGGCTGCGCGACGGGGCAAGCTCGAAGTACTCGCCACGGAACGGCACGATCATCATTCCCCGGGCCGCAGCCTCACCGCCGAACAGGCGGGCAACGCGGTCGGCCTGCAGCCCGGCGCAGTTGACGACGCGACCGGCGCGGATCTCACCTGTGGTGGTGGCGAGGATGAGTTCGTTGCCCCGGCTGGCCACGCCGACGAGCGCCGCACCGAGCATCAGCGAGGCACCCCCGGCTTCGAGGTCGGCCACGAACGCCCGACACACACCGGGGTAGTCGGCGATGCCGGTGACCTTCACGTGCAACGCCTCGATCCCGGCGACGTGCGGTTCGATCTCACGCATCCGCGCTGCGCCGATCAGTTCGACATCCACCCCGTTGCCACGGCAGCGCTCGTGCAGGTCGTGCAACCGGGGCCGCTCGTCGGCCGAGACAGCAACGACGAGCTTGCCGCACACCTCGTGATCGATGCCGCGCTCGCGGCAGAACTCGACCATCCGTTCGCGGCCAAGCGTGCACAACCGGGCCTTGTCGGAACCGGGTTTGTAGTACACCCCGGCGTGGATCACACCCGAGTTGCGGCCGGTCTGGTGGCCGGCGATCGAGCCCTCCTTATCGATCACCACCACCGTCAACGACGGGTTGGCCAGCAATGCCGAACGCGCCGCAGCAAGCCCCACAATGCCAGCTCCGATGACCACCAAATCCGCTTCAATCATCAGCCGAACCTACCAACCGGGTTCACCTGATCAGTGCTCACCTGCTGTCACGCCAGTGTTTCGACCTCCAGCTCGCCGTCGCTGTGACGGGCGCGCAACACCTTCTTGTCGAACTTGCCGACGCTGGTCTTGGGTACTTCGGTGATGAACGCCCACCGTTCCGGCAAGCAGAACTTGGCGGTGCGTTCCGCCAACCAGGCGCGCAACTCGTCGGCCGTCGCGGTCGCCTCGGGGCGAAGTACCACGCAGGCCATCGGACGCTCGTCCCAGCGCGGATCGGGCACACCGATCACCGCCGCTTCGAGCACATCGGGATGACCCATCAGCGTATTCTCCAGATCAACCGACGACACCCACTCGCCACCGCTCTTGATCACGTCCTTGGAACGGTCACTGATCATCACGTAGCCGTTGGGCGAGACCGACGCCACGTCACCGGTACGCAGCCAGCCATCGTGGAACTTCTCCGGGTCGTCGACGTGGTAGTACGAGGCGGTGATCCACGAGCCGCGGACCTCGATCTCGCCGAGCGCCTCGCCATCCCACGCCAGCACCTCACCGGCGTCATCGGTGATACGTAGTTCGACGCCAGGGATGATCCGCCCGGTCCGCACCCGCCACGACACCTCATCGAGGCCCTGCAGGTCCTTGGGGGGGTGGCCGATGGCACACACCGGGCTGGTCTCGGTCATCCCCCAGCCCTGCACGATCGATACCCCGAACTGATCACGGAAACCTTCGATCAACCCGCGCGGCACGGCCGATCCTCCACACATCACCAGCCGCAGCGATGACATGTCGGTGTCGGGCGCGTTGTTCAACAAGTCGTTGAGGACCGTCGGGACAGCGCCGGTCAGCGTGGGTTTGGTGTCGGCGATGATCTTCGCGAGCGGTGCCGCCTGGAGGAACTGCTGCGGGAACACGAGGTCGGCTCCGATCATCCATGCCGCGTACGGGACGCCCCATGCGTTGGCATGGAACATCGGCACGATCACCAGCATCGTGTCGTGCTCGCTGAGGGCGATGTTGGCGGTGGAAGTGACCATGAGCGAGTGCATGTACGTACTGCGATGGCTGTACATCACACCTTTGGGGTTGCCCGTTGTGCCGCTCGTGTAACACATCGCCATACCCGTACGTTCGTCGACATCGGGATAGACGAAGCCGCCCGGGGCCGCCGCGATCAACGTGTCGTAATCGAGCAGGCCAGCGCCGAGCCCACTGGTGTCACCGGCACCCGTGACGATGATGTGCTCGACGGTGGTCAGTTGGTCGCGCACCCGTGCCAGCAACGGGGCGATCGATGCATCGACGATGATCACCTTGTCTTCGGCATGGTTGATCACGTACGCAAGCTGATCGGGGAACAGGCGGATGTTCAGCGTGTGCAGCACCGCGCCCATGCACGGGATCGCCAGGTACGCCTCGAGGTGGGTCTGGTTGTTCCACAGGAACGTGCCGACCCGGTCGCCCGGGACAACACCGAGGGTCGTGAGCGCAGCAGCCAGTTTGTCGGCCCGCTCGGCAACCTCGGCGAACGTTGCCGTCTTGTACCCGTCGGCGGTACAGGTGACCACCTTGCTGTCGGCGTGCAACCTGCGGCCGTGTTCGAACAGCGGACGGATCGTCAGCTGGTAGTCGTCCTGCATGGTGCTGGACTGCATGGTGCTGTTCGGCATGGTGCTGTGCGGCATGGGTTCTCCGTGATGGTGCGGTGTGGCGCAGATTATCGCCCGATTCAGGTTGCGTCGTTGTGTCGCACATCGGGAACAATGAGTCGGTGACATCCGATCCAGCCTCGCCACTCACTCGCCGACAGACCATCGTGACCCTCGACCTCGAAGGGGTGCTGGTGCCGGAGATCTGGATCGCCGTTGCCGAGCGGACGGGTATCGACGCGCTGCGCCGCACCACCCGCGACGAGCCCGACTACGACGTGTTGATGCGCGGCCGGCTGGCCCTCCTCGACGAACACGGCCTGACGATGAGCGCCATCGCCAGTGTGATCGGCGAACTTGGACCGATGGATGGCGCATGCGAGTTTCTCGATCGGCTCCGCCAGCGCACCCAGGTGGTCATCCTGTCGGACACGTTCGAGCAGTTCGGCGCGCCGCTGATGCGCCACCTGGGGATGCCGACCATGTTGTGCCACCAACTCGTCGTCGCCGACGACCGCATCGTCGATTACCGGTTGCGGATGGCCGACCAGAAACGTCACGCCGTCAACGCGTTCCAGGGTCTGCAGTATCGCGTGGTCGCGGCGGGCGATTCCTACAACGACGCGGCGATGCTCGGTGCCGCCGACGCGGGGTTCTGGTTCCACGCCCCGGCCGTCATCATCGCCGAGTTCCCCGACTTCGCGGCCACCGACTCCTACGACGAACTGTTCGAGATGATCACCGGTGAGCTGTGAGCCTGAATCCTGTGAGCCTGAATCCTGGGCTCCGGTCGCGCCTCGGTGACCTGGTGGCTGCCACCGCCGATGCTCATTGCTGCCCGACCGTGTCGTGGGCGGTGACCGTCGACGGCGAAGTCGCCGAGTCGGGTGCGCACGGCGTGCTGGCCGACGGCCGGACGCCGAGTGTCGACACGGTGTACCGGATCGCCTCGATGACCAAGAGCTTCACCGCGGCGACGGTGCTCGCGCTGCGCGACGAGGGTCAGTTATCGCTCGACGACCGCATTGCCGGTCTCGCGCCGGAACTGGCGGCCATCACGGGACCCACGAGTGACACCGCCCCGATCACTGTCCGCCACCTGCTGTCGATGGCCGGGGGGATGGCCAACGACGATGCGTGGGCCGACCGTCATCTCGACATCGGTACTGCCCAGATCGACGCGCTGTACCGGGCCGGAGCAGTGTTCGCGCACCCGACGGGGACGGCGTTCGAGTACTCCAATCTTGGCTTTGCGATGCTCGGCCGGATCGTGCAGCGCGTCACCGGGCAGCGGTTGCAGGATCAAGTGACCACACGGTTGCTCGGTCCACTCGGTCTCGACCGCACCACCTGGGTTCGGCCCGGCCACGACGACTGGGCACAGCCGTTCCACGTCGTCGACGGCACCGCTCGCGCAGATCCGCTCGCTCCACTTGACGATGGCGAGCTCGCCTCGATGGGCGGCTTGTGGAGCTCGGCGGCCGACGTCTGCCGTTGGATGACGTGGCTCGACGATGCAACCCCGGCCCACGACGGTCCCGATGACGGGCCGTTACGGAGATCATCGCGGCGGGAGTTGCAACAGGTGCAGCGCTACTCGGGCCGCAAACAGCTGAACGGCCGCATCGCACCGACCGGCTACGGGTTCGGTTTGATAGTCCGCGATGACGATCTGCTCGGTCAGGTGGTCGCCCACTCGGGAGGCCTGCCCGGCTACGGCTCGAACATGCGCTGGCTTGCGGGGCGACACACTGGCGTCGTGGCGCTCGCCAACGTCACGTACGCCCCAATGACCGAGCTGACGATGCAGATGCTTGAAGCGGTGTATGAACAAGCCGTGCCTGAACACGTGGCCGCCCCGCCGGTCGACCAAAGGTCAGTCGCCAACCTCGAACCCCTCGCCCGCCAACTCGCGGCTGTACTCACCACCTGGGCCGCCGATCCCGCCGCTGCCGTCACCTCGGCTGGGAACGCGCCCGGTGCGAACGGGCCCGCCGCGAGCGAGGTCTTCGCCGACAACGTCGCTCTCGACGAGCCATATCCCCGCCGCGCCGCTGCGGCCGCCGCAGCACTCGCGCCGCTCGGCAAGATCGGACTCGGCAAGGTCGAACTCGGCGAGATCACCGCTACCAGCGCAGCCGGGGCCCGTTTCACGCTTGCGCCTGCGCACTGCGATACCAGTGTGACGGTGGCGTTCGAGTTGGCCCCGACCCTGCCGTTGCGGATCCAGTCCTACACGGTCGGAACAGTTCGACGATGAACATCGGGGCAGCGTTTTCCTTCGATGAGGTGCTGGCCGCCGCGGAGCGGTTGCGCGGCGCGATCACGGTGACACCGGCCGCAGCATCGCACACGTTGTCGCAGATCACCGGGGCCGAGGTGGTGATCAAGTTCGAGAACCTGCAGTACACCGGGTCGTTCAAAGAGCGCGGCGCGCTGAACCGGCTCCTCGCACTCACCCCGGCCGAGGGGGCCTGCGGGGTGGTGGCGATGTCGGCCGGCAACCACGCTCAGGCGCTCGCCTATCACGCCGGCCGGCTGGGCATCGCCGCCACGCTGGTGATGCCAGAAGGCACACCACTGACGAAGATCAGCCGCACTCGCGCCCACGGGGCCGAGGTCGTGGTCCACGGCGAAACGCTGATCGAGGCCCATGCCCATGCGCTCCAACTCGCTGCCGAGCGGGGCCTGGTGTTCGTTCCGCCGTATGACTGCCCGCTGGTGATGGCGGGGCAGGGCACCGCTGCGCTTGAGTTCCTCGAGGCGGTTCCCGATCTCGAGGTGCTCGTGATCCCCGTCGGCGGCGGTGGCCTCCTCGCCGGCAGCATCGTTGCCGCCCTGGGATTGCGACCCGACATCGAAGTCGTCGGTGTGCAGGTGCGCACGCACGCCGCTTTCGACGCGGCTCTACGTGGCATCGAGCACAACAGTGGGGGCGAGACGATCGCCGAGGGGATCGCGGTGGCCCGGCCGAGCGCCGATGCGCTGCGCATCGCCCGAAGATTCGGGTGCGCGATGGTGGTCGTCGACGATGCTGCGGTTGAGGAAGCGGTCGCGTTGTTGCTCGAGATCGAGAAGGTCGTCAGCGAGGGCGCTGGCGCAGCGCCCCTGGCCGCGTTGCTCACCGAGCCGAAACGCTTCGCCGGCAAGAAGGTCGGTCTGATGCTGTCGGGTGGCAACGTCGACCTGCGCGTGCTTGCGTCGGCGATGCTGCGTTCGCTGGCGCGCAGCGGCCGGCTCACCACGCTGTCAGTTGCGCTGCCGGACCGTCCGGGCTCGTTGCACGCACTCACCGGGGTGCTCGCCGCGCACGGGGCCAACGTCGTGGAACTGTCCCACGACCGGATGGGCCCGACCACCCGGCTGCGTTCGGCCGTGGTCGACGTGCTCATCGAAACCGCCGACCGCGCCCACAGCAACGCCGTCGTCACCGCGCTCGAATCGGCCGGTTTCACCGTCACGATCCACGACTGACCATCGGCTGGCAAGCTGGTCAACGAACCATGACTGCATCCCCTCGCTCACCGCGTCCCCCTTCGCACCGTCGACGCTCCCCTGCCTCGTTACCGGCTTTGGCTGCATCGGGTTCGGCCGCATCGGCTTTGGCTGCATCGGGTTCGACTGGCGCAGCCAGGCGCTCGGCGATGCTGGAGACGATCCGTACCAGCGGGAAGCTGGTCACACCCGAGAACCTGCCGATCGCCGAGTGGCGCGACCAGTTGCTCGACGCGATCCGCGATCACCAGGTGGTGATCGTCGCTGGCGAGACGGGCTCGGGCAAGAGCACCCAGTTGCCCAAGTTGTGCCTCGAACTCGGACGCGGCGTCGACGGCCTGATCGGCCACACCCAACCGCGGCGGATGGCGGCTCGCACCATCGCCGAACGGGTCGCCGATGAGCTCGGAACAGAACTGGGAACCGCCGTTGGCTACACGGTTCGCTTCACCGACAAGGTGCGCGACACCACCCTCGTCAAGGTGATGACGGATGGAATCCTGCTAGCCGAGATCCAACGCGACCGGATGCTGCACCGGTACGACACGATCATCGTCGACGAGGCCCACGAACGCAGCCTGAACATCGATTTCCTGCTCGGTTACCTGAAGCAGCTCCTCCCGAAACGGCCGGATCTGA
Organism: Acidimicrobiaceae bacterium; assembly: GCA_031404435.1. GTDB lineage: Bacteria > Actinomycetota > Acidimicrobiia > Acidimicrobiales > Ilumatobacteraceae > VFMC01. Next base: position 8,911 of record JANNHO010000069.1, on the reverse strand, counting down.
AGGTGATCGTCACCTCGGCCACGATCGATACGGCCAGGTTCTCGGAGCACTTCGACAGCGCGCCGATCGTCGAGGTCGCGGGCCGTACATACCCGGTCGAGGTCCGCTACCGGCCCTACGGCGACGAGCCCGGTGATCAGCGCGATCAGGTACAGGCGGTCAGCGACGCGATCGACGAACTGGAGCACGAGGGCAACGGTGATGTACTGGTCTTCCTGAGCGGCGAGCGCGAAATCCACGACATCGCCGACACGCTCCGCCGCCGCGACGCATCGGGACGCCGGCCGCTCGAGATCCTCCCGCTGTATGCCCGGCTGTCGGCGGTCGAACAGCACCGCATCTTCCAGCCGCACACCGGTCGGCGGATCGTGCTGTCCACCAACGTCGCCGAAACGTCGCTCACCGTACCGGGGGTGCGCTACGTGATCGATGCCGGTTCGGCCCGGATCTCGCGCTACAGCCACCGGCTCAAGGTGCAGCGACTGCCGATCGAACCGGTGTCGCAAGCATCGGCCAACCAGCGCTCCGGTCGCTGCGGCCGGGTCGCCCCCGGGGTGTGCATCCGTCTCTACTCCGATGAGGATTTCGACGGGCGCGAGCTGTTCACCGAGCCCGAGATCCTGCGAACCAATCTGGCCTCGGTGATCCTGCAGATGACCGCGCTCGGCCTCGGGGACGTGGCCGCGTTCCCGTTTCTCGACCCGCCCGACAACCGCTCGGTCCGAGATGGCTACGCGCTCCTCGAAGAGCTTGGTGCCATTGAGGCCGGAGGCCCAGACGATGCCCCTGCCACAGGCGCCAGGCGACTCACCGCCATCGGTCATCGGCTGGCCCGCCTGCCGCTCGACCCTCGCCTCGGGCGAATGGTGCTCGAAGCCGACCGCCACGGTTGCGAGCGCGAGGTGATGGTGATCGCGGCCGCACTCTCGATCCAAGACCCTCGCGAGCGGCCAATGGAAAAACGTCAGTCCGCCGACGAGATGCACCGCCGTTTCGTCGTCGAAGGCTCCGATGTTCTGACTCTGGTGAAGCTGTGGGATCACCTCCGCGAACAGCAGCAGGCGCTGTCGTCCAACCAGTTCCGCAAGCTGTGCCGGGCCGAGTTCTTGAACTACTTGCGCGTACGCGAATGGCAGGACCTCTACAGCCAGATCCGCCAGGTGGCCGGCTCCCTCGACATCCGCCACGGCGCCGAGGCGGGGCACCCCGACCGCGTGCACCAAGCGGTGCTGTCGGGGATGCTGTCGCACCTGGGCATGCGCGATGACCGCAACGACGCAGGCCGTGGCGCCGCCCCCGGCACGAAGCCGCCGTCCCGCTCCGATGGTCGCCGCGAGACACGGCGCGAGTACCGCGGCGCGCACGGTTCGAAGTTTGTGATCGCTCCCGGGTCGGCGCTGTCGAAGAAGAACCCGACGTGGCTGATCGCCGCCGAACTGGTGGAGACCAACCGGCTGTGGGGCCGCATGGCCGCCACGGTCCAACCCGAATGGGCCGAGCGGATCGGTGCGCACCTTGCCAAGCGCTCGTACGGTGAGCCGCGCTGGGATACGCGCCGCGGCGCAGCGGTCACGACCGAGCGGGTGTCGCTGTACGGCTTGCCGATCGTGGCCGGCCGAGCTGTCGGCTACGACCGGGTCGACCCGGTGGAGGCACGGGCGATGTTCATCCGCCACGCGCTCGTCGAAGGCGACTGGATCACTCGTCACGCGTTCGATGCCGCCAATCGCGAGTTCCTGTCCTCCGTTCGCGCACTCGAGGGGCGGCTGCGCCGGTCCGACCTCACTGACGATGACGCCGTGTTCGGGTTCTTCGACCAACGAGTCGGTGCCGACGTGGTGTCCACGCGGCACTTCGATCAGTGGTGGAAACAGGCGCGATCCGACCAGCCGGAGCTGTTGACGCTCACACTCATTGCACTCACCGGTAGCGCGGGTGCGGCGGGTCTGCACGAGTTCCCGACCACCTGGCGCCACGACGATCTGGACCTCGCCGTGAGCTACCGCTTCGAACCCGGCGATCCCGACGACGGCGTGACGGTGCATGTTCCTCTGGCTGCGCTGAACCGGGTGACGCAGCAACCTTTCGACTGGCAGATCAGCGGGCTGCGTGCCGATCTTGTCGACGAGCTGATCCGTACTCTGCCGAAGAACTACCGCCGCGAGATGGTGCCCCTCGCCGACTTCGTCAACGCGACGAACCAACGGCTGCGGGTCACGGACGAACCGCTCAGCGTCGCGGTCGCGGTCGCGCTCACCGATGCATCGGGGGTGATCATCCCACCCGAGTTGCTCGACGTGAACCGGGTGTCGGCGCACCTGCGGATCTCGTTTGCGATCGAGGACGAACAGGGGCGGCGCCTCGCTGCCGGCAAGAACCTTGCCGATCTCCGCCGCGGCCTCAGCGGAAACGTGCGCGCGGCGATAGCAGCAGCCGTTGCGGTCGACGAACGCCAGGGCATCACCTCGTGGGACCTCGGGACCTTCGCCCAGGTGGTCGAGACGTCGCGCAACGGTGTCGCAGTGAAGGGCTACCCGGCCCTCGTCGATGACGGCGACAGCGTGTCGGTTCGGGTGCTCACCAACGCCGGTTTGCAAGCCCGCGTAATGCGCGCCGGGGTTCGGCGGCTGATGCAACTGGCCGTACCGGTCGGCCGCCGCGCAGCCGAGCGCGACCTCACCAACTCGTCGCGGTTGTCGATCGCCCGCAGCGCGTTCGCCCTCGACGCGCTGATTGCCGACTGCACCTCGGCCGCGGCGGATGCGGTGATGAACGCGCATGCCGAGTCGGTGTGGGACGAGCCCGGTTTCGCCGCACTCGTGCTCCGTGCCCGTGATGACCTCGCCGACATCACCGCCCGCTCGTTGGCCACCGCTGCGTCAATCCTCGCAGCAGCCGCCGACGTGACGGCCAGGCTCGACCGGCTGGTCACCCCAGCTGTCGCGCCGTCGGTCGACGACATGCGCGAACAGTTGGCTCGCCTGGTCCGGCCGGGTTTCGTCACCGCCACCGGCGCGAACCGATTGGCCGATGGGGCGCGATACCTGCGCGCCATCGATCACCGCATCGACAAGCTGCCAGAGGACCCGCGCCGCGACCAGGCGCGGATGGGTGACGTGCGTGCGCTGGAGCGCCGCTACGCCATGCTGCTACGCCGCCTCGACCGCGGTCAGGTGACGCCCGAGGTGATCGAGCTCGGCTGGATGCTCGAAGAACTGCGTGTCTCGCTGTTCGCGCAGACCGTCGGCACCCCGCGTCCCGTCAGCATCCAGCGCATCGCCAAAGCCCTCGTCACCCACGACGCCTGAGCCGGACGGTCGCTTGACTGAGCCTGGCTGACGCGCGCATGTACATGCCAATGCCTGTTCGGGGGTCGGCGGGTGGTGTTCAGGCGGCGCGGATGGTGGGGTGGCCGCGTGGTTTGGAGATCAGGGTGCGTCCGTCGGGGGTGGTGAAGTGGGCGTTGCCGATCTTTGTTTCACCGTGTCTTCGCCACCATTTCACATGGTGGGCGTCGCAGTATTTGCCGGGCCGGTCGCATCCGGGGTGCCGACATCCGCCGTCGCGGGCGAGGACGGCACGCCATAACGGTGTCGGGACGGTGCGGCTGACCCGCCCGTAATCGAGGACGACGGATCCGGAGCGGAACACGCGTTGCAGGGTGCAGTCGCACAGCTATGCCTCGGTCGCCCAGTCCGGTAGCAGTTGCCCGTCGACGGTGAACCCCCGCCCCGTGAACAACTCTGACTCGCCCGGTTCGCTCGACGGGCCCGGCTGGTCACTGAGAGCACCCCGTCGACGGCTGTCACCGATGAGTTCGTTGGTGATCAGGAACCTGCGTTCGCGGAGTAACCGGTTGGCGTCGATGCGGCTCATCCGGCACAGGTCGCGCATCCATGCGCCCATCGTCACGGTCCGCCAACCCGTCAGCCACCGCAGGTTCCCGCGCCTCGGATAGGCGAGGAAAACGTCGCCTTCGAAGCAATGTCGCTTCTACGCCTAGCCGACAACGAGCGGCTGTGGCTGTGGTTGGGCGACGGATCGCCTCGCCCGCTTGAGCTTCGCTTCTGCGGCTTTGGTCCGGAACGCTCCGGCGATCCCCTCCGGGTTTTGGACGGCGGTGAAGATCAGCAACACGCCGCCGATCAGCGCCTCCCATTTGCCGAGCGACCCGACCACGCGGCTGGTCGCAAAGAACGCGACACCCGATGAAGCGACGACGCCGGCGGTGACCGCCCCACTGACACTGGTAATGCCGCCGAGATAGGCGACGGCAAGCGCCGTGAGCGATGCAACGGTGCCGTAGGACACGTCCGACACCGTGCCGAACCGGTAGGCGATGAGACAGCCGCCGACACCGGCGATGAACGATGACAGGGTGAACACGAGCAACTTGCCATTGGCGACGCTGATGCCGATTGCGCTGGCGGCTCGCTCGTTCGAACGGATCGCCAGCATCCGCCGGCCGGTCGCGCTGCGCCGAACGTTGGCCACGGCGAGCGACAACAGCGCGGTGACGACAACGAGCGTAATGCCGAACACCGGTCGGGACGATTTGCTCCCGAGGACCAGACCGAGGTCCCACCCGCCGAGTTTCGGATGGGGGATCTTCGCCCCGCCAGTCGACACGTCACCGACGTAGTCCGGATTCTTGAAGATCAGCTCCGAGATCGCGACCCCGCCGGCCAGGGTCACAATGGCCAAGTTGGTACCGCGCACACGTAGCGCCGGCAAGCCAACGATCACACCGAAGATCGTTGCCCCGCATGCCGCCAGAAACGGCGCGATCGGGAACGGAATGTTCCACTGCAGCGCCAGCTTCGACAATGCGAAACCGGCGATTCCCGCAAACGCCATCTGCGCTAGCGAGGTCTGGCCGCCGAACCCGGTGAGCACCACGAGCGACAATGCCAGCACTGCGGCGATGGTGGTGGTCATGATCGCCCCGCGCCACAACGGGCCGAGCACCAGCAACCCGGCGATCGCAACCACCACCGGAACAGCAACGGTGGTCACGGTCACCTTGGCGGGCGGCACCGCGGGAAGCCGCCAACCGTCGACAGCCCCGCGGTCGGGAAGCCGCTCGCCCAGCACGACCATGGCAACGATGATCACCAGGAATGGCAGGCCCTCGCGCGCGCCGTACTTCGGAAACCAGCTGAGATCGGATTGCACCTTGGTGAAGGTCGACTGGACCATGCCGATCACGAGTCCGGCGACGACGGTCGGCCAGATGAACCGGAACTTGCCGAGCAGCGCAGCACCAAGCGCAGGGATGAGGAATCCAAACGTGAACACACCCGAGCTGAGTTGGATCATCGGCGCCGCAAGTATCGCGATCAAGCCACCAACGAGCGAGGCAACGACGAAGCTCAGCCCGGCAAGGAAATCCGGTGAGAACCCCGCCAGCACCGCGCCCTTTTCGTTGTCGGCCGCAGCACGGGTGATCAGCCCGATGCGGGTGTAGCGCGTCGCCGCCCACAGGGCCGCCGCCAACGCCAGCACGATCACCGCGAGCCAAATGCCATCACGTGGCACCGTGATGTTGTCGGCGAAGGTGACCGGCTCGCGCGGCAGGATTGCGTCGACTCGAATCGTCGATTTGTCGGCAAATCGCCGGTCGACAAGCGACATCAAGACGATGACCAGCCCGATGCTCGCCACCACCTTGGCCAGCGCTGGTGCCCGACGAAGCGGGCGGAACACCAGCAGATAGACCACCAGCCCGAGCACTCCGGCGGTGAGCATGGCCAGCAGCAGCGCCCAGCGGAACCCGACGTCACCGTTGAAGTGGTACCGGTCGGGCAGACCGGGTACCGGGAACGGATACGCACCGTTGCGCAGGTCGGCGTAGACGTAGGCCACCCACATCGCCATCGACCCGTAGGCGAAGTTGACGACACCCGAGCCCTGATAGGTGACGACCAGCCCGAGCCCGAATGACGCGATGATCGCCGCTGCGCCGGTACCGAGCAGTAGGTAGTAGGCGTAGTCGGTCATCGGGTTTCGGTCATCGGCGGTAGGGCGGCGGTGGCGTCACGGCAGGTAGTCCTTGGCCGATACCGCCTCGAGACCGGCGATGGTCTCGATTGAACCACCCGCAACATATTCCGACACCGGGAAAATGAACGCACAGATCGTCGGGTACTTGACTTCGCTCCCACACTCGATCGGCGATCCACCTGGCCATTGCGTCAGGCCGGTCGTGGTCCCGAGATAGTCGAACAACGACGCTCCCGTCACCTCGTCTCCGCCTGCTGCCATCATGTCGGCGTACTGCGCAAGGGACATGATCCCGATCAGCCCGAGCGCGCCGAGGCCGAGCGACGTGGAGTCGACCTCGTCGGGGGCCACGCCGAGCGCGGGAGCCATGATCTCCTGCAGGATTGCCAGTTCCGGTGTGACCTCTTCGCCGGCCACCCCGACGAAGTTCCATCCGATCGCCTCATCACCGACTTCGCTGAGCACGTCCGTGCTGGAACAGATCGCCGTGGTGATGACCGGAATGGTGATCCCCAACGCGGCCCGACCACGAATGGTCCCGATGCATCCAGAATCGGAATACAGCGACACGAGCAGGTCGGGATTGTCCTTGGTGGCTTCGCGCATCAGGCCCTGGAACCCGGCGTCGGTTTCGTTGTCGCCGCCCTTGACCGTGATATGGGCGATCCCGGCCAGGTCCAGCGCGGCAGTGAGCGACGCTTCGGTCCCATTGGCGCCCGGGTTGTCGCTGCTCACGATGGCAACGGTTGCAGCTGCGAAGTGGTCCTTGGCGACCGCCGCCATCGCGGCGGTGAGGGTGGCGTTGCCACCGGTCAGGAACAACGCTTCTGCGGTGTAGTCGCCGGGCAGAATCGGTAGGACGCCGACGACGGGAATGCTGGCAGCCGAGTAGGTGGCGTAGTCAGGGAACAGATCGAGACCCAAGAGCACCATCTCGACGCCCTTGCCGGCCAGTTCCTGGGCGCAGGACTGCGAGGTCTCGGGCGAGCCCTTGACGGTGCAGTTCTCGATCGTGATCGGTCGGCCGCCAAACCCACCGTGTTCGTTCAGGTAGTCGGCGGCGGATTCGATGCTGACGCGGATCTCGGGGAAGTCCAGCCCGGGCGTTCCTTCGGTGTTGACGAGCCCGATGACGATCTCGTCGCCCATCGCCGGACCCAGATCCGGAAACGCTACCGACGGATCGGCCGAGGCCGTGTCAGGCACCGACGTGTCAGGCACCGACGTGTCGGTCGTCGGCGCGTCGGTCGTCGGCGCGTCGGTCGCCAGCGCGTCGGTCGCCGACGTGTCAGTCGCCGGCGCGTCGGTCGAATCCGTCACGGTCGCCGCTGGAGCCGTCGCGGTCGCATCGGCCGCCGGTGTGGGCGCTGTCTCATCGCTGCTGCTGCATGCTGCGGCGATCAACGACATCGCGACGAGACCGACGTACCACGATGTGACCACACCCGTTCGGTGTGTCGAACGGACTGCTGATGTGTTCATGCTCTCCCCCAAAGTTTCGAGACACCGGCTCGGCCGAGGTCATCTGATTGCGTGCGAACTTCAGTTTCCCCGCACCCGACCCAGCCCAGAGGCAGGGCCGTCAGCTCGGGACGCGGTCGGGAATCCAGCTGCCGTGGGCGCCGTACGGCACTCGTCGGGGCAGGTGGATCGTGGCAACTGGCGGAGCCGAGAAGTTCTGAGCATCGATGATCAGCAACTTCGACTCTCCGGAGACGGTGTCGTGCGCCAAGCTGATGACCCACCCCTCGTCTTCGCCCGAATCGTCGCCGCCCGAATCGTTACCGGCCGAATAGTCAGCCGCCGCGGCGAAGACCGGCTCGGCCCCGCGCACGCCGTCGCCGAGTTGGTGCTCCCAACATGTGCCGTCGTGCAGGTCGTACTTCCACAGCGCAGATCCGTAAACGGGCTCTTCGCTGTTGCCCTCGCCACCAAGGGCCATGAGGTAGCCGTAGCGCGCGTCGAGGCCGACCATCCGGTCGGCAACTCGGCCGAAGTCGCCGGGGCGGTCGTCGATCTGCTGCTCGGCGACGGTTCCCTTGGCGAGGTCAATCGTCCACCGCCACAGCCTGCCGACTTCGGCGTAATCGTCGTTGCTCGTGCCGAACGCCTCCGACTGACGCGAGACGTGCAAGACAATGCGGTCGCCCTGTTCGTGCGCGTTGACCGGGTGGAACACGTAGCACGGCTCGATCTCGAACCAGCGAACATCGGCATTCGTTCCGTTGCGCGGCATCACCCCGAGGCGCGCCCCGGCGTCTCGTCGGAACATGAACGGGAAGCCCGTCTCGAGCGCACCGAGATCGAAGCACACCGGCAGATCCATGAAGATCACATAGTTCTGCGTGACGTTGAAGTCGTGCATCATCACCATGTTCGGGATCTCGATGCCCTCGAGCTGTTGCAGCACGCCGTCGGCACCGATGCGGATGTAGTGCAGGAACGGTGCCTGCCCGTTGAGGTAGCTGAACGCGAGGAGCTCTCCGGTCACCGGGCAGATCTTCGGGTGCGCGGTCATCGAACACGTCAGCGCGCCGTCATAGTTCTGTACGCCGACGGTGTTCAACTCGTTGTCGATGCGCCACGGCCAGTGGCCTTCTTCTAGGCACAGGATTTCACCGTTGTGGGCCATCACATGCGTGTTGCCGGTGCCGCGGGTGAGGTCGCCCATCCCGGCCATCGGATCGTCAATCGGGTCGGAGATGTTCGGAGTCTGGATGAACCGGTTGCGGTACCACTCGGCCTTGCCGTTGGCGAGGCGGATCCCGTGCACCATGCCGTCACCGAAGAACCAGTGCGCCGATTGGCCCGACGCCGGGTTCGGCCCCGTGCGGATGTAGACACCCTGCAAGTCGTTCGGGATGGTGCCCTCGACACGGAGGTTGGTCTCGGTCAGCTCGTCGAGCAC
>JANNHO010000068.1:0-2045 GCA_031404435.1 Acidimicrobiaceae bacterium | reverse complement strand
CAGGGCTGCATTGGAGGAGGGCAGGTTAGCGTCGCTCCCGCCGATCCCGCAGGCCGATCGGGTAACGTGACGACTGCGCCCGCTGGGTGAGGTGACGGTCGGGTTCTGTGCGACGGGTAGCCGGGAATCAGGTCAGGCCCGGGAGGGAGCAGCCTTCAACGGTGTCGCTCGTGTGCCGCAGGTCGCCTGGCCGTCACCTCACTCAGCGGGCTCCGTACTCAGCGGGTCCCGCACTCGGCCGCACCGGTGTCATGCGGTTCGCCGCGCCAGCTCCGCTGCTCGGCGCCACAGGCCGGGGGCGCCCAGCTCGGCCGCCACACGCTCGAACGCAGCGGTCGGGCCGGTCCAGCGCCACGAGTCGACGCTGCCCACCTCCACGTCGGTTTCGATCGTGGCGATGCGACGGAACAGCAAGGCCAGGGCAAGGTTGTCACGCAAGGTGACGGCCAACTTGTCGGCGCCACGCAGGCCCGGAATATTCCAGTCCTTCGAACTGGCCGGTATCGCCTCGATCGTGCCGAAGGTGGCGAGGACCGCTGAGGCGCTCTTGGCACCCCATCCCGCAAGCCCGGGGTACCCGTCGGCGGTGTCGCCGACCAGGGCGAGGTAGTCGGCAATCGACTCCGGCGGCACACCGAACTTGGCGATCACTGCGTCCCGATCGATCACCTCCCGTTTGCGCCGGTCGTACTGCACGACACGGGTACCGCGCACGCACTGGCCGAGGTCCTTGTCGGGAGTGATGATCTGCACCACACCCACGCGGCTGTCTGCTTCGGCCACAGCCGCCGCCGCACCGAGTGCGTCGTCGGCCTCGTGCTCCACCATTGCCCACACCGTGAACCCGGCAGCAGCCAGCGCTGCCTCCATCACCGGGATCTGCGTCAGCAGTTCGGGCAGCATGCCCTCGCTGGTCTTGTACCCGGGCCACAGCTCGTTGCGGAAGCTCTCAATGACGTGATCGGATGCAACAGCGACGTGCGTGGCCCCGTCGGCGACCAGTTGCAGCGTGGACGCGACCACTCCCGCAGTGGCGGCGAACGGCCCGGAATCGCCGTGGCGGGCGGCTTGCCCGAAGTGCTGGCGGAACAGCTCGTAGGTGCCGTCGACAAGATGGATGTCCATGGCGACGAACGTACCGCGTGTGAACATTCTGATCGGCGTCTCAAGAACTCGGCAACTTGCGCCGATAGATCAACTGTGACGGTGGACCCCAGCCAACAACATGCCGCGCCGACGGACATCGAGACGGTTACGGCGACGATTCTGACCGCGGTGGAGCGACAACTGACCAGGTACTTCTCGGCGATGTCGCAGCAGGCCGACGCGGTCAAGCACACCGCCGAACAGTCGCGGGCGGAACTGCGCAACGAACTGGCAAACCGCCTTCCGGCCTTGCAGGCAGGTATCGACCAACACGGGGCAGCACTCGAGAACCACCGCGGTTTGGTGGAAGCGCAGCGAGTCGCCAACGAGGGGTACCAGCAGGCGTTGCAGATCGCGCTCGAGGAACGGTTGGCGGAGTTCGCCAACCATCAGCACTGGCGGATGAACGACCTCGAAGACAAGATCGCAGCAGTCCGCGGTGTCGATGCCGAAACCATGATCGAGATCCGCCAGGTTGTGCGCGACGACATGGAGAAGGCCTTCCACGGTGTCAACAGTCGCCTCGACGACTTCGCCGTTGCGAACAAACGCTTCGACGAGCAATCCGGCGCACTGGTGCACCACGTGAACGAAACCATCACCAATCTTTCGAACCGGATGGACGAGGGCGACCAGCAGATCGCTGCCGCCGTCGATGACCGGATCGGTACGTTCGAGACGGAGATCGGCGCCTCGCTGGAGAGCTTCGCCGGTCAAGTGAACGAACATGCCAACACCCTGTTGTCCAAGCTCGAATCCTCCGAGTCGCGTTCGATCGATCGGCTGCTGGAGCTCGAGGCGCGTACGCGTGAGGAGCAGGGCACCAAGATTGCCAACGTCGAGGCCACCATCGGCCGCGTCGGCAGCGGGTTCGACGATGCGATGATCGCCGTCAACCA